>DASQXE010000202.1:0-17722 GCA_035639875.1 Gaiellaceae bacterium | reverse complement strand
CTTCGCGCTCCGCGTCCTCGACCGCCTGGGCTCTCCCGGGCCGCCCGGGAGCGTGGAGGCCGTGGCCTCCCTCGCCGAGGTCATGCGCGAGGCGACGCTCGCCCGCGGCGGGGATTTCCTGTCGGGCCTCTACCGCGGAGGCTTGGCGGCGCGCCTCCTCGACGAGCCGTCGATTGTGGCGGCCGCCAGCCGCGCTCGCGTGGGGGGGCCGGCGGCCGCGCGGGAGCCGGCCGGCGCACCTTCGACGACGCACATTTCGGCAGTAGACGCGCGCGGGAATGCGGCCTCGCTGTCCGCCTCGACGGGGTGCGGCTCCGGCGTCGTCGTGCCTGGAACAGGCATTCACATGAACAACATGCTCGGCGAGACCGACCTCAACGTCAGCGGTCGAGGCGCCGTCCCGGGTCGGCGGCTGACAAGCATGATGGCCCCGTCCGTCGTGCTCGCGCAGGGGCGGCCGCGCCTCGTGGTCGGGAGCGCCGGCTCCATCCGGCTGCGCGCGGCCATCCTCCAGATCGTCACCAACGTCGTGGCCCACGGGCTCGGCGTCGAAGAGGCGATCGCCGCCCCGCGCGTCCACCTCGAGGGCGATGAGCTGAACCTCGAAGGCGGGATTGACCCGGGCGTCGCGGACGAGCTGGAGGAGCGTGGCTACGACGTCGTCCGCTGGGCCGAGCGCAACCTGTACTTCGGCGGCGCGTCGGCCGTGGCCCTCGGCCCGGACGGCCGGCTCGAGGCAGCCGGCGATCCACGCCGCGGCGGCGCTGGCGTGGTCGTGCAGTGACGTTCACCATCAGAGCGGCCGAACCCGGTGATGCGGCCCGTCTCGTCGAGCTGGCGCGCGAGGTCGGCTCCGAGGAGGAGGGATGGTTGATCACCGGCGGCGACTGGCGGAGCGTGGGGGAGGAGCGACGGTACCTGCGCTCGCTTCGCCGCCACCCGCACGCGGCCGTGTTCGTCGCCGAATCGAACGGCTCCATCGTCGGCCGGCTCTCCGTCGCGCGCGATCCGCACCCTGCGAGCGAGCACGTCGCGGATCTCGGCCTGATGGTCGCCCGCGACCACCGTCGCCACGGCGCCGGCACGGCGCTCATGGCAGCGGCCGAGGAGTGGGCGCGCGCGTCCGGCATCCGCAAGCTCGAGTTGCACGTCTTTCCGCATAACGGGCCGGCGATCGCTCTCTACGAGCAGCTCGGCTACCGGCGGGAAGGGTTTCGCCGGAGCCATTACCGGCGTGGGACAGAGTTCGTGGACGCCGTACTCATGGCCAAGGAACTCGGTTGATGTCCGAACCCGGTGTCTATGAGCGGATCGAGCTCGAGCAGGAAGAGGAGCTGTGGACGGACGAGCCGGACGCCGACCATTCGGGCTGGTTCTGTGTCGCTACGGATCCTTTTCCATGCCCGGCCGACGGCTGCCCCTTTGTGGCCATGTTCATGACCGCCGTGCACCTGATCCTCGTGTGGGAGAACCGAGACGACCCGAATCTCCTGCGCCACGCCCAGCGCGCGAAGGAAGTCGGACGCAATCCGCGTGTGGTCACGTATGAAACCTCGTTCGGCCCGAGCGCCTCGTATTACGCTTGGGAGGCCGCCGGGCGGCCGGTGCACGGGATCAAGAGGACGTAGGGAGCGTGCCGTTCCGCGCCCGGCCGTGGTCGGCTTAGGCCGCCGTCCAGGGTCGCTACAGAGGCTCGACGCGGCCGTTGCCGGAGGCCCGCTCGCGGATCTCGCGGTCGCGGCGGACGGCGTCGGCGGCCTGGTCGAGCATCGGCGCGAGTCGGAGCACGCGCTCGCGCTCGGAGCGGAGCTCGAGCAAGCCCTGCTTGACCTCGGTGCCGAAATCCACCCGCGCAGCGATCTGGAAGGCGATCGAGTCGGCGTCGAGGTCGAGATCTTCGAGGTCGGCCTCGGCCGCCTTGACGACCCGGTCATAGGCGACGAGGCACTGCTCCAGCTCCTCCTCGGTCGGCTCCTCGCCGTCGTCGTCGACGTCGACGATCTCCGCGGTCTGGAAGGAGCGACCCTCGGTCAGCTCGACGAGTTGGAAGCGCTCGCGACCTTCGATCACGACGTTGAGGCGTCCGTCGTCGAAGCGCTCGAGGACCTCGATCACGCCGGCCCGTGTGCCCACGTCGCGAATCCCCTCCTCGTCCGCGAGCACGAGCCCGAACTCCTCGTTGTCCTCTAGACACTCCCCGATGAGCTCCTTGTAGCGGGGCTCGAAGACGTGCAGCGGCGCCTGCTCGCCGGGCAGGAGGACGAGGTTCAGTGGGAAGAGACCGATCTCACTCACAACTGAAAAGATTAGGCGATGGCCGACGAGCCCTTGTTTCGACCTGCCATCGGGGCCCTCGTGCCGTACGAACCGGGCAAGCCCGTGGAGGAGGTGCAACGGGAGCTCGGGCTTGCGCGCGTCGTCAAGCTGGCCTCGAACGAGGGCCAGTTCGGGCCCTTTCCCGAGGCGCTCGAGGCGATCGCGCGCGGCGCTCCCGAGCTAAACCGGTACCCCGACGGGGGCGCGTACCGGCTCCGCACGGCGCTGGCGGAGAAGCACGGGGTCGACTTCGAGAACGTGGCGATCGCGGCCGGCGCCGACGCCGTCGTCATGTATCTGTCCCTGGCCGTGCTCGATCCGGGGGACGACATCGTCTGCGGCTGGCCGTCGTTCCCGAGCTACGTCCTCGACGCGCTGAAGCTGGGAGCCGAGCCCAGACGCATTCCGCTCGCAGACTACCGGTACGACGTCGAACGCATCCTCGGGGAAATCGGTCCGCGCACGAAAATCGCCTACCTCTGCAATCCGAACAACCCAACGGGGACGATGAGCTCGCGCGCCGCCGTCGGCCGGTTCTTCGAGCGCGTCCCGGAGCACGTCCTCACCGTGCTCGACGAGGCCTACTTCGAGTACGTGGAGGAGCCGGACTACCCCGACGGGATCGAGGAGTACTTCAAGCGCGGGAGCCGCGTCCTCGTCCTGCGGACGTTTTCGAAGATCTACGGGCTCGCCGGCCTCAGAGTCGGCTATGGAATCGGGCCGGCGGACGTCGTCGAGGCGATCGGCAAGGTGCGAAACGCGTTCGACATCAATCAGACGGCGCAGGACGCCGCCCTTGCGAGCCTGGGCAACGAGGAGGAGATCGCGCGCCGCCGGCGCCTGACGGCCGAGGGACGCGCGCAGCTCGGGGAAGCCTGTGCTCGCCTCGGCCTCCTCGTAGCCTCGCCCGCGGTGGCGAACTTCGTCTTCGCAGAGGTGGGCGAGGACGCCCGGCCGGTGTTCGACGCACTGCTCCGAGAAGGCGTCATCGTTCGACCGCTCGGCCCCTTCGGAGCGCCGGGAGCAATCCGCATCACGGTCGGGACCCGAGACGAGAACGAGTTCTTCGCGGCGGCGCTCGAGCGCGTGCTCGAAAGCGCGAAAACCGCCCTTTGAGGGCTTATCCCCACACGAACAGGGTGGTACGGTGCGGACCGTGAGGTTGGGCCTCGAGGGGGCTCGGCTGGAGCTTTTGCGGCGCGCTCCTGGCTTCCGCTTGCTCTTCTTCGCAACGCTTGCCTCGAGCATCGGAACCTGGCTCGCGTTCGTCGCGCTCGTCGTCGACGTCTTCGACCGCACGAACGACGCGAACTGGGTCAGTGCACTCCTGATCGTCGAGTTCCTTCCGATCGTCGTCATCGGGTTCTTCGCGGGGCGGCTGATCGACCGCGTCTCGCGCCGCTGGATCCTGGTGCTGGCGGACGCAGCGCGCGCAGGGGTCTTCTTCGCGCTGGCGTTCACCACGAGCGCGCTCCAGATCGTCGTCCTCGCCTTCGCGGCGGGCATCGCCACGAGCCTCTTTCGGCCGGCGGTGTACGCAGGCCTGCCGAACCTCGTCGACGATCGCGATCTCCCGCAGGCGAACGGGATTCTCCAGACCGCCGACAACCTGACGTGGACGATCGGGGCGCTCGTCGGCGGCGCCTTGGTGGCGGCCACGAGTCCCGACGTCGCCTACGTCGTGAACGCGATCAGCTTCGTCGTCTCGGCGCTGCTGATCGTCCGGATCAAGGAGCGTTTCGAAGAAGTCGAGCGCGAGCCCGGTCGCGGCCCCTGGCGCGACCTCGTCGAGGGGCTGGCTCTGGCGGTTCGCTCGCGGGCGCTGCTCACGGTGCTCGTCGCGTGGAGCGTGGTGATGCTCGCCAACGCAGGCGTCAACGTCTCCGAGGTCGTGCTGGCGAAGGACGTCTTCTCGGCCGGAGATTTCGGTTACGGGCTACTCGTCGCCGCCACCGGCCTCGGCCTTGTTGTTGGGAGCCTGTTCGGCGGTTCTTGGATCGCGCAGCGCGGCGTCACAGTCCCGTACGGCGTCTCCATCGGGCTCATGGCGCTGGGCTTCGGTGCGGCCGCGCTCGCCCCGAACGTCTGGATCGCCGCACTCGTCGTCATCGCCGCGGGGGCCGGCAACGGTGTCGCTGTGGTGACGAATGCCCTCCTCGTCCAGCGCGGCGCGCCCGATCGCCTGCGTGGACGCGCGTTCACAGTCGTCATGAGCGCCGGCTACGCCGTCCTCGGCGCGGGCATGATCCTGGCCGGACCGCTGACCAACGCGATCGGTGCCCGCGCCGTCTGGGGTATTTCCGCGGGGCTCACGGCGCTCGGGGCGGCGGCGGGTCTCGTGCTCGTCCGCGGCGTCACGCCGGAGGTGCGGCCGGGCCCGGCTCTTCCGGCTCGCGATTGAGCCCGGGCTGGACGCTCGAGCGCCTCGTCGAGGGCGTCCGCGGCGGCGACAAGCGCGCTCTCGCGCGGGCGATCACGCTGATCGAGAACTCGGATCCGCTGGCCTACGACCTCATCCGTGCCCTCTATCCGCAGACCGGCCGGGCGTACGTCGTGGGCGTCACCGGCCCGCCGGGTGTGGGCAAATCGAGCCTCATCAGCGCGCTCGTCCGCCATGTCCGCGCCGCGGAGGCGAGTGTCGGCGTCATTTCGGTGGACCCGTCGAGCCCGTTTACCCGCGGCGCGCTCCTGGGCGACCGGATCCGCCTGGCCGATCACTTCCTCGATCCCGAGGTCTTCATCCGCTCGATGGGGACTCGCGGCCATCTGGGCGGCCTAGCGGAAGCGACACTTCAGGCCGCGCTCGTCCTCGACGCGGCGGGCAAGGACCTCGTCCTCCTGGAAACGGTCGGCGCTGGTCAGAGCGAGGTTGAGATCATCTCCATCGCCGACACCGTGCTGCTCGTTCTCATGCCGGGATCCGGCGATTCGATCCAGGCGCTCAAGGCCGGGATCATGGAGATTCCGGACGTCATCGCGGTGAACAAGAGCCACCATCCTGCGGCGAAGACGATGGTGAACGAGGTGCGCTCGATCCTCGCGCTGGGACCCGACGAAGGCTGGCGGCCGCCGATCGTCCTCACCGAAGCGGTGGAGGGCGAGGGGATCGAGGAGCTCTGGGAAAAGATCCAGGAGCACCGCGGCCACCTCGAAGGAGACGGACTCCTGGCCGAGCGGCGGGCGCGCAACCTGGCCGGAGAGGTGTTCGCGGTTGCAAGCGCTCGCGCCAAAACCCACCTCGAGCAGGCTGTCGCCGAAGACCCCGAGCTCAGGCGACTGCTCGGCGAGGTCGAGCGCCGCGAGCTCGACCCGCTGACCGCCGTCCGCGAGATCCTCGAGAAGGTGTTCAAAATTCAGTCCGATGGCGATTCGAACAGGCCCGACGCTCGCTGACATCGAGGCGGCGCGGAATCGAATCCGCGGCCTGGCCCGCGTAACCCCGCTCTACTCGTCGGAGACCCTTTCTCGGCGCAGCGGCCGCCCTGTCGTCCTCAAGGCAGAAAACCTGCAGCGCACCGGCTCCTTCAAGATCCGCGGCGCACTCAACAAGATCTCCACGCTGACGGAGGCCGAACGGGCTGCTGGCGTCGTGACGGCGAGCGCCGGCAACCACGGGCAAGCCGTCGCCCTGGCCGCACGCGAGTTGGGTGTCTCCGCCACCGTGTTCATGCCCGAAGACGCGCCCATGGCGAAGGTCGACGCGACGCGCAGCTACGGTGCCGAGGTCATCCTCGTCGGGGAGGGCTACGACGAGGCCCAGATCGCGGCGAATGAGAAGGCGGAAGCCGGCGCGACGCTGGTGCACGCCTTCGAAGACGAGGTCGTCATCGCCGGGCAGGGAACACTCGGCCTCGAGATCGCCGAACAGCTCGAGGATCTGGAGATTCTGGTCGTGCCGGTGGGGGGCGGCGGGCTTGCCTCCGGGATCGCGCTCGCCCTCAAGGAACTCAGACCCGACGTGAAGATCGTCGGCGTGCAGGCCGAATCGTGCGCTCCGTTCGCCGGGTCGGAGGACCTCGGCCACACGATCGCCGACGGCATTGCCGTCAAGAAGCCGGGCGTGCTCACGAGCCGGATCTTGGCCGACCGGCTCGACGGCTTCGTCACGGTGAGCGACCGCGAGATCGCGCAGGCGATCGTGGTCCTCCTCGAGCGTGTGAAGCTCGTGGTCGAGGGCGCCGGCGCCGCGTCGGTGGCGGCGGTCTTGGGCGGCAAGGTGCGCGGCGCCGGACCTGCTTGCGCGCTCCTCTCGGGTGGCAATATCGACGCCACGCTCCTCATCGAGGTGGCGCGCCACGGGCTCACGCAGGCCGGCCGCTTCCTCGTCATGCGGACGAGAATCGAAGACCGGCCCGGTGAGCTTGCCCGCCTGCTCACGCTGATCGCGGGCGAGCGCGTGAACGTCCTCGCCGTCGAGCACCACCGGGAAGGAATGGACCTACCCGTGACCGGGACGGAAGTCGAGCTCACGCTGGCCACTCGGGACGACGAGCATTGCTCCGAACTGCTTGCCCGTCTCGCCCAATGGGGCTACGCGACCGAACGGATCCGCTAGGCGGCGCTAGGCCGGGCGGGGAGCCGGCTGGCCGGCCACGTCGTGGCGGCGGCTGAAGAAGGCGTGCAGCCTCGCGATGGGGCCGGGGCGCTTCTCGCCGACCAGGTTGGCGAGCCGGTGCTTCTCCGCGCTGCGGAGGAGATCGTCGTGCCGGGCGCGCGCGATCTCGATATGTGTGTGGGGGTTGTAGTACATGTCCTCTCGACGGACGAGCGGCACTGTTTCTTCCCACCGAGGTTGTGGAATCCTTCCGTCCGATGAGCCTGCGTGGTCAACCGGTCGAGGAGGAGGCGGTGCTGACCGACGGACGAGCCGTGCGCGTGCGCGTCGGCGTTCCGAACGATCCTTATATCCGGAAGCGCGACCTCGATACGGTCGCGGTCGAGATCTGGAACGGCGATCAAGCGCTGGCGACGGTGAACTCGATCCTCTCGGCAAATCAGACGTCCGAGGCCCGGCGGCTGGCGCGCGAGATCGTCGCCGCGCTCGAGCGGGGCGAGATCGAGCCCACGGCCGGGGCGATCGAGCCCTACGCCGAACGGATTCCGTAAAACGCCGGCGTGGCCCGCGCGCGCTACGACACGCCGCTCCCGCACAAGCTCGGCATCAGAGACGGTTCGCGAGTCGCGCTCATCGGCGCGCCGAGCGGGTTTGCGGAGACGCTCGGAGTCAAGACCCGATCGCGCGGCGACCTCGACGTCATCGTTCTCTTCGCCACGAGATTCGGCGAGCTGAAGCGGGCGTTCACGCCGCTCGTGCGGCGCCTCGCGCCCGCCGGCGGTCTGTGGGTGGCATGGCCCAAGAAGAGCGCGAACATGGACACCGACCTCTCGTTCGAGACAGTGCAACGAGTCGGCCTGGATGCCGGCCTGGTCGACAACAAGAGCTGCTCGGTCGACGGGACCTGGCAGGCTCTTCGCTTCGTCTACCGGCTTGCGGATCGTCCCGCGAGCTCGAGCAGGCGCTCGGCGTAGCGGGGCGCGGTCGGCTCGTCCTCGTGGCGGAAGTAGGCGAACACGTCGATGCCGTCGTCGAGGAGGGCGCGCACGGTTTCCCCGATCTCGGTGAGGCCGGAGTCGTCATAGGGCGACTCGCGGAGGCGGAGATAGCGGAACGGAGCCTGGCCGACCGTCGAGTCGACGCGGGCGACGCCGCGCTCGTCGAGGCGTGCCTGGATGTCGGGATCGGACCACGAGTCATGGCGGAAGTCGAGCGCCCATGACATGGCCGGGTCGAGCGAGTCGAGGAGGAGGCGCAGGAAGCCGTCGTCGCGTGCCTGCGCGACCTTGATGCGCACCGGCCCAAGGCGCTCGCCGAGCGTCGAGATGGTCTGGGACGCCGCGTCGAGGCCGCGTATGCGGCCGAAGGAGGTCGTTCCGCGGCTCATGGTGACTGCGAAGCGGAAATTCTTGGGCGTTTGCTTCGCCCAGCGCTCGAACTGCTCCGGTGCCGGCAGGCGGTAGAACGTCGTGTTCAGCTCGACCGTGGGGAGCCGCTCGCTGTAGAGGCGGAGGAACTCGTCGGGCCGAGCCTCGGCCGGGTAGAACCCGCCGCGCCAGGTCGGATACGAGAAGCCGGACGCGCCGGCGTACAGGTGTCCTCTAGTGGTCGCGGCCGTGGGTGCGTTCCGATTTGGCCGCACGAAAACCGATACGCCTCCGCGTCGAGTTACACGCAGGGAGCCCGTCATTCTGAACGCGGATGCGTTGGGGGCGACCTGGGACGCAGGAATGCGCTGGTTTGCAGCCGGCCAGGCGGACAACCGTACTCGCGGCCGCGGGCACTTAAGAGCCTTCTTGCACCTCGTAGATCTCGTCTGCGACGAGGCCATGCGCTTCGCGGTGCACCGTGTGCGCCGCCTCGGCGTTCGGGGCCTCGACGAGGCAGAAGACCTTGCCGTTGGCCTCATCGACCCAGTACGTCTTGTAGTTGACCCCGTGTTTCGCCTGCTCCTGCAGGTCCTTCATGTGCGCATCGGCGACGTCCTTGGCCGACACGCCGCCTTCGATGCTGTGGACGTCGATGAAGAGCGGCATCGCGTTCTCCTGGGTCGCTTGGAAGGATGCTACAAGGACAGGCCGGGGCGAAGGAAGTTTCCCCGCCGCGTTCCGATTCGCTTCCGAGCGGGGTTCGTTCCGAACCGCTTTAGATCTGCGCGGCGCGCGCTGTTACGGTCCAAAGCGGGTGGAGGCACGGGGTGGCCCCATTCAAAAACCGAGGTGGCGCGCGATGACGAGCCGCTGCACCTCGTTCGTCCCCTCGCCGATCTCGAGCACCTTCTGGTCGCGGTACAGACGCGAGATGGCGTACTCGTCCATGTAGCCGTAGCCCCCGTGGATCTGGAGCGCGTGGTTCGCCACCCTATGCGCGAGCTCGCCCGTGTAGAGCTTCGCCATCGCCGCCGCCTGGCCGAACGGGCGCCCCGCGTCCTTGAGCCACGCGGCCTTGTAGACGAGGCTGCGCGCCGCCTCGATCTCGGTCGCCATGTCAGCCAGCTTGAACTGGATCGCCTGGAACTTGGAGATCGGCTGCCCGAACTGTCGCCGCTCGCGCGCGTAGGCGGCGGCCAGGTCGTAGGCGCCCCGTGCAAGGCCGAGGCCCATGGCGGCGATGGAGACCCTGCCGCCGTCAAGGATCTCGAGGAATTGACGGTAGCCGGCACCGCGCTCGCCGAGCAGGTTTGCCTCAGGGACTGCGCAGTCGCGGAAGGAGAGCTCGCGCGTGTCGGAGGCGCGCCATCCCATCTTGCGCATCGGCGCCGAGATCTCGTAGCCCGCGGTCCCGCTGGGCACGATCAGGTTCGAGACCTCGTCTGCGCCCGTGCGCGCGGTGATCGTGACGCAGGCGGTGACGTCCGTACCCGCGTTCGTGATGAAGATCTTCGAGCCGTTGACGACCCATTCCCCGTCGCGGAGCTCGGCCGTCGTGCGCGTTGCGCCGGCGTCCGAGCCCGCCTCCGGCTCGGTGAGGCCGAACGCCGCAAGCTTTCGACCGGAGGCGAGGTCCGGTAGCCAGCGGCGCTTCTGGTCTTCCGTGCCGAACGAGAAGATCGGCATCGTGCCGAGCGACGTGTGCGCGGCCACGGTGATGGCGACCGACGAGTCGACTCGCGTCAGCTCTTCGATCGCGATCGTGTACGCGAGGGTGTCGCCGCCCGCGCCGCCATATTCCTCTGGGAACGGGATGCCCATGAGGCCAAGCTCGGCCAGCTCGGCGACGATCTCGTAGGGAAAGCGGTGCTCGCGGTCGAGCTCCTCGGCGACCGGTGCGATCCGCTCCTCGGCGAACTCGCGCACGGTGCGGCGAAGCAGTTCGTGCTCTTCCGAGAGATCGAGGTCCATTAGGAGCTCGAGACGCGCCCGGCCAGCTCGGCGAGCAGCCGCACGCCGTAGCCGGTCGCTCCGGAGCAGTCGTAGTAGTCGTCGCGACCGCGCTCGAGATACGCCGTGCCGGCGATGTCGAGATGGGCCCACGGTCCCTCGCCGACGAACTCCTCCAGAAAGCGGGCCGCGAGGATGGGGGAGCCCTGGCGGTACTCGGAGGAATTCTTCATGTCGGCGAAGCTCGAGTCGATGTACCGCCGGTACGTCTCGTGCAGCGGCCAGATCCAGGCATGGTCGCCGCTCGCCTCCGCCGCCTCGCGGATGGTGGCGGCCCAGTCGGGGTCGTTCGAGAAGAGCCCTGCGTAGTAGTCGCCCATCGCGATCACCATCGCGCCCGTCAGCGTGGCGAGGTCGACGAGGTGCGTCGCGCCGGATCGGCGCGCGTGCCAGAGCGCGTCGGCGAGGATTAGCCGGCCCTCGGCGTCCGTGTTCGTGACCTCGATCGTCTTTCCGTTCAGGGCCGTGATGATGTCGCCGGGGCGATAGGCGCTGCCGCCCGGCATGTTCTCGCATGACGGGACGACGGCGAGCACGCGGAGAGGAAGCTGAAGCTCGGCGATCGCGCCCATGGCCGCCAGCACAGCGCCGCCGCCGCCCATGTCCGACTTCATCTCCTCCATTCGGTCGGCGGGCTTGAGCGAGAGGCCGCCGGCGTCGAACGTGATCGCCTTGCCGACAAGCCCGAGCACGAGCCCGTCCTTCGCCGCCGGCGGCGCGTAGGTCAGCTTGATGAGCCGGGCCGGGTTGTCGCTGCCCTGGCCGACGGCAGCCAGCGCGCCCATGCCGGCGGCGCGGATCTCGTCGGGCCCGAGCGCCTCGAAGCTGAGCGAATCGAACGATCCCGCAGTTTCCTGCGCCCAGTCGGCGAGCCGGGACGGGGTGCATTCATTTGGAGGAGCATTGACGAAGTCGCGGCAGCGATTCGTCCACGAGGCGACCACGTTGGCGCGCGCGGCCGCGTCGGCGGCCGACGGGGCACCGGGCCCGCACAGGACGAGCTTCTCGACTGGGCGGCGCCGCTCGTCGTCTCGTGTCTTCCAGCGGCCGGCGTCGTAGGGGCCCAACGCCGTGCCGTCGACAATGGCGCGAGCCTGTTCCTCGGCCGGGAGGGAGAGGCCGTCCGCGTCGACGATCCAGGCGACCGACTGACCGCCAACCTCGCCAGCGCGGATCGAGATGGCGGCCGCGGCCGTGCGCAGACCGTCCGCGTCCAGGTCCTGCGTAGCGCCGACGCCCGCCGCGCCAATCCGATGCGCGGACAGGCGCCCCCCGGTGTGGAGGAGAGTGGCCTTCCCGACGTCGCCCTTGAGCTCTCCGTCCTCGATCAGATGGCGGAGCTCGCCGCCGACGAGCCGATCCAGCTCCTCGCCGGCCCGCGGGAGTACGACGGGGTCGGGAACGGCGAAGGCGAGCACGTCGGCATCGACCTCCGCCGGCGGTGTTTCGACGACGTCGATCTCCATTTGGGCGAGGCCGGATGCTATCCGAAGCCCTCTCTACGGTGTCCTCGAATGGGGGATACGCAAGTAGCCCTCGAAGTCGATGGTAGGGGTGCGCAATGAGCGCAGCTCTACCCTCTCAGCCCGCATCCTCCCCTCGCGGGCGAAACCCTCTCCCTGTGGAAGCCCTCCAGGATCTCCTCGGAGGGCTTCTACGTGAGAGGGAACTTCTGCGCGCGGCCGGCGCGCGGCGCGGCCTCGACCGCAACCGGCGCGAGATCGTGCGCTTGCAGTGGGAATTGACGTACGCGCTCGCCGAGCGGTACGGCTAGGCCCAAGCCGGGCCGGTAATCTCAGCCCCCGTGCGGGGGGTGGATCGCAAAGCGATGGCGGCGCTCTCGTCGGGCCATCTCGCGACCGACCTCGCCCAGGGCTCGCTCCCTGCGCTCCTGCCGTACCTGAAAGACGATTTCGACCTCTCGTACACGATGGCCGCAGCCCTCGTGCTCGCCGCGACCGTCTCGTCGTCCGTGATCCAGCCCGCCTTCGGCCTCTGGTCCGACGCGCGCGGCGCGCTCTGGCTCCTGCCCGCGGGCGTGGCGCTCGCGGGTGTGGGAATGGGCGCGGCGGCGATCGCACCCGCGTACTGGGTCGTCGTCGTCTGCGTGCTCGCGGCGGGCGTCGGCGTCGCCGCGTACCACCCCGAGGGCTCGAAGTTCGCGAGCTACGTGAGCGGGTCGGCGCGAGCAAGCGGCATGTCGTTCTTCTCGGTCGGAGGCAACGTCGGCTTCGCGCTCGGCCCGATCCTCGCCTCGGCGTTCATCGTCGCCTTCGGGCTGAACGGCGGCGCCCTCCTCGCCGTCCCCGGACTGCTCGTCGCCGTCGCCCTGGTCTTCGTCCTTCGCTACCTGTCGGACTTTGCCCCGTCCGAAGAGCGGCTGGCCGAGACCCCTACGTACCGTGCCGAGCGGCGCGGACTCACGCTCCTGCTCGTCGTCGTCGGGCTGCGCAGCGTCGCCCACATGGGCCTCTTCACGTTCATCCCGTTGTGGGAGAAGGCGCAGGGCCACAGCGCGGCCTACGGGACGCGCGTGCTCTCGGCGTTCCTCATCGCCGGCGCGATCGGAACGCTCGTCGGCGGACGGCTTGCCGACCGGTTCGGCCGGCGGCCCGTTCTCCGGTGGAGCTTCGTCGTCACCGTCCCGCTCATCCTCGTCTACGTGCTCGTCGGCGGCGCCGCCGGCATCGTCGCCATCGTGATCGCCGGCGCCGCCGTCATCGGCACGTTCGGCGTCAGCCTCGTCATGAGCCAGGAGTACATGCCGGGCCGGGTCGGGATGGCCTCTGGCCTGTCGATCGGGCTCGCGATCGGGCTCGGCGGCGTGGCCGCGATCACGCTCGGCGCCGTCGCCGACGCGATCGACCTGAAAGCGGCCGTGCTCGCCACCGCCGCCGGCCCCGCCCTCGCGCTCGCCGTCAGCATGCTGCTCCCGCCCGCGCCCATGCGACGTCGAGTCGAGCCGGCGCCCGCCACGCTCTGATGGCGTCGAGCGCGCGCGAGTTCTTCGACGGGCTGGCCGAGCGGATCGCTCCGGAGCGTGCCGCGCGCCTGGAGGGCTCCTATCGATTCGACATCGAGGGCGCCGGCAGCTGGCGTCTCGAGGCCGACGGCGGCCGCGCGATCGTCACCGAGAGCGACGCGGCCGCGGACTGCGTCATCCGCGCCGACGAGGACACCTTCCTGCGCGCAGTGAATCGAGAGCAGAGCCCCATCAGCGCCTACATGACCCGAAAGGTTCGCGTCGAAGGCGACCTGGGGCTTGCCCTCCGCCTGCGGGATATCTTCAGCTAGCTCCGCGCTGCAGCGGCAGTCTTCTCGCGCTGCTCTGCGTGCTCGCCCTCGGCGAACTCCTCGACGATCTTGGCGCAGAACGCCGGCAGATCGTCGGGCTTGCGGCTCGACACGAGGCCGGAGTCGACGACGACCTCCTTGTCGACCCACTTGCCGCCCGCGTTCTCGATGTCGGTGCGCAGGCTCGGCCACGACGTGATCGTCCGGCCCTTGACGATGCCCGCCTCGACGAGCGTCCACGGCCCGTGGCAGATCACCCCGACGGGCTTCCCCTGCTCGAAGAAGCGCTTGATGAACTCGACGGCGTGCTTATCCGTCCGTAGGAAGTCTGGATTGGCCACCCCGCCCGGCAGGACGAGACCGTCGTAATCGGTCGGCTCGGCCTCCGAAACGACCTTGTCCACCTTGAACGTGCCGCCCTTGTCCAGGTGGTTGAACGCCTGGATCTCCCCGCTCTTGACGGAGAGAAGCTCGGGCTCCGCGCTCGCCTGCTCGACTGCGTTCCACGGTTCGGTCAGCTCGACCTCTTCGACACCGTCGGCCGCGACGAAGGCGATCTTCTTGCCTCGCAGCTCGTTGGCCATCGTTCGACCTCCTTCGGTTGCTCCTCTCGCGCCTACCCGGCCTCGATCTGAGCAAACCTTGCAACGAGAGCGGCGTCCGATTTCAATTGCGCGATGGAAGCGCACGAAGAGCTGCCCGCCTGGAGCCTGCCCGCAGAGGCCGTCGACGCGATCGCCCTATCCCTCGACTGGCCCGAGCGGGTCGACCGCGAGTGGGCGTGGGGAGGGTCGACTGGAGCCGACGTCCGCGTCTGCATCCTCGACAGCGGCGTCGAGCGGGAGCATCCGCTCGTTGGGCCCGTGGACGGTGCCGTGGCCGTGACCGTCGCGGAGAATGGTGAAACTACCGTCGAGGAGGATCTGGAGGGTGACCTCTGCGGGCACGGCACCGCGTGCGCGGGCATCGTCCGCTCGCTGGCGCCGGATTCCCGCCTTTTCAGCGTGCGCGTTCTCGGCGCGGGGTACACGGGCAGCGGTCCCGCTCTCCTGGCCGGCTTACGGTGGGCGGTCGAGCAGGGCTTCTCGGTCGTCAACATGAGCCTCTCGACGACGAAGCAGCAGTTCGCCGTCGTTCTGCACGAGCTCGCCGACAGCGCCTACTTCCAGCGCTCGGTGCTCGTCGCCTCGGCGCACAACATGCCCGTCGAGAGCTACCCGTGGCGGTTCTCGTCCGTTCTCTCGGTGGGCAGCCACGAGCTGGCCGACCCGTTGAAGTTCTTCTACAACCCGTCGCCGCCGGTCGAGTTCTTCGCTCGCGGTCTCGACATCGAGGTCGCGTGGCTCGGCGGGACGCAGATCCGCGCGAGTGGAAACAGTTTTGCGACCCCGCACATGTCCGGGATCTGCGCGCTCGTGCTGGCGAAGCACCCGGCGCTGACACCGTTCCAGCTCAAGAGCGTCCTGCAGCTGACCGCCTCCAACGTGACGGGACCGGCATGAACGAGGATCGCTTCCGAGCGGCGGTTGCAGCGGGAGTCCTCGGCTCCGAGGAGGCGCACTCCGCGCTGCTTCACTCCGTCGTGGAGGTCGCGCGGGCGATCTTCGGGGCGAGAGCGTCTTCCATCTTCCTCCTCGACGAGGAGGCCGACGAGCTCGTGTTCGAGGCGGTCTCGGGCGAGGGCTCCGACCGGCTCGTCGGCACGCGCTTTCCCTCGAGCACGGGCATCGCCGGCTGGGTGCTCGTGACGAGGCAACCGCTCGTCCTAGAGGACGTGGGCGAAGACCCGCGCTTCGCCCGCGACGTCGCCGAGCAGACGGGCTACGTTCCCAGGGGCCTCATGGCCGTACCGCTGCTCCACGGGGAGCGCGCGCTCGGAGTGCTCGAAGTCCTCGACCGCCCCCAACGGTCGAGATTCACACTCGCCGAGAGCGAGCTCCTGGGTCTGTTCGCCAACCAGGCCGCGATCGCGCTCGACCTCCTCCGCTCCGCGCGTCGGGCGCGCGCCGTGCTGGAGGAGGGGACGGGCGACGCGGCGGTCGTGGCCGCGCTTGCGACCGCGATCGAAGGGCTCGAAGACGAGCGGCGCGCGGCAGGACTACGCCTGATCGCGGCGCTCGAAGAGCTTCTGAAGGAGTAGGGCCGGGCGGCGGGGCCGCCCGGCCCTGCCTTGGCTAGGGCATGTTTCGGTGCGCCTCGACATCGGACTCCTCGTCCGACCGTCGGCGACCGATTTCCTCCTCGGAGCCTTCCTCACCGCGAGGGATCACCTTGTGACCCTCGACGTCGGGATCTTCCGACTCGGGAACGGCTCGCTCCTTTTCCTGCTCAGACACGGCGCCTCCTTTCGTCACCGCCTTGTGAGCGGCCTAGCCGCACACAAGACGGCCACGTTCGGCCCTATCTTCCCACGCGGCGCAAAAGGCGCAAACATCTTCCGATGCTCGCCGGAGCCAAAGAGCGGCTGGTGGAGTCCCTACAGGCCTTCCGCGCCGTGTTCGCAAACGCCGACCTGCGCCGGATCGAGCTGGCGCTGGCCGGTTCGGTGACGGGCGAATGGGCCTATGCGATCGCGCTCGCCGTCTTCGCCTTCGACCGAGGCGGCGCGGCTGCCGTGGGCCTAGTCGGGCTCATTCGCTTCCTGCCCGCTGCGCTCGCCGCGCCGTTTGCGGCTGTCCTCGGCGATCGGTTCCCGCGCGGGCGGGTGATGGTCGGCGCGGACGTCCTGCGCGCGATGGCTATGGGTGCGGCCGGCGCGTGCGCTATCGCCGGAGCTCCCGCCGGCCTCGTCTACGCGCTGGCGGGCTGCGTCGCCATCGTCTCCACCGCGTTTCGTCCGGCCCAGGCCGCCGTCCTCCCGTCCCTCGCGCGTTCACCGGAAGAGCTGACCGCTGCGAACGTCGCTTCGACGACGATCGAGAGCGTCGGGAGCTTCGTCGGCCCCGCGCTCGGAGGGTTGCTGCTCGCGGCGACAAGCGCGGGAACCGTCTTTCTCGCCACGGCTGCAACGTTCGTGTGGTCGGGGTCGCTGCTCGTCTTCGTGTCCGCTCCCGGCGTTCCGGAACGCATCGAAGCGCCCGGGCTCGGCACCGAGGCGCTCGCCGGTTTCAAGACCATCGTGGCGCAGGCGCGACTACGTCTCGTCGTCGCCCTCTACGGCGCGCAGACGCTCGTGAACGGCGCGCTGAACGTCCTCATCGTCGTCGCCGCCCTCGACCTCCTCGACCTCGGCAAGTCCGGACCCGGCTTTCTCAACTCGGCGATCGGGATCGGCGGGCTCGCCGGGGTCGTCGTCGCCCTCGCGCTCGTCGGCCGTCGGCGCCTTGCATCCGACTTCGGCCTCGGGCTCGTCCTCTGGGGGATTCCGATCGCGCTCGTCGGCGTCTGGCCACATGAGGCGCCTGCGCTCGTCCTCCTGGCCGTGCTCGGCATCGGGAACACGCTCGTCGACGTCGCCGCGCTCACGCTGCTCCAGCGCTCGGCGCCCGACGAGGTGCTCGCACGCGTCTTCGGCGTGATCGAGTTCGTGCTGATCGGGGCGGTCGGACTCGGTGCGATTCTGGCGCCGGCGCTCATCTCCGGTCTCGGCATCCGTGGGGCCTTGCTCGTGACCGGCGGGTTCTTGCCGGTCCTCGCCGCGCTTGCCTGGCCGCGTCTCGTCCGCATCGACGCTGAGGCGGCGGTACCCGAGCGCGAGCTCGCGCTCCTGCGCGGCCTCCCGATCTTCGCTCCGTTGCCGGCCGCGACCATCGAGCACTTGGCTGGCAGCCTGCGCCTGCGGCGCGCGCAGAGCGGCGAGGAGATCATCCGGGAGGGCGAGCCGGGCGACAGGTTCTACGTCGTCGGCTCGGGCGAGGTCGACGTGAGTGCGGACGGTCGCTCGCTTGGGAGCCTCGGAGCGGGGGATAGCTTCGGCGAGATCGCGCTCTTGCGCCCGGTTGCACGCACGGCGACCGTCGTCGCCCGCGGCGAGGTCGAGCTCTTCACGCTCGACCGTGACGAGTTCGTCGCCGCCGTGACCGGCCATCCCGAAAGCCGCGACGCGGCCGACGCCGTCATCGGCGCGCGGCTCGGCTCGCTGCGCACGGGGATGGCGTCGATTTAGGGCGCCAGCTGCTCGCGCTTCCAGCCGTCCCCCGCGCGCGTGAACCGGATCCGTTCGTGCAGGCGGTTGGGG
>DASQXE010000201.1:0-4024 GCA_035639875.1 Gaiellaceae bacterium | reverse complement strand
CGGCATCCAGTACGTGGTGACGACGATCTTTTTCTTCGTCGCCGCGGGCCTGATGGCGATGTTCATGCGCGCCGAACTGGCGCGACCCGGGATGCAGTTCGTGGACAACAACACGTTCAACGGGCTCTTCTCGGTGCACGCGTCCCTGATGATCTTCCTGTTCGTCATCCCGGCGTTCGCCGGCCTGGGGAACTTCGTCATCCCGCTGATGATCGGGGCGCCGGACATGGCCTTCCCGCGCCTGAACGCGCTTTCGTACTGGCTGCTCCCGATCGCCGGCTTCATCATGCTGGCGAGCTATGTGATTCCCGACGGTGGCGCATTCGCCGCCGGTTGGACGAACTACACGCCGCTTGCCGTCCAGCAGCCGGTCGGGAACCTCTTCTTCCAGATGGCGATCCAGTGGGCGGGGGCCTCGTCGATCATGACCGCCCTCAACTTCCTGGTCACGATCATCACCATGCGCGCGCCGGGGATGTCGTTCTGGCGCCTACCGCTCCTGGTGTGGGCCAACTTCGCCACCTCGACCCTCGTCGTCATCGCCACGCCGTTCATCGCCGGATCGCAGTTCTTCATCCTCTTCGACCGCGTCCTGCACACGCACTTCTTCTCGCCGGGGCCAGAGGGCGGCTACGTCATCGCCTACCAGCACATCTTCTGGTTCTACTCGCACCCGGCTGTCTACATCATGATGCTGCCCGGCTTCGGCATAGCCTCCGAGGTCATATCCGTCTTCGCCCGCAAGCCGATCTTCGGCTACCGCCTGATGGCCCTCTCGCTCATGGCCATCCTCATACTCGGCTTCTCCGTGTGGGCCCATCACATGTTCGTTTCGGGAATGACGCCGTGGCTCCGCATTCCGATGATGGTGACGACGATGCTGATCGCGGTTCCGACGGGCATCAAGGTGTTCAGCTGGCTGGCCACGCTGTGGGAGGGGCGCATCCACTTCAGGACGCCCATGCTCTTCGCGTCCGGGTTCGTGTCGATGTTCGTGATCGGCGGGCTCTCGGGCATCTACCTCGGCGCGATCCCGATTGACATCCACGCGAGCGACACCTACTTCGTCGTCGCGCACATCCACTACGTCCTCTTCGGCGGCTCCCTCTTCACCATCTTTGCCGGCATCTACTACTGGTTCCCGAAGATGACCGGGCGGATGTACAACGAGACGCTCGGGAAGATCCATTTCTGGTGCACGTTCATCGGCTTCAACGTCACCTTCTTCCCCATGCACTGGCTCGGCCTGCAGGGGATGCCGCGCCGCGTCTCCGACTACGCCGACCGCTTCGGCGACCTCAACTTCATCATCTCGATCGCCTCGTTCTTCCTCGGCGCCTCCACCGTCATCTTCCTCTACAACATGATCGTCAGCTGGCGGCGGGGCGAGCCGGCGCCGTCCAATCCGTGGCGCGCCCTCACCCTCGAATGGCAGGTGTCCTCGCCGCCGCCGATCTTCAACTTCGACGAGATTCCGCAGGTGGTCGGAAGTCCCTATGAGTACGGCGTTCGCGGGGCGAGGCACGCGGTCATGAACGGTGACCGCGCGGAGGTTCCGGAGCGCGAAAGGGTCATAGTCCATTGAGCGCCCAGCCGCGCCACATCCTCGTCGTCGCCAACGAGACCGTCGCCGGGAAGACGCTCATCGACGCGTTGAAGAAACGAGCGGCCGAGGGACCGATCCGCGTCACCGTCGTCTCGCCCCAAAACGAGCCGCGGGCCGGCTTCGTCGTCTACGCGGACAGCCGGCGCTCAAGCGCGGAGCGGCGGCTGCGGCGGACGCTCGACCTGCTCCACGAAGCGGGAATCGCGGCCCGCGGGGCCGTGGTCGACCCCGACCCGCTGCAGGCGATCAAGGACGCCGTCTACGAGTACGAGCCCGACGAGGTCATCATCTCCACCCATCCGGGGCAGCTGAAGTCGAGCTGGCTGCGCTCCAACCTCATCGAGCGCGCACGCAAGGCCGTCGACGTGCCGGTCGACCATGTCGAAGTCGACCTCGCCTCCCCTCGTGAGCGCTCGCACGTGCTTGTTATCGCCAACCAGACCATCCTCGGCGAGCCGCTCCGGGCAGCCATTCGGGAGCGGGCCTCGTTCGGGGCGGTCGACTTCACGATCCTCATTCCCGCCGACGCGGAGGGCGCCGAGCGGCGGCTGCGCGAGGTCTGCGCGCGCATGGGCGTGGAGGGCATCCAGGCGTCGGGCCATCTCGGCGACCCTGATCCGGTCGTCGCGGCGCAGAACGCGGTGCACGACGAGCAGATCGACGAGATCATCGTCTCGACCTTCCCGGAGGCGAGCTCCGGCTGGCTTCGCCGCGACGTCGTCGGGCGCATTCGCGGACTCGGCCTCCCGGTGGAGCACGTCGTGGTCGCTCCAGAGGAAGCGAAAGCCGCCGAAGAAGCGGCCGCGACATGAGTACCGCGGCACACGCGGAGACTCACGCCGAGCATCCGCCCGTAGCGAACCGAAGCTCGCGCGTCGACGCGCGCCTCCTCGGCATCTACTTCTTCATCGCCTCCGAGGTGATGCTCTTCGGCTCGTTCTTCACCGCGTACTTCTTCGCTCGCGTCGTCGCGCACAAGGGACACTGGCCGCCCGAGCCGTATGAGCTACCGGTCTACCTCGCGCTCCTCAACACGATCATCCTCGTCACCTCGAGTTTCACGATGCACTGGGCGCTCCAGTCCATCAAGCGCAACAACCGCTCGGGGCTGGTCGCAGGGCTCTCGCTGACTTTCGGGCTCGGCCTCACGTTCCTCCTCATCCAGGCGCGCGAGTACACGCGCATCGGCTTCTCGCCGCACGACCTGGCCTTCGGCTCCACGTTCTACGGGCTGACCGGCTTGCACGGAGCCCACGTCTTCATCGGCCTCAACCTGCTGCTCTACGCGCTCATTCGCTCGGTACGCGGGCACTACGGCCCGGCGCCGCACGATCACCTCGGCGTCGAGGTTCCCGGGATCTATTGGCACTTCGTGGACGTAATGTGGATCGTGGTGTACACCACGGTTTACGTGCTCTAACGGAGGGTGATGAGAAACCCGTTCCGCACCGAGGCGGAGGCCTTTTCCTTCGTCATCGTCATCGGGATCCTTTGCGGCGCGGTCGCTCTGGCCGGGGTGGTCGGCGGCCGCTGGGTCGGCCTCGGGGTGTTTCTCGCATTGGGGCTGGGCGTGGCGGTTGGGATCTACATGAAGTCCGAGCCCCGAACTGCCGAACCCGCTGTGTGGGATCGGCGGAGAGCCCGTCCCGGTGAGCCGAAGAAAGTGCTCGTGATTGCGAACGAGACGGTCGCCGGGCGCGCTCTACGCGGAGAGATCGTGCACCGGACCGAGGGCGCCGCGGCCGACGTCCTCGTGGTCTGTCCCGCCCTCAACTCGCGAATTCGCCACTGGACTTCCGACGAGGACGAGGCGCGGGAGCGCGCACAGGAGCGCCTCGACGAATCGCTCGCCGCACTCGCCGCCGAGGGTGTCGACGCGCGCGGGGAAGTCGGGGACGACGATCCGATGCAGGCGATCGACGACGCGCTGCGCACGTTCGGCGCCGACGAGATCATCATCTCGACTCATCCGCCGGGACGCTCGAACTGGCTCGAGAGCGGCTTGATCACCCGCACGCGCGAGCGGTTCGATCTTCCGATCACGCACGTCGTCGTCGACTTGGAGCACGAGCGGACGACGTCACGGCGGAACTAGCTACTAGGGCGCGGTCGTTGTTCCGGCGGTCGTTCCGCCCGACGCCTGCGCGGGCTGCTGCACCCCCGCGACGGCGGCGACGTAGGCGGCCACGTCCACGAGCTGTTCCTCGGAGAGCTTCTGCGGTTCCTCGTTGAAATGCGGCATCGGCGGCGCCGCCAAACGCATCTGGTCGAGCGTGATCTGGAAGAACGTGCTTTCGTCGAAGCCGGCCTGGTTCCGAGCGGCGAAGAAGGCGTCGTCCAGGTTCGGGCCGACCGTCCCCACCGTCGCCGCGTCCCGCAGCGTGTGACAGCTGCCGCAGTTCGGCACGAAGAGCTGCT
>DASQXE010000200.1:0-42517 GCA_035639875.1 Gaiellaceae bacterium | reverse complement strand
GAGCCGGACCGCCTGCGAGAGCGAGACGGTGTCGGCGAGGTGTTCGAAGACCGGCGGGACGAGCGCCGCGAGCGCGATCGCGAGTGTGCCGCCGAGGACGTACGCCGACCACCGGCGCCGAACTGCGAGGACGGCGAGCGGCACGGCGACCAGTGCGGCGACCTTGACCCCTCCGCCCCAGGCGATCTGCTCGGGGCGCAGGCGGAGGCCCGAGCCGACGGTCTCGACCTGCTGGGTGAAGCGAACGGGGTGACGCTGCGCGGCCGCGTCTCCGACGAACTGGGCGAGCCAGACGAAGAAGAGACCGGCTGGGACGGCAACGGCCCCGAGCCCCGCGACGAGGCGGCGCGTCTCGACCGGGACCGGGAAGAGCGCGCGGGCGAGCAGGAACCCGGCCAGCGGAAGCGCGGCGAAGAGAGCGTACGTCGGGTGAACGACCGCCAGAACGAAGGATGCGGCCGCGGCGGAGGCAAGTAGCGCCCACCTCCCCTCCTCCACGAAAGCGAAGACGAGCGCGAGGAGACCCGGCACGAGGAGAAGCCGGGCCGCCCCGCCCGGCTGGGCAAGGAACTGGAGCCAGCCGACGCCGTCGCGCCCGAAGACAACGAGGGCGAGCTCCCCGAGCACAGTCGCCACGCCGCCCGCCCACGAGCGGAAGAGCGCGGCGCCCGCGCCGTAGGCAACGACGAGCGCCGGCGGCGTGAGGATCGCCGGCAAATAGAGGAGGATGAGGGTCGGATCGACTCCTGCGAGTCGCGCCACGAGAGCGAGCGCGCCGTGCCAGAGCGGAAACGCGTAGCCGGGGTTGACAGCCCCTCCGGCGAGGTCATCGGCCACGTGGATGGACGTGAGCGCGCCCGCGTCGTCGAGCTTGCGCACGCGCCCGAGATGGAAGAGAGCATCGCTCACCGACGGGCCGAGGCTGCCGCCGATCGTCGCGCTCGCCCACCAAACGACCGCGGCGAGCGCCGTTCCGCCCGCGGCGAGCACTAGGACGGCGAGCAGGTCGGCTCGCTCGAGCGGCAACGGGGCGCTCTTGAGCGCGGCGACCAGCGCCGCGAGCGCCAGGCCGAACACGAAACCGATTGTCAGGCCGAGGCTGCCGCTGACGGCGAAGGTGAACGCGAGCGCGACGAAGACCGCGACGAGGCTCCATGCGAATGCGCCCGCGAGGGCGACCCCGAGCGAGCCGGGCGGCTTCAGAGCGCCGACCAAGAACGCGCCGGGAAGGAGGAGGACGCAGGCGGCGGCGCCGGCAAGACGAAGTGCGAGCCCGAACCCTTCGGCCGGGAGCAGTCGTCCGATGCCAAGGACCGCGGGAGCGGCGACGGCGAGCGCGAGCCAGAGCCTGGGCGAGCCCCGCACGCGCCCAAGCCTAGTTGGACGCTAGGCGGTCTCGACCTTGATGACGTTGGTCGTGCCCGGCACGTTGACCGCGGTTCCGGCGGTGATGACGACCCGGTCCCCGGGCTGCACGAGCCCCGTCTCCCTGGCGGCCTCGAGCGAGCGCGCCCAGAGGTCCTCGACGTCGCGGCACTCCTCGATCTCCGCGGAGACGACGCCCCACTCGAGCGCGAGCTGCTGCACGGCATAGCGCTTGTGCGTCACGGCGATGATCGGGCGCTGCGGGCGGTGGCGGGCGACCGCGGAGGCCGTCCGACCGCTGTACGTCGGAACGAGGATGGCGACCGCGCCGAGCACCTCGGCGATGTCGCAGGCGGCGTTCGACATCGCTTCCCCGACGGTCGGGAAGGGAGCGTCGGCCGCCCGCGCGAGCTCGTGGCGGGGACCGAGGCTCGGCTCGACCGCACGTGCGATCCGGTCCATGAAGGCGACGCTTTGCACCGGGTACTCGCCGACCGCCGTCTCGCCCGAGAGCATTACCGCCGACGTCCCGTCGAGAATCGCGTTGGCGACGTCGCTCGCCTCCGCTCGCGTCGGCTCGGCGTGATGAAGCATGGACTCGAGCATCTGGGTCGCCGTCACCGCGGGCTTCCCGTGTTCGAGGGCGCAGAGGATGATGCGCTTCTGGACGAGAGGGACCGCGGTGGGCCCGATCTCGACGCCGAGGTCACCGCGGGCGACCATGACCGCGTCGGCGGCGCTCACGATCGCGTCGAGCTCCTCGAGCGCCTCGGCCTTCTCGATCTTGGCGATGACGAGCGTGTCCGCGCCGGCGCCTTGGACGAGCTCGCGCAGGCCGCGGATGTCGTTGGCCGAGCGCACGAACGAGAGCGCGATCCAGTCGACGCCGAGGCTGAGGGCGAACTCGAGGTCAGCCAGGTCCTTCTCCGTCAGGGATGGGATAGGGATCGGCACGCCGGGCACGTTCACGCCCTTGTGGGATTCGATGCGGCCGCCGACCTCGACGGTGCAGAGCGCGCGTCCCTCGGCGACCTCGGCTACCTGGAGCCGGACGAGCCCGTCGTCGATCAGGACCTCGTGGCCGGGCCGGAGGATCTCGGGAAGGATCGGCGGGCTGACGGGAAGGTCGCCGGGACGGCCGTTCGTAGCGCCGGCGACGACAACCTCCTCGCCCTCCGAGACCACGACGGGCGAGGCGAGGTCGCCGACGCGGAGCTTGGGGCCTTGCAGGTCGGCGATGACCGCGAGCGGACGTCCGGCGCGTTGCTGGGCTTCGCGGAGTAGGCGCGCCCGCTCGGCATGCTGCTCGTGCGAGCCGTGCGAAAAGTTGAGACGAGCGGCGTCCATGCCCGCGGCCACGAGGCGGTCCATCTGTTCGGGCGTCGAGGAGGCGGGTCCGATCGTGCAGACGATCTTCGTGCGGCGCGGCGTCACATGCTCACGTTAGCGCGAGCACAAGAGCGCAGAACCCGGGGGCCACCCCGTACCACCACCCGCTTTCGAGCGTAGCGCCGCGAACCGCATGAATGGCGCGCGGTTCGCGCCGAAACGGTCAGGAAGCACGCCCAAAGCGCGGAAACGCATCCCAGCCGGGATAGGAAGCCCGCGCGCCTAGCTCTTCCTCGATCCGGAGGAGCTGGTTGTACTTCGCCACGCGATCCGTCCGCGACGGCGCGCCGGTCTTGATCTGCCCCGCGCCGGTCGCCACGGCGAGGTCGGCGATCGTCGTGTCCTCCGTCTCCCCGGACCGGTGCGAGATCACCGCTGCGTAGCCGTTCTCCCGCGCGAGCGCGATCGCCTCCAGCGCCTCCGTGAGCGTCCCGATCTGGTTGACCTTGACAAGGATCGCATTTGCAACGCCTTCGTCGATCCCCCGCCGAAACCGTTCGACATTCGTGACGAAGAGGTCATCGCCGACGAGCTGGACACGGTCCCCGAGGCGCTCGGTGATTCGCTTCCACGCGACCCAATCGTCTTCGGCCGCTCCGTCCTCGATTGACACCACGGGGTACGTCTCGACGATGTGCGCCCAATAACTAGGCAGCTCGTCGGGCGTCTCGTCCTTTCCCCCCCAGGTGTAGAGGCCGTCTTCATCGAGGAGCTCTGTCATCGCCGGATCCAGAGCGATTGCGATCGCGTCGAGGCGCCCTGCCCGCTCAGCAGCCTCCAGCACCACGTCGATCGCGGCAAACTCGTGATCGAGCTCCGGTGCGAACCCGCCTTCGTCTCCGACGGCGGTTGCGAGCCCACGCTCATGGAGCAGCGCTTTCAGCGAGTGCAAGACCTCGGCGCCAACGCGCAATGCGTCGCGGTACGTCGGCGCTCCCGCAGGCACGATCATGAACTCCTGGAACTCGAGGTTGTTCTGCGCGTGCGCGCCCCCGTTGACGACGTTCATGAGCGGAACGGGCAAGACATGGGCGTCCGCGCCCCCGATCCACTCGTACAGCGGTTTCCCCGCCGCGGCCGCCGCCGCCTTCGCGGCGGCGAGGGAGCAGCCGAGGATCGCATTGGCCCCCAGCCGTCCCTTGTTAGGCGTCCCATCGAGATCGATGAGAGCGCGGTCGAGCTCGCCCTGATCCGCGGCATCGCGACCGCGCAGCGCGTCGGCGATCTCGCCATTCACGTTTCCGACCGCCTGCGTCACGCCTTTGCCGTCGGCGTCGCGTAGCTCGACGGCTTCGAAGCGCCCCGTGGAAGCCCCGGACGGAACGGCAGCCCGGCCGAACGCTCCCGACTCCAGCGTCATGTCCACCTCGACAGTCGGGTTTCCGCGGGAGTCGCGAATCTCCCGGGCGTGGATGTCGGCTATCCGACCGATCGCTCGCCCTCCTTGGCACGGTCGTACCAGCGGTCCTGTTCCTCGAGCGACAGCTCTCCGAAGTCCTTGCCTGCGGCCGCCGCCAGCTCCGCCGCGCGTTCTACCCGGGCGACGAAGCGCCCGCTCGCCTCCCGGAGCGCGAGCTCCGGATCGACGCGCAGGTGACGCGCGACGTTGACCGCCGCGAAGAGCACGTCGCCGACCTCGTCGCCGCTCGGCTCGACCGCGAGCTCCCGGACCTCGTCCTCGAGATCCCCATGGGCGCCGACTAGTTCCGGGTATTCGAAGCCGATCGCCGCCGCGCGGCGCTGCACCTTCTGGGCGAGGAGGAGCGCCGGCAGCGTCTCCGGGACGTGGTGGAAGATCCCCTCCCGCCCCTCCTCGTCGGACTTGAGCTCCTCCCAGCGCTTCTTCACCTCGTCGGCGGAGCGGAGCTCGCCCGCAGGCCCGAAGACGTGCGGATGCCGGCGCACGAGCTTGGCGTGGATTCCACGCGCTACGGCGGCGAGGTCGCCCGCACCCCGCTCCTCGAGCAGGAGCGCGAGGAAGAACGTCTGGAAAAGGAGATCCCCGAGCTCGTCGAGGAGCTTGGCGTCGTCGCCGGCGAGCGCGGCGTCCGCGACCTCGTAGGCCTCCTCGACGGTGTGCGGAACGATCGTGCGCTCGGTCTGCGCGCGGTCCCAGGGGCACTCGCGGCGCAGCCGCTCGGCGAGCTCTTGGAGGTCGACGAGGGCCCGCGCCAGCCCGTCCCGCCCGCTCATCGCCTTAGCCGGTGGAGGTACTCGTCGCGGGCGCCGGCGCGTAGCCCGGCGCGTACGAGATGTCGTCCGCGTACTTCTTCTTCACGTCCGCCGTCCACGCGTCGAGCGCACGCTTTTGCCGTTGCTGCAGCAGCGTCGTGCGGATCGAGTCGCGCACCTTCGCCAGCGGCGTGATCGATTCCGGCTTGATGTCCGAGAGGACGAGGATGACGTGCCACCCGTACTCCGTCTTGATCGGATGCGAGAGCTCGCCGGTCTTCGCCGCGAAGACGAACTTGTCGAACGGGGGCACGGACCGGCCCCTGTAGGCCGTGTACTTGCCCCCCTGCTCCTTCGTGCCCGTGTCCAGCGAGTTTTTGCGCGCGAGCTTGGCGAAATCGGCGCCTCCCTTGACCTGCTCGTAAAGGCTCTCCGCTTTCGCCCTCGTCTTCACGAGGATGTGGCGCACCTCGCGTGATTCCGGCGCCGTGTAGTCGGGCTTGTGCGCGTTGTAATACGCCTGGACGTCCGCGTCGGTGACCTTCACCTTGGCGAAGACGGCCTTTTTGATCTTGTCGGACAGGAGTTTGGCCTTCAGGCGGCTGCGGACCTGCTTGTCGGTGAGCCCGGCCTTCGCGAGCTCTGCCTTGTACTTGGTGTCGTCCGTGTCGCCCGGAAAGTACTGCTGCTTGAGCGCGTCGAGCTGCTTCTGCACCTCCTGGTCGGACACCGTGATTCCCATCGCCTCGCCCGCGAGCTCGTACTCCGCCTGCTGGATCAGCCCGTCGAGGATCGTCTTCTTGACGTTCTCGTATTCGGGTGTACCGACCTTGGGGAACTCCTGCCTCTGCGCCTTGAAGTTCTCCTCCGCCTGCTTCATGAGCTGGTCGAAGTCGGATTTCGCGATCGCCTTGTCGCCCACGAGCGCGACCGCCCCCGGCGGCACGGCCTTTGGGCCGCCGCCGCTTCCGCAGGCAGCGGCGACGGGCGCCGTCACGAGGGCGAGCAGAAGCAGCGGTAGGAGATTGCGTCGCGAGAAAGGCATGAGGCGAGACTAGGCGGCGAGCCGCAGGTCGAGGATAGCATCGACCAGTCCGAGCGCCCGATCGAACCCGTCCCCGCGGAGCGTCACCTCACGGCTCGCGCTCGAGTAGACGGCCGTCTCCGAGAGCCGGCGCAGCTCGCGCAGCTCGCTCGAACCGAGCACGAGCGGCCCGACGACGGTCCGCCCACCGCGAAAGACGAGGTAGTCGCCGCCGAGGCGCGCGAGCTTGAGCTTCGCCTCCTGGATGGCGAACAGGTGCTCGACCGGCTCCGGGAGCGGACCGAAGCGGTCTTCGGCGGCGGCGCGAAGCTCGCGCAGCTCGTCTTCGGACTCGGCGAGCGCGAGGCGGCGGTGCAGGTCGATCTTCTGCGCCTCGCCGGGGACGTAGTCGGAGGGGATGTAGGCGTCGATTTGGGCCTCGACCCGCACGGGCCGCGCGACGGCGCGCCGCGTGCCTGAGAGCTCGGCGACGGCCTCGCCTAGAAGCTCCACGTAGAGCTCGAAGCCGACGGCCGCGACGTGCCCCGACTGCTCGGCGCCGAGCAGGTCGCCGGCACCGCGGATCTCGAGATCTCTCATGGCGATTGCGAAGCCCGCGCCGAGTTCCGTGTGGTCGGCGAGCGTGGCGAGGCGGGCCCGTGCCTCCGGGGTGAGCTCGTGCCCGTCCGGATAAAGGAGATACGCATGGGCCGGGACATCGCTCCGCCCCACCCGCCCGCGGATCTGGTACAGCTGAGCGAGCCCGAGGGTGTCGGCCCGCTCGACGACGAGCGTGTTCGCCTGCGGGATGTCGAGGCCCGACTCGATGATCGTCGTCGAGACGAGCACGTCCGCGTCGCCGGCGAGGAACGACAACATGTGCTCCTCGAGGTCGCGCTCCCGCATCTGCCCGTGGGCGACGAGGAAGCGCAGGGTGGGCAGAAGCTGCCGGAGGTGCTCGGCCGCTTCCTCGATGGTCTCGACTCGATTGTGCAAGTAGAACGATTGCCCGCCCCGCTCGCCCTCGCGTTGCAGCGCGAGCACGAGGAGATCCTCGTCGTACTCGCCCACGTGGGTGCGAATCGGGCGGCGCCCCACCGGCGGCGTTTCGATGACGCTGATGTCCCGGAGGCCGGAAAGAGACATGTGCAGCGTGCGCGGAATCGGGGTCGCAGTCAGGGCGAGCACGTCGACCTCCAGCCGCAACTGCCGCAGGAGCTCTTTCTGCGCGACGCCGAAGCGCTGCTCTTCGTCCACGATGACGAGCCCGAGCTTCTTGGGGATGACGTCGCGCGAGAGGACCCGGTGCGTCCCGATCAAGACGTCGACCTTGCCGTCGGCGAAGTCTCGGAGCACGGCCTTCACCTCGGCCGGCCTGCGGAAGCGGGACACCATCTCGACCCGAATCGGGAGGTCGCGGTACCGCTCCCGGAAGGTGTTCCAGTGCTGCTGCGCAAGGATCGTGGTCGGGGCGAGCATGAGCGTCTGCTTGCCGTTGACGGTAACGGCGAAGGCGGCGCGGACGGCCACCTCAGTCTTGCCGAACCCCACGTCCCCGCAGACGAGCCGGTCCATCGGCCGCGGGGCCTCGAGATCCTCCTTGACCGCCTCGATGGCCCGCTGCTGGTCGGGAGTCTCCTCGTAGGGAAAGCTCGCCTCCAGTTGCTCCATCAGTTCGCTCTCGACGTCGAACGCGTCGCCCTGCACCCGCTGACGGCGGGCGTACAGGGCGATGAGCTCGCCGGCGAGCTCGCGCGCCCCCGCGCGGGCGCGCGACTTGATCGTCTGCCACGCCTTGCCGCCCAGCTTCGAGAGCGCGGGCGCGTGCCCGTCCGCGCCGACGTAGCGCGAGACCTTCCCGATCTGCTCGTGCGGGACATAGAGGCGGTCGTCGCCGCGGAAGGCGAGGAAGAGGTAGTCGCGCGTGACGCCGGCGACCGTCTTCGTCTCGAAGCCGAGGAGCTTGCCGACGCCGTGATCCTCGTGGACAACGTAATCGCCGGTGCGGAGGTCGGCGAAGCTCTGCAGTGCGCGCCCCACACGCACGTCCGCCCGCGGGGGACGCTTGCGGAAGACCTGCGTGTCGGGCAGGAGGATGAGACCGAGATCGCGGAGCACGAAGCCCCGGCGTGCGGGCGCGACCGCGAACACGAGGGCCGGCTCGTCGGGGAGCGCGTCCCCGGGGTCGAGGATGACGGGCTCGATGCGACGCAGGAGGCCTTTCGTGCGCAAGGCCTCGCCGCGGTGGGCGAACGTGACGATGACGACGTTCCCGGCGCGGACGAACGCGGTCAGGTCGCGCTCCGCCTCGGCAAGCCCGCGCGCCGCGACCGCTGGGCGCTGCGCCTCGAACGCATAGGGCTGGCCGGCCGGGAGCTGCGAGAGTTCGACGGCTCCGTCGAGCGCAAGCGCTTCGCCGAGCTCCTCCACGACGACGCGGTTCGCCTCGTCCGCGTCCCAGACGACGTCGGGCGTGGGCAGCGGTGCCACGAGGTCGTCGGGCACTGAGCGCGGTCCCTCCTCGAGCCACGGTTCGACGAGATCGCGCCGCCGCTCGGCCGCCGGATAGACGAGCGCCTCCTCGACCGGGTGGAGCGTGCGCTGGGTGAAGGCGGAGAAGGCGCGGATCGACTCCACCTCGTCACCGAACAGCTCGATCCGAACCGGCTCTCGGCCTGTCGACGGAAAGATGTCCACGATGCCGCCGCGCACGGCGAACTGGCCTCGCTCCTGCGACTGCTCGACGCGCTCGTAGCCGGCGAGTGCGAGGCGCTCGCTCAGCGCGTCCACCTCGATCTCTTCGCCGGCGCGCAGGCGGATGGTTTCGGGTCGCGCTGCCCCTGGCGGCACGCCCTCCGCGGCCCCGGGGGCGGAGGCGCACACGAGCCCGCCGGCGGCATGCACCGCGAGCGCGCGGGCGCGCTCGCCCACAAGGTGCGGAGGCGGCTCGAGCCCGCTTCCCCAGCGGACGCCGCGCGACGCGAACAGTCCGACCCGGTCCTCGCCGAGAAACCACGCGGCCGCCTCGGCGGCGTCGCGAGCCTGGGCGTCGTCGGGGAGCACGGCCACGAGCGGCCGGTCGCGTTCGAGCCACACGGCGGCGAGGAAGAGCGGCAGAAGAGCCTCGGAGACGCGCGCGCTCCGCGGCTCGGCGGCGAACGCGCGCAGGCGGTCGGTCTCGGCGAGGCGCCGAGCGAGGACTTCGAGTGCGGGAGCGGGCTGGTCCATGGCGAACGACGGAACCGCGGGTTCCGCGGAGGTCATCGTAGCCAGCGGACTAGAGTTGGCTCGTGGCCGGAGAGCTCGTCGACATCGGCTTTCGCCCCAGGCTGGTGGCGTCGTTCGATCCGCCCGACGCCGACAAGCGCTTCCGACGCTGGTGGGAGGCGAACGCGCACGTCTTGACCGGGGTGCCGGGCGAGGCGATGCGGGTCGAATACGGGCGGACGGGAGCGGGGCTGTACGTCCGGGTCCGCATCGACGAATCGCGGCTGCCGGACGGGCTCGCGGCCCAATGACGTCTAGCCCCAACTAAACGGGGCCACCCCGAACCACCACCCGCTTTCGAGCGTAGCCCCGAGATCCGCGCCCGTGGTGCGCGGAATGAGGCGAAATTGCCCCGGATTAGCCCCGCTCGTTGAAGCGGTTCTGCGCCTCGTCGAGCCCGTCGCGAGCCACGCTCTCCACCGCGTCCGCAGCCCGGCCCACGAGCGCCGCGACGTCCACGTCCGGGAGAAACGGGGACAGGACAAAATCGGCTACGGGACGCGGATCGCCCCGCTCCGGGCGGCCGACGCCGATTCGCACCCGGCCGAACTCACCGGTACCGAGATGCTGCGCGACCGAGCGCAGGCCGTTGTGCCCCGCCAGGCCGCCGCCCATCCGCACCTGCAGCCTCCCCGGCTCGAGATCGACCTCGTCGTGCACGACGAGCACCGACTCCGGCGCCACCTTGAAGAAGCGCACCGCGGCGCTCACCGAGCGGCCCGACTCGTTCATGTACGTCTGCGGCTTCAGGATGCCGAGCCGGAGACCGTTGAGCCGCACCTCGGCCAGCTCCCCGGAGAACTTTCCGCGCCACGATCCCCCATGCCGCCGCGCCAGCTCGTCCGCGACCATGAAGCCGACGTTGTGGCGGGTGGCCGCGTACTCGCGCCCGGGGTTGCCAAGGCCGGCGACCAGGAGGTCGAGCGTCGAGGCTTGCTCGCCTCGACGGAAGAGGCGCACCTAGCCCTCGACGTTCTGCTCTTCGCCGGCGGTCTCGGCCCCCGGCTCGGCCGGCTCCTCCGCAGCACCCTCGGGGCGCTCCTCCTCGGGCACTTCGCCCTCGGGCAGCTCGCCTTCCTCCAGCTCCTCCTCGACGACCTCGGGCTCCTCGATCTTCGTCGGCGGGGTCACGGTGGCGAGCACTGTCTCCGGGTCGTCGAGAACCTTCACGCCCGTGGGCACCCGCAGATCGGAAATCCGCAGCGTGTCGCCGATCATCATCGCGCTGACATCGAGCTCGAGATGCTCGGGCACTTCCATCGGCAGCGCCTCGACGTGCACCTCGCGCCGCACCTGGCTCAGGACGCCGCCTTCCTTCACGCCGGCCGACTCGCCCACGAGCTCGACGACGACCGCGGTCTGGATCGCCTGGTCGAGCCGCACCTCCTGGAGGTCGATGTGGAGCAGTCGCGCCCGCGTGGGATCGAGCTGGTACTCCTTGAGGACGGCGTGGTGCGCCCGCTGCGAGCCCTCGAGAACGACGTCGAGAATCGCGTGGAGACCGTGCTCCCCGGTCAAGACTCGCCGCAGCTCGCGCTCCTCGATCCAGAACGAATGCGCCTGGCCGCCGTTCCCGTACAGGACGCCCGGGATCAGTCCATTGGAGCGCAGACGCCGGGAAGCCGCGCTTCCACGCGACTCGCGCTCCTGCACGTTCAGCCTGACCCGCTCGCCGACCATACCGAGCGCTCAGTCTAGCGAAGCGTATTCGCGGCCCTTCTCGCAGGAATGCGCCGTTGGGGCGCGGGCCACCTAGTAACGGTCGTTACGACAGCATTGCCGTTTCTCCGGCCCGATCCCGGGTATGCGCTCGGGCGAGAGCGATCTCAGGAGGTGAGCGAATGGCCACGACAAAGACCAAGGAGCAGCTGTACAAGGAAGCGAAGCGGCTCGGAATCAAGGGCCGCTCGAAGATGAGGAAGGGCGCGCTGCAGGCGGCGATCAACCGCCGCACGGGCCGCTGACCACCCGGATTTCGCTTCTCCAGAGGGCGGAACCATGTTCCGCCCTCTTCGTCTTAAAAGAGCTGGTTCTCGCCGGCGAAGATCGCCGACACGGACTCGTCCGAAAAGACGTTCCGGATCGTGTCCGCGAGGAGGAGCGAGACGGTCAAGACCTGCAGCTTGTCCGGCCGCTTGACCGGATCGATCGGCACGGTGTCGGTGACGGCGAGCTCCGCGATCTCGCTCTTGGCGAGCTTCTCGAGCGCCGCACCGGGGAAGAGCCCGTGGGTCGCGCACGCGTAGACCTCGGCCGCGCCCGCCTCCTTGAGCGCCTCGGCCCCGGCGATGAGCGTCCCGCCTGTGACGATGATGTCGTCCGTCATGATCGCGACCTTGCCCTTGACGCGGCCGATCACGTCCGTCGCCGCGGCCACATCGCGCTCCGGCCGCGTCTTGTTGATGTACGCGGGGGTCGGCGCGTCGAGCATCTGACCGAAGCGGCCGGCCATCTTGCCTCGGCCCGGATCCGGGGAGACCGAGACGACCCCCTCGCCGTACAGGCCCTTGTCGCGGTAGTACTGCGCGAAAAGCTTGAGCGCGGTCATGTGGTCGACCGGGATGGTGAAGAACCCCTGGATCTGACCCGCATGCAGGTCCATCGTCAGGACGCGGTCGACGCCCGCGGCCTCCACCATGTCCGCGACGAGCTTCGCGGTGATGGGCTCGCGCGGGGCGGACTTCTTGTCCTGGCGCGAGTACGGGAACCAGGGCATGACGGCGGTGATGCGATTGGCCGAGGCGAGCTTTGCGGTCTGGATCATGATCAGGAGCTCGATCAGGTGGTCGTTCGTCGCCGATCCGAAGCACGACTGGACGATGAACACGTCGGCGCCGCGAATCGACTCGCGGTAGCGGCAGTAGGTCTCGCCGTTCGCAAAGGTCTCGAGCTCGACCTCCCCCAGCTCGATGTTGAGGAGCTCCGCGATGCGCTCCGAGAGCTCAGGGTTCGAGCGGCCGGAGAAGAGCATGAGCTTTCCCGATGGCCCGCGCTCGATCCAGCGGCCGCGCTCGCCGCTCGGATGGGGAACGGCGACCGCTTCCGGCACATCGAGGCCGGGAAGGCGCGTCTCAATCGTTCCGCTTTCCACCGTAGCCTTCCTTGTTGACCTGCTTCGCCCTCGCGATCGCAAGCGCCCCCGGAGGGACGTCCTCGGTGATCGTGGATCCTGCTCCGATCCAAGCATCGTCGCCAATCTCGACGGGCGCAACGAATACATTGTCGCTGCCCGTATGGACGTTGCGGCCGATGACCGTTCGCTCCTTCTTTCCGCCGCCGAGCTCGGGCCGGTAATTCGCGGTGATGGCGCCTGCGGCGACGTTCGAATCCTCGCCGATCTCGGCGTCGCCGATGTACGACAGGTGCGGCACCTTTGTTCTTTCCCCGATGTGCGAGTTCTTGACCTCGACGAACGCGCCCACCTTCACGCCGGCGGCGAGCACGGTGCCCGGACGGAGGTAGGAAAAGGGGCCCACCGTCGCTCCCGCGCCGATCTCGGCATCGACGACGACCGCGTGGGGTCCGACCTCTGCGCCGGCGCGTACCACGGTTTTTCCGCGCAACACGGTGAACGGCTGAATGACGGCGTCCGGCTCGATCTGCACGTCCGCGTCGATCCACGTCGTCGTTGGGTCGACGACCGTCACGCCGGCGAGCAGGTGCCCTTCGACGACGCGCTCGCGCAAGGCGCTGGCCGCCTGAGCGAGCTCTGCGCGGTTGTTGATGCCGAGGCCCACGATCGGGTCGGCGGCACGGTACACGGCTCCGCGCTTCCCGTCCTCCACGAGGTGCCGGACGGCGTCGGTGAGGTAGAGCTCCCCCTGGACGTTGCGCGCCTCGAGCCGCTCGAGCGCGGGCCAAAGGTCAGCGCTCGTAAACACGTAGATGGACGTGTTCAGCTCGCGCACGGCTCGTTGCTCGGGAGTGGCGTCGCCCTCTTCGACGATCGCGTGCAGCGACCCGGCTTCGTCGCGTAGGACGCGGCCGTACGGGAGCGGCTCGGGCGGCTCGATCGAGAGCACGGTGACGGCCGCGCCTTCTCTCCTGTGCGCCGCGACCAGCCCATCGAGGACGCGCGGCGTGAGGAGCGGCGCCGCGCCGTCGAGGACGAGAACGTCCCCCGAGAAGCGTTCGAGCGCCGGTCGCGCCGCCTCCACCGCGTCGCCCGTGCCCAACGGCTCAGCCTGGACGGCGAGCTCCGTCTCGTCCGGCAGCGTGCGCGCGAGCTCTTCGCGCGTCTCGGGAGAACAGACGACGACGAACGGATCGGGCCCGAGCGGCTGGGCGGCGGCGAGCGCCCAGTCGAGCACGCGCCGGCCCAGCAGCGGATGGAGGTGCTTGGGCAGCTCGGAGCGCATACGCGTTCCGAGGCCGGCTGCCAGCACCACCGCTGCAAGGGCCGGTGTCACCAGGGGATGGTCATGGCTGGGGCGGGAGGATTCGAACCTCCGGTCACGGGACCAAAACCCGCTGCCTTACCGCTTGGCTACGCCCCATCGGGTAGCAGGATGAGTCTATCGGCGCGGGCGATCGAGCAGGAGAATCGCGAGGAAGAAGAGGCCGAGCAGTACGAGGACGATGATCGCCAGAGTCCGCACGATCACCCAGAGCACGGGAACGAGAACCGAGATCACCTGCGACGTCGCGAGGATCCACGTGACCTCGTGCACGCCGGGTGAGCTCATCCGCCGGCCGAAGAGGTAGAGGGCGACGGCGACGATCGCCGCGCCGAGGACGTACCACCAACCGTGGTCGCTGAAGAGGACGAGCAGGCTCTCGACGAAGGCGATCAGGAGCGCGATGCGGAACCGCCGCTCGCGCAGCCAGCGCGAGGGCATGCTCTCTCGGTGCTCGACGACCGGTTCGACGCTGCTCATCGAGGCGACGCTACCAGACGGGGGCTAGCACCCAGACACGCGCCCGGGTTCGCAGACGTCGTGCGGTCCGCTCGGCGTCGGACCGATGGTGAAAGAGGCCGTACACGGCGGGTCCCGCCCCGGAGACGTCCGCTCTAAAAGCTCCTTGCTCGAGAAGCTCGTCCACGAGCGGAGAGCGTCCGGACGCGGTCGCGAGGTCGTTCGGCGGGAACGCTGCGAAATCGCGCGGGCGGCGAACGCCCTCGAGCGCTTGGAGCAGCGCGGCGCGCTTCTCCTCGAAGTCGTGGCCGCCACCGAGCTCGTCGAAACGCCTGTACACGTCCGCGGTGGAATCCTTTCGCGCGAACCGGGGAACCGCGATCGAGATCCAGTAGTCCTGCGGAAGCTCGAGCGCGCGAAGCCGTTCGCCGGCGCCCTCGCCGAGCTTTGGACCGGGCGTGAGGAAGAACGGGACGTCCGCGCCGACCTGCGCGGCGAGCGCGCTCAAATCTTCCTCGTCCAGCGGTTCGTCGAGGGTGCGGTTGGCGAGCGTGAGCGCGGCGGCGGCGTCGGCGCTCCCCCCGCCGAGGCCGGCGGCGAGCGGGATTCGCTTCTCCAGACGCACGCGCCAGAACGCATCCGCGTCCGAATGGACGCCGGCGGCGGAGAGCTTGGCGAGCGCAGAGCGGACGAGCGTGTCCTTGCGGTATCCCTCGACGACGAGGGCCGGCGCCGGCTCGACGCCGACCGTGTCGCAGAGGTCGACGCGCTGGAGCACGGTGACCACTTCGTGCAGGCCGTCCGCACGCCGCGGCCCAACGACGAGCGCGAGGTTGATCTTCGCGGCGGCGGGCGCCCGGTTCATGCGAGGCGTTCCGCGAGCTCTTCGAACTGTTCGGGCCGAAGCTCCTCGGCCCGCGCTCCTCCCGGAAGTCCGAGCCGGGCGAGCGCCTCGTCCACGCGCCCGCGCCCGAAGCCAGAGAGCTCGAGCGAGTTGGCGAGCCGCTTCCGCCTGTGCGTGAAAGCCGCCTGGACGACCTTCTTCAACGGAGGGAACTCGTCGCCCCAACTCCGCCGGCGGCGAAACGCGACGAGGGCCGAGTCCACCTTCGGCTGCGGCCGGAAGACAGTTCGGCTGACCGGATGAAACCCCGCGCGCTCGGCCGTGAGCTGGATCAGGACCGAGACCGCCCCGTAGCTCTTCGTCCCCGGAAGCGCGAAGAAGCGATCGGCCACCTCTCGTTGCACCATCACGCACCATCGCTCCAGGCTCGGCAGGCCGTCCAGGCTCTCGACGACCAGTGGGGTGGCCACGTTGTACGGCAGGTTGGAGACGAACTTGTTCGGAGCGGGGTCGAGCTCGCGCAGGGGATACTCGAGCGCGTCGTCGAACACGAGGTTGACATTCCGAGTCGTGGCGTAGCGCTGATGCAGATGGGGCGCCAGGCCCCAGTCGATCTCGATGGCGTGGACAAAGCGCACGCGCTCCGCGAGGTAGGTCGTGAGCACGCCAAGGCCCGGTCCGACCTCGAGGACGACGTCACCGGTGTGCAAGTCCGCCATCCGGCCGGCGACGCCGAGGATGTTCTCGTCGACGAGGAAATGCTGGCCGAGTGCTCGCTTGCGTGCGAACGGGAGATTCACGGCAGACGGAAGGCCGCGGCCGCGTTGGCATCGATCGTGCGCTCGAGCGCGTCGCGCTCCTCGCCGCGGACCTGTGCGAGCGTGGCCAGCGTATGCACGACGTTGGCCGGTTCGTTGCGTCGGCCGCGCACCGGCTGCGGCGCGAGGTACGGGCTGTCCGTTTCGGCTAGGAGGCGGTCGGACGGCACACGCGCCGCGGCCGTGCGGAGCTCGACCGCGTTCGGGTAGGTGACGTTGCCCGCGAACGAGACGTACCAGCCGTGGTCGAGCGCCGGCGCGAGCAGTCCGACGGATGAGAAACAATGCAGGACGACCGGGACGTCGCCGACGTCGCTCAAAACCGCGGCCGTGTCCTCGTCGGCAGCGCGGGAGTGGACGACGACCGGCAGGGCGCGTTCCTGCGCCATCGCGACGAAAGTGCGAAAGAGCTCGCATTGGCGGTCGCGCGGCGCGTAGTCGCGGAAGTAGTCGAGTCCCGTCTCGCCGATTGCGACGACCTTCTCGTGCGCGCAGAGGTCCCGAAGCTCGTGGAGGTCGGCCTCGGCGACGGTATCGGCCTCGTGAGGATGAATGGAGAGAGCCGCAAAGACGCCCTCCTCCCGCTCGCAGATGGCGATGGTCTCGCGCGCCGACTCGACGTTCGTCCCCACGGCGATCACGCGCCGAACGCCGGCCGCTCGTGCGCGCTCGAGCGCGGCCGCCGCCTCACCGTCGAAGGCGTCGAGATGAGCGTGAGTGTCGATCACGTCAGGCGACGGCCGCGTCGACACGCGGAAAAAGCGGCGGCGCGGGCTCGATGCCGTCGGCGGCAACGGTTCGGTGCGCCGCGATGTTCTCCCAGGCGATGTCGGCCGGCTGGCCGAGGGCGGCCAGGATGCGCGGAGCCGTCTCGGGGAGGTAGGGCGCCAGCGCCACGCCGATCGCGCGCAGGCCGTCGACGAGCTCGTACAGCGTGCGGTCGAGCTCGTCGGCACGCGCATCGTCCTTTGCCAGCTCCCACGGCTTGCGCTGCTCCACGAGCGCGTTCAGCGCGCGTACCTGCTGCCAGATCCGCTCGAGCGCGCCGGTCACGTCGAAGGCATCGAGCAAGGCGGCAACGTCGCGGTTCAGCACCGCCATATCCGCACCTCCCTCAGCGGGAGCGTCCGGAATTCGTCCCTCTCGGTAGCGCGCAATCATGGCGGTCGTGCGCGAGACGAGGTTGCCGAGGTCGTTGCCCAGCTCGCGCTCGTAGCGCTCGTGCACGCCGTCGATCGAGACACTGCCGTCCTGACCGAACTGGACCTGGCGCATGACGTAGAAGCGCACCGGATCCGCCCCGTAGACGTCGATCAGGTCGAGCGGGTCGATGACGTTGCCGAGCGACTTCGACATCTTCTGCTCGTCGAACAGCAGGTAGCCGTGGACGAACAGCTGCTTCGGCACGCTGAGCCCGGCGGCGAGGAGGAGCGCCGGCCAGATGACGCAGTGGAACTTGAGGATGTCCTTAGCGAGGATGTGCCGCACCTCGGGCCAGAGCTCGTCACGGAGGTCCTCGTCATCGCGCGCAAACGCGAGTGCGCTCCAGTAGTTGATGAGCGCGTCGACCCAGACGTAGACGACCTGCTCCGGATCCCACGGGACGGGCACGCCCCACTTCTCCGTCGCCCGGCTGATGCTGATGTCGTCGAGCCCTTGCTCGATGAAGCTGCGCGCCTCGTTGTAACGGAAGCGGGGCAGGACGAACCCCGGATTTTCGTCGTAGAGAGCGCGCAGGCGGTCCTGGTAGGCCGAGAGGCGGAAGAACCAGTTCTTCTCCTCCACGTACTCGGGGACGATGCCGTGCAGGGGGCAGCGACCGTCCACGAGCTCGGATTCGGTGTAGAACCGTTCACAACGCGGGCAATAGAGACCGCGATACAGACCCTCGTAGACGTCACCCGCGTCGTAAATGCGCTGCACGAATTCCTGTACGGCGGCTTCGTGGCGCGGATCGGTCGTGCGAATGAAGAAGTCGTTCGACGAGTTCAGGCGCGCTGTCATCGCCCGGAAAGCGGCCGCATTCCGATCTACAAACTCCTTCACGTCGACGCCCGCTTCCTCGGCGACCCGCGGAATGTTCGTCCCGTGCTCGTCAGTTCCGGTCAGGAAGAAGGTCTCGTCCCCGCGCTGGCGGTGGTGGCGGGCGAGGATGTCCGCGGCGATGGTCGTGTACGCGTGCCCGATATGGGGGGTCGCGTTGACGTAATAGATGGGGGTCGTCACGTAGAAGCGCATCCCCGGCAATCATAGGGACGGGGTTCCGCGCTCCTGCTTCCCGGCGCCGCATGGTGATTAGAAAGATCCGCGCGAGGGGACGCTCAAGCCGACAACCGCATGGAAGGACACGGGCGTAGGGGATGGGTACGAGACAGGCCGTTACTGCGGCGACGCGGGCCGCGCGCGGAGTAACAAGAACGGGGATCATCCGGCACATCGACGAGCTGGGCCGGATCGTGATTCCTATCGAGATCCGGAAGCGGTTCGGGCTGAGCGAAAAGGACCCGCTCGAGATCTCGGTCAAGGACGAGATGATCCTCCTCTCCAAGCCGCAGGGCACCTGTGTCTTCTGCGGACGGGAGAGCTCCCTCGAGGAGCATCGCGGGCGCTCGGTCTGCCGCTCGTGCATCGCGGAGCTTGCGGCGCAGGCGTAGGCCGACAGCTCCCGCCACGAGCACGGCAGCCGGGGCGAGCGACCAGAATGAATTGGTGCCGCGTCCCTCTGCTTCAGGCGTCCGGGCGCGGGAGACGAGAGCGCGCGACGCGGGCGACGAGAGCGCCGTGCCGAACGCGCGGTCGTGGACCGCGCGTTCGTCGGCAACCGGCGTGTTCGCGCCGCGAGCGGATGCGTGCTGCCCACGAACGTCCCGTCCAGCCTGATCGGAGCGTGTATGGAGCCGTAGGCGGCGAGCGCGTTCTCGCGGGGCCGCCGACTTCGCCCCGGCCGCGGCGGTCGGATGCAGCAGGGGCCCGGTACGCTCGCCGGCGTTGACCCGCCCGTGACGTGACGGCGCAGGGTGCTCGTCTGCCGGCGCCGGAGCCGGTGCTGGCTCGGCCGTCGGCTGAGAGGACGGTTCGGGAACCGGGTCCGCCCTCGGCGGCAGGAAGCGGAGCGGGTCGAGGTAGCCGTTCGGATCGGCCGTCATGCGGATGCCGAGGTAGACGTACGGCTCCGGGAGCTCGGCGTCGCCGCTTGGCCCGACGGTCCCGACCGCGGTGCCTTCGCCCACGGCCGCGCCCCGGGCCGTCCCGATCGCCCCGAGGTGCACCAACGTGACCGAGAAGCCGTCTGCGGTCTCGATCGTCAACGCCCGCCCCCCGCCGGGGACGGTTCCCGCGAAGCTGACCCGCCCCGAGGCGGGCGCGCGCACCGGCGCGCCGCCCGCGGCGCCGATGTCGATGCCGCGATGCTGGCCGGCCGCGTACGGGTTACTGCCGAAGTCGAATTGGCGTAGCACCGGCCCGTCCACGGGCCAGGTCCAGGCGAGCGCGGGCTGCACGCCGACCTGGAGCGCGAGGAGGACCGGAAGCAGGATGAAGGTGCGCCTCATCGCCTGCTCCTCCTCGTTGTCTGTTAGGAAAACAGAGGCTAGCAGGACGACAGGGCGTTGTCAAGCGAGACTACAACGATCCGCGATAGAGCCGGTTTCGCGGCAAACCCGTCAGACGAGAGACCACATCGGCGGCCCTCCGTCGCGGGAGCCCCGCCTCGACCAGCTCGGCCACGACGGCGACGGCGCCCTCTGACTGCTCGTCCTCGCGAAATCCCGTCGGGCCGAGGACGACCGTGACCTCTCCCTTCGGGGCCTCGCGGAACCGCGCGGCGACGTCGCGAGCCTGTCCGCGCACGACTTCCTCGAAGCGCTTGGTCAGCTCGCGGCAGACGGCAACCGGGCGCTCCGGTGAGGCAGCCGCGAGCGATGCGAGGCTCGAGGGGAGGCGGCGAGGCGACTCGAACGCCACTACCGGCCATCCCCAACGGTCGGTTTCCGCCCATAGCCGCGCGCGGGCCTCTGCCTCGCGGGGGATGTAGCCGGCGAACGCGTAGCGCTCGCCGACCAGCCCGCTCGCGACGAGCGCGGTCTCGATCGCCGAGGGGCCGGGAAGCACGAGCACGTCCACCCCGCGCTCGAGCGCTGCGGCGATGAGCCGCGCGCCTGGATCGTTGAGAGCGGGTAGGCCGGCATCGCTCGCGAGCGCAATTCGCTCGCCTGCCTGCAAGCGCGGCAACACCTCCGCACCCCGCGACGCCTCATTGTGCCGGTGATAGCTGAGGAGGTCGGCCTTCACTCCGTGCCGCCGCAGAAGAGTTCGCGTTCGGCGCGTGTCCTCGCACAGAACGACGTCCGCCTCGCCGAGCTCGCGGAGGACACGTAGCGTCACGTCCTCCAGATTCCCGATCGGAGTCGGGCAGACGACGAGAGGCATCTACCCGGACGCGGACACGCGCTCGAGCGCCTCGAAGGCGACGAGGCCGGCGCCGATCAGCCCTGCCTCCACGCCGAGGAGAGCGGGCACGATGCGAACGACGTCCCGTGCGGGTGACAGGGTTCGCTCAGCGACCACCCGCCGGGCCGGCTCGAAGAGCAGGTCGCCTGCCCGCGCAAACCCGCCGCCGAGAACCACCAGCTCCGGATTGAAGATGTTGACGAGGCTCGAGATTCCGACCCCGAGGAAGAACCCGATCCGATCCAGGACGTCGCGCGCGTCGCCGGGCCCTGCAGCCGCCAACTGGACCGCGAGCCGTGCGTCGACGGCGCTCCCTTCTCGAGCGGCGCGACCGAGATCTCCCTCCGGATTCGCGTTGGCTCTTTCGCGAGCGAGCTCGTCGGCCGCGGTCCCCGAGGCGAGCGTCTCGAGGTGGCCGAATCCGGGGCAGTGGCCCTGGCACCGGGGGCCGTCGTAGTCGATCGTGATGTGCCCGAGCTCACCCGCCGCGCCGATCGATCCTCGATACAGCTCTCCGTCGAGGATGAGCCCGCCTCCGATGCCGGTGCCTAGGGTGAGCATGACCATGTGCCGGGTCCCCTTCCCCGCACCGAAACGGTGCTCGGCGAGCGCCGCGGCGTTGGCGTCGTTTTCGATCGCTGCGGGAAGGCCGAACCTCGTGGTCAGGTGCTCGCGGATGTCGAGGCCCGCGAGCGGAATATTGACCGAGGCGACGGCGAGCCCGTGCGGCTGGTCGATCGTCGAGGGAATGCCGATGCCGAGGGCCGCAACTCCGTCTTCCAGCATTCCTTCGATGGAGCTTTCGAGGCCGGCGACGAGTTCCGCCTGGCTCGCGACCGGGGTCGGCCGGACGGTCCGCTTCACGACGACGCCCTCCTCGTCGACGGCGCCGGTGAGGAGCTTGGTTCCCCCGAGGTCGACAGCGATGACAAGCGGGCCGGCCATCGTCGTGCGGCTACGATAACCCGTCCCGGTGGCCCGCAAGGACAAGCCATACCGTGTGTACAGGGGGGGCCGCGCCAAGGGCCCGATCCGTCATGAGACGCTCAAGGATGAGCGCGGTGCACGCGACGGTCGAGGCGCCCAGGAGTACAAGGGTCCGAGGGCGCAGCGGCCCCGAAAGCCCCACCGCTGGCGGAGGCGGGCGCTCTGGGCCCTGGTCGGGCTGATCGTCCTCACGCTCGTCTGGGCCCTGCTCGGCTTCCTCGCCTTTCGCAGCGGCACGAAGGACGCGAACAAGCGACTCGACCCGCGCGCCGTCCGCGCCCTGACGCCGCAGAAGGGGCTTCTCCTGTCCAACCCGAGCAACATCCTCGTGCTCGGTGTCGACGTCGGTAGCAAGAGCCGCCCGGGCGCTCAGGGCCGCTCGGACTCGATCGTCCTCATCCACACGGATCCCGACCACCACAAGATCGCCCTCCTCTTCATCCCCCGCGACCTGCGCGTCGACATCCCTCTGCACGGCGCGCAGAAGATCAACGCGGCCTACGCCTTCGGAGGTCCCACGCTGGCGACCAAGACGGTCGAGCACCTGACCCGGCTCCCGATCAACCACGTCGTCGTCGTCGACTTCAGCACCTTCGACAAAGTCGTGGATGCCCTCGGAGGTATCGCGATCGACGTTCCCGAGCGGATCCGTTCGAACAAGTTCGAGTGTCCGCGTGGGACCGAGGCCGCCTGCGACCGGTGGCCCGGCTGGCGCTTCCGCAAGGGACCGCAGGAGATGGACGGGAGGCGCGCGCTCATCTACTCGCGCATCCGCGAGAACCTGCTCAATCCGAACGAGAGCGACTTCACGCGTGGAGAGCGCCAGCAGGCCGTCATCGAGGCGATCGCCAACAAGGCAACCAGCTTCTCCACATTCATCAAGGCGCCGTTCATCGGCGACGACCTCGTCCGTCCGCTCGCCACCGACCTATCCGCCGCCCAGATCCTCGAGCTCGGCTGGGTGAAGAAGCGCACGCCCTCGAGCGGGCGCCTCAACTGTCATCTCGGGGGGACGATCGCCGACATCGGCGGGCAGTCGTTCGTGATCGGAAGCGAGGAGAACGTGTCTGTGATCGCCATGGTGACCGGGAAGACGGCCCCGCAGCCGCCGCCCCCGGGCTCCGGGCCGTTCGGCCCGGGCTGCCGGGTGGGCAAATAGCTCCATCGGCGGGGCCTGGCCCGCCCGCGAACCTACGCCTCCGCCGCCTTCTTCGGCTCGGGCTTCTTTTCGGGCTTCTCGTCCTTCTTCGCGGCCTGGTCGCCGTCCTGAGAAACGTCCTTCTTGCGCGCCCCCCGGCCGTAGTCGGTGCTGTAGAACCCCGAGCCCTTGAAGTGAATCGCCGCCGGATAGAGCACCTTCTCGACGGGCGCGGCGCCGCAGATCTGGCACTCTGACGGGGGCGGATCGCTCATCCGCTGGAAGAGCTCGAACGTGTGACCGTTCGGGCAGCGGTACTCATAGATAGGCATCGGCGAAAGGCCCGCTTTGCGGCGAGAAATGCTAGCAAGGAGGACGGCCGTCTCCGGCACTCGGGTCGGGCGAGTGCCAGGCGAATCGGCGCGCCGCCGCGCGCTCGCGTGGGCGCTCGCAGATAGCTATCGCCTCGGGGTCGCCGCGATCACCGGTGGGCTCGCCGTCTTCCTCCTCGCGCGCGCGATCCGGTGGCCGCCGCACGAGGACGAGACGCTCGTCTTCTTCGTCAGCCGTCAATCGCTCGGTGACCTCTTCTCGACCGTCTTCGAGGAGCGAGGCGGAGCGCCGCTTCATTTCCTGCTCGCGCACGCGGTCAACTCCGTCTGGCCCGGGCTCGTCGGCCTACGGCTCATATCGGTCGTGTTCGCGGTCGCCAGCGTCCCGGTGATGGCCGCGCTCGTCCGGCGCCTGACAGATGCACGCACTGCCCTCCTCGCCACCGCGATTGCCGCGGCGAGCTGGATGACCATCTACCACGGGATCTACGCGCGGATGTACAGCCTCTTCCTGTTCACGAGCGCGCTTTCGTTCTTTCTTCTTCTGCGCGCGATCGGCCGGCGGGACCCCGGGCCCTGGATCGCCTGGGGGCTTACGACCCTCGCGGCGATCGCCACGCAGCCGTACGGCGCATTTGTGCTCGGCATCGGCGCACTTTTCGTGCTCGGTCGCCGGCAGCGCGAGCGCTTTCCCGTGCGCCCGGCGCTGGTCTCGGTCGCAGCCGTCACGCTGCTCGCCCTACCACTCTGGCTCGTCTACCGGGTGCTCGCGAACCGCTTCGACGTCGGCGTCACGGGAAACAGCGGCTCGAAGCTCGGTTCGCCGGTGGACGTGCTCAGCTACCTCGTCCGCGTGGCCGGAGACTTCACCGCGGGCTGGGCGCTCGCGGTCGCGCTCGCGATCGCGCTCGCGGCCGTGGGGCTCTGGACGCTCGTGCGAACGCGACCGGCCGCAGCATTCCTCGCCGCGACTGTCGTCGTCGTGCCCACGGTCGCTTTGCTCCTCACCAGGTCGGGAAGCAGCCTCTCGCTCGAGAGCCGGCACCTCATCTTCGCGCTTCCCTTGTTCACCATGCTCGTCGCTGCCGGATTGCTACGCCTCGCCTCCTGGACCGGGCCGAGGTCGCCGGCGATCATCTCCCTCGGACTGGGCGCCATCCTGGCCGCCCAGATCGCCTGGGGCTGGACCCGAACCCCGTGGATGTACGCCGGCGAGCCCGCCGTTCGCAAAGACGCCCGCGCCGCTGCGGCAGCCTGGCTCGCCGCCACGAGCCGGCCGGACGACGTCCTGTTCGGCTACGAGCCGCTCTACCTGGACGCCTTCGAGAAGGGAGCTCCGTTCGGCAAGTTCATCGTCCAACGGGCCGACCCGAAACTCGCCCTCGACACGCTCGGCGAGATTCCGAAGCCGTTGGGCCGCGGCGTCTGGGTGTTCGACGCGACCGACCAGCTCGACCTTTCCAAGCAGCGATTCACCATTCCGCAAAGATCGCCCGGGCCGCAGTTCGAGGCACGCTCATTCGGACCCTTCCTCGTCATTCGCACCAAAGATCCCACTCGGACGACCGAAGCGTTCCTTCGCGACACAGCCGTGGTCGAGTTCAACGGCAAGATCCTGGGGATCGGCGATGCCGGGCTCAATCTCCAGACAGCCGTGACGGCGCTCGCGAGCTTGCAAAAGAACCGCTAGCTCTGCGTCACAATCTGCGCATGTCGACGCCGGGCGCGCCTCCGAGCGACGAGCGGAAGATCGCGACGATTCTCTTTGCGGACATCGTCGGCTCGACCGAGCTCGCGAGCGAGGAGGACCCTGAGCGGTTCCGCGTGCTCCTCGACCGCTTCTACGACGCGATGGGAGCGGAGATCGAGCAGTCGGGCGGAACGGTGGAGAAGTTCGTCGGCGATGCGGTGATGGCCACGTTCGGAGCGCCGGCCGCTCTCGAAGATCATCCGGAGCGCGCGCTCCATGCCGCGCTCGCCATGCAGCGTCGTGTACGCGAGCTCTTCGGTGACGGGCTGCGCCTGCGGATCGGAGTCAACACCGGCGAAGTCGTGGTCGGGCGCTCACGCGAAGGCAGCTCGTTCGTCTCCGGCGATCCCGTGAACGTGGCGGCGCGCTTGGAGCAAGCAGCCGGGGCGGGCGAGGTGCTCGTAGGGGAACGCACCGCGGCCGCCGTCCGGGGGGCGTTCGAGTTCGACGAGCCCGCGACCGTCGAGGCGAAAGGGAAGCGTGGCGGCGTCGAGGCGCGGCGGCTCGTGCGCGCCCTCACGCTCATGCGCCCGCGGGGCGTGAGCGGGCTCAAGCGCGCGTTCGTCGGCCGCGAGCAAGAGCTCGCGCTCCTCCAGGCGACGTACAACCGCGTGGTGGCGGAAGGCCGGCCGCATCTCGTCACCGTCATGGGCGATCCGGGCGTCGGCAAGACGCGACTCGTGCGGGAGCTCTGGGAACGCCTGGGCTCCGAATCCCCCGAACCCCTGCGGCGCACCGGCCGCTGTCTCCCCTACGGGCGCGGCATCACGTACTGGGCACTGGGCGAGATCGTCAAGGAGCAGCTCGGCCTACTGGAGAGCGACCCCGCCGAAGCGGCGCTGCCGAAGCTCGGCAACCACGAGATCCTCGGGCTCGCCCTTGGCCTCGACGTCGGCGGCGACCTCCACCCGCGTGCCGCCCATGACCGCTTGCACGATGCGGCTGCCGGCTTTCTGGAAGAGCTGGCGTCCGAGCGCCCGCTCGTCCTCCTCATCGAAGATCTCCACTGGGCGGAGGATCCGCTCCTCGATCTCGTCGAGCACCTGCTCCGCGAGGTGCGCGCTCCGTTGCTCATCCTCGCTACCGCCCGCCTCGAGCTGCTGGACCGGCGTCAGTCCTGGGGAGGTGGGCAGCGCAACACGACAAGTCTCGGCCTCGAGCCGCTCTCGGCGGACGACGCCGGCCGCCTTCTCGACGAGCTCCTCGCTGCCGACCTTCCGGCCGGCGTCCGCGACCTCGTCGTCTCGCACGCGGAGGGCAACCCATTCTTCGTCGAGGAACTTGTCGGCAGCCTGATCGACGCAGGCGTTCTCCTGCGCGAGAACGGAAGCTGGCGCGCCGGCGAGCTACCGGCCGGATACGCCGTGCCCGACTCGGTGCAAGCCGTGCTCGCGGCGCGGATCGATCTCCTCGACGAGGTCGAGAAGGGAGCCCTGCAGGCCGCTGCCGTGATCGGGCGCACCTTCTGGCCCGGCCCCGTCCGGGATCTTCTCGCGGGCGGTGAGCCTGACTTCGAGGCGCTCGAGGAACGGGACTTCATTCGCCGCCGCGCTGGTACCTCGCTGGCGGGAGAGCGCGAGTTCGCCTTCAAGCACGCCCTCACGCGGGAGGTCGCCTACGCGACGCTCCCGAAGGCGCGCCGCGCGCGGCTGCACGCCGCCTTCGCCGGTTGGCTCGAGCGGGTGGGCGAAGGCCGCGACGAATGGGCCGCGCTGCTCGCACATCACTTTGCCGAGGCCGCCCGCCCCGAAGACGCCGACCTGGCCTGGGCGGGGGCTGAAGACGAGCTCGAACAGGTCCGCGACAAGGCCGTCCACTGGCTGCGCCGTGCCGCGGATCTCGCCGGGGACCGCTACGAGACCGATGAATCTCTCGCCCTCCTGCGCCGAGCCCTCGACGTGACGTCCTCCGTGGAGACGGCCGCAGCGATCTGGCTCGCGATCGGAAACGCAAGCGCGCTCAAGTACGACGGCGAGGGGTTCTCGACCGCAATGCAGCGTGCGCTCGAGCTCTCGAACGATCCGGCGATCATCGCGAAGACGTACAGCGACCTCGCGTTCCAGACCGGCATCCGCGTCGGGATGTGGAAACAGCGTCCGGATCCAGAAACGGTCGATACCTGGATCGAGCAGGCGCTGGTTTTGACCGAGGAGGGCACTCCCGAGCGCGCGCGGGCGGTTATCGCGCAGGCCAATGTGCACCCCGAAAACCCCCAGCACGCGCGGGATGCGAGCGCGCTGGCGGACCAGCTGAACGATCCAGAGCTTCGCTCCTGGGCGTGGATGGCGCGCGCGGTGGCGGCGTTCCAGACGATGCAGTTCGCCGAGTCCCTGAACTGGGCACAGCGGCGCTTCGACCTCGAAGGGCTGATCACGGATCCCGACCACATCGTCGAGATGCGGGAGACGGCCATGCCTCCGGCGGCAGCAGTCGGTCGTCTGCGCGAGGCTCGCCGGCTCGCGGACGAGCACACGAAGCGAACCGAGCGCCTCTCGCCCCATCATCGAATGCACAGCGTCGCGCTCCGCGCCGAGGTGGAAGAGCTGGCCGGGAACTGGGACGGAATCCTCGCGCTTCAGGACGAGATCGAGCACGCGGTCGACGCCAACCGCGATACGCCTTGCGTCCGAAATGCCCGGTGCCTCCTCCTATGCGCCGTGGCGCGCGCGCAAGAGGGCGAAGAAACTGCTGCACGAGCGCTCGAGGAGGCCGCCAGCGGAGTGGGGATGAAAGGTCACGCCTATGCGCTCGAGGCCCCGCGCATCCGGCTCACCCTCGCGCGCGGGGACCGCAGATCTCTCGCGCCCCTCCTCGATCGCGATCCCTCGCAGCGATTTGTCTTCGACCTGATGACGTTCGCAGCGCGCTTCGACGCGATCGCCGCCTCCCGAAACGCCGGAGGCGCCGAGGAGGAGGCCGTCCGCTTTCTCCAACCGGGTACCTACCTCGAACCTTTCGCTCTGCGCGCCCTCGGCGCCGTACGCGGAGACGAAGCGCTACTCGCGCGGGCACTCGAGCGCTTTCAGGCCCTCAAGCTCGACTGGCACGGCGCCCAGACCGACGCTCTCCTCTCCGGCTAAGCATCCTCGGCGCGGCCTTCGCGCTCGACGACCTCCTGGTAGCAAGGAGCCTGCTCGAAGGCTGCGAGTCCGGCGGGCGTGGTTCGCTTTCTCGGCCGGGGCTTCATGCGCATTCGTCCTGCCGCCACGGCGCCTGCGGCGCTGCCCAGCAGCCCGCCGATGAGAAAGGACCGAATCCGTCGTCCGCGCTCGGTCTGCACGGTGTAAGAGTGCCACGGGTGATCTGCGCCCTGGGGGATCTCCTTCTCGACGTCATCGTCCGCCTCGAAGGCCCGATCGCGGAAGATACGGACACCTATGGGCGTACGAGGGTGGGAGCGGGCGGCCAGGCCGCGAATGTGGCCGCGTGGGTGGCGGCTTTGGGAGGCGAGTCCCGCTTCGTCGGCAAGCGGGCCCGCGATCCGGCCGGCGTTCTCGTCGCCGAAGAGCTCGGGCGCCACGGCGTCGAGATCGCCGGACCCGAGGTCGAGTCCGGCACCGGAACCGTGGTCTCAGTGGCGACTCCGGACGGGAAGCGCACGATGCTGAGCGACCGCGGCGTCGCGGTGGAGCTGGCGCCGAGCGAGATCGACAAAGCGTGGTTCGCGGACTCCGAACGGCTGCATCTACCGGCCTACAGCCTCGTCGCGCCGCCGATCCGCGAGGCTGCCCTTGGAGCAGCCCCGCACGCGCCGCGGGTGAGCGTCGATCTGTCGTCGACGGCGGTGCTCGAGTCGGTGGGCGTCGCTGGAATTCGCGCCTTGCTGACAGAGCTGCAGGCCGACGTCGTATTCGCCAACGAGGAGGAGGCGGCGCTCGTCGGCGAGCTCGAGGTACCCACGCTCGTCGTCAAGCGCGGCGCGCGCGGCTGCATCGTTCGGACCGAGGGAGCCGAAGAGGAGCATCCGGCCGAGCCGGTGTCGGTGGTGGACTCGACGGGAGCGGGCGACGCGTTCGCCGCCGGATTCCTCCTCGGGGGGCCAAAGCTCGCGCTCAGTGCCGCCGCCCGCTGCGTCGGCCAGATGGGCGCGATGCCGTGACGGATCTTCTTCGCATTCATCCGGAGGTGCGGGCGGCCCTCGAGGCACGCCGGCCGGTCGTTGCCCTGGAGACGACCCTCATCGCGCACGGCTTCCCGGACGGAGTCGGCGCCGCGGTGGCCGCTGAGGCCGAGCGGCGGGTTCGCGTCGCCTGGGCGGTGCCGGCGACGGTGGGGATCATCGACGGTCGCATCTGCGTCGGGCTCGAGGAAGGCGAGCTGGAGCGGTTCGCGTCGGCGCCCGAAGCGCGCAAGGTCGGCCCGCGCGACCTCGCCGCGTGCGCGATGCGGAAGGAGCTCGGCGCCACGACGGTCGGGGCCACGCTCGCGGTGTGCCGCGCCGCGGGCATCGGCTTCATGGGAACGGGCGGGATCGGCGGCGTGCACCGCGGCTTCGCCCAGACACTCGACATGTCGGCCGACCTGGGCGAGCTCGCGCGCACGGAGGCCCTGGTCGTCTCGTCGGGCGCGAAGTCCATCCTCGACGTGCCGGCCACCGCCGAGGTGCTCGAGACGCTCGGCGTACCGGTGCTCGGCTGGCGCACCGACGAGATTCCGCTCTTCTACCGGGCCGGAGGCGGGCCGCCGGTCTCGCAGCGCGTCCAGACGCCTGAGGAAGCCGCGCAGCTGGCACAGTTCCACTGGCGACTGGGCCGCCACTCGGGAATCGTGCTCGCGCGGCCGCCGGACGAAAGCATCGACGTCGAGCCGCTGGTGGAGGAAGGCCTGGCGGAAGCCGAGCGGCGCGCCATCCGCGGGCAGGCACTCACGCCTTTCGTCCTCTCGTACCTGCACGAGCAAAGCCAAGGGCGCACGATCGAGCTCAACAAGAAGCTGATCGCCGAGAACGCGGCGCTCGCCGCGGAGGTCGCGGTCGCCTATTCGAAGCTCGTCTAGCGGCCGGGGTACGCCCGGCTCCTACGCGTCAATCCTTTCGATCGCGACTATGTCGTCGTCCTCGAACTCGACCTCTCCGGCTTCACCCCATCCGACGATGTCGCCACTCGGCAGAATCGCAACGGGAGCGATGACAGTTCCGTCACGGAGGAGGAGCCGCGCCTGGTGGGCGCCGAAGGCGTCCTGCGGCCAGCCGGCGACCTCGGCCCGCAGCCAGTCGGGCAGCCGCGGCGGCTCGCGCAACTACGCCAGTAGGTTCAAGAGCTCGTCCACCTCAAGCATCTCGTACGACTCCGTGTGCACGCTGCCGCGCGCGCCGAGGGCGACCGAGACCTTTGCGATCGCGGCGGCGTCGGCTGCCTCGACGATGTTGACGAAGTCGTGCGGCCCGAGGAGGAACCACTGGTGGAGCACCTTGACGCCGAGCTCCTCCACGTCCTTGTTGACCTCACGCACGCGGCCCGGGTTGGCGCGCAGCGTCTGCAGCCCCTGCTCGCTCAGGGTGGACAGCATCAGGTACTTCGGCATCCGCTCCTCCTAGATGGTTGACCGGAGAGTGTGGTGCCGGCGGTGCCACGGCTATCCGGTCAATTTTCGGTCAATCATCGGGTCTTCTGGCGCGGCGAGGATAGCGCCCGCGCCCTCTGCTCGAAATAGAACACGGTGAGCCCGAAGAAGAAGAAGGGGCCGATGACGGCGTTGGCGATGGTGATCGCCGCAAAGCGCCCGTTGTCCGCGAAGCCGACGAGGAGTACCGCGAGGAGCGGCCCCAGGACCAGATACAGGATCACAAGCGCGGCCACCACGCCGAGCGCGTGCCAGTACTCCGCCCGAGCGAGGCCGACTGAGCGCGAAAGCGCGAAGCCGAGACGCCCGTACCAGCTCGTCGCCTCTGGGTCCCGCTCGAGCATCGCCACCGGAATCGAGAGGCCGACGAACGCAAGCCATGCGACGGCGAAGATGAACAAGACCGGATCGATGCGGCCGAGGACGAACGGCACCGCGACGACCAGCGAGAGGACGAGCAGGACCGGGACCCGCAAGCCGACCTGCGCCCAGGCTTCCGCGAACCGGTCGCCGGCGACGATCCGCGCCGCCGCCGCATAGGCCCCGGTGAACGCAAGCGCGGCGACGGCAACGAAGGCGATCAGGTGCCCGATGATGTCGGCGACGGCGAACGATCCGGCGAGCACGAGGCCGAGACCAACGACGGCCCGGAACCGCTCACCGTACAGGTGAACGGTCTGGGCGAGCAGCTCGCCGAGACGAAGCGGCCGGTCGACGGTGGTCACGCCGCCGCGGTCGCGACGGCCTTCGCCTTCTCGAAGACGATCTCGTCGTCCTTCGCGTCGACGAGCACGGTGTCGCCCTCGGCGTAGTCGCCTTCCAGGAGCCGAAGCGCGAGCGGGTTCTCGACGAGGCGCTGGATGGCGCGCTTCAGCGGTCGCGCGCCGTATATGGGATCCCAGCCGGCCTCCGCGAGAAACTCCTTCGCGGCGGGCGTGACCTCGATCGTGATCCCGCGCGCGGCGAGGCGGGCTTCCAACCTGTGGAGCTGCAGCTCGACGATCTCGGCCAGCTGTTCCTTCGTCAACGTGTGGAAGACGACCACCTCGTCGATCCGGTTCAGGAACTCGGGCCGAAACGTTGCCCGCAGCTCGTTCTCCGAGCGCAGGTTCGAGGTCATGATCACGACCGTGTTGCGAAAGTCGACTGTGCGGCCGTGGCCGTCGGTGAGCCGGCCGTCGTCGAGGATCTGCAGCAGGACGTCGAAGACCTCGGTGTGCGCCTTCTCGATCTCGTCGAGGAGGACCACGGAGTACGGGCGACGCCGCACCGCTTCCGTCAGCTGGCCGCCTTCCTCGAAGCCGACGTAGCCGGGCGGCGCGCCGACGAGGCGCGCGACCGTGTGCCGCTCCTGGTACTCGGACATGTCGAGCCGGACCATCGCGCGCTCGTCGTCGAACATGAACTCGGCGAGAGCGCGCGCGAGCTCGGTCTTTCCGACGCCGGTCGGGCCGAGGAAGATGAACGAGCCGATCGGCCGGTTCGGATCCTGGAGGCCAGTGCGCGCGCGCCGCAGCGCGTTCGCCACAGCTTCGACGGCTTCGTCCTGGCCGACGACCCGCTGGTGCAGGCGTTCCTCCATGTGGATGAGCTTCTCGGTCTCGCCCTCGAGGAGCCGCGAGACGGGGATGCCCGTCCAGCGCGCGACGACGGCGGCGACGTCGTCCTCGTCGACCTCCTCCTTGACCATCGGCTCGGTCTCACTCGCCTCGCGCTCGGCCAGCTCGCGCTCGAGCGCGGGTAGCTCGCCGTAGCGGATCTCGGCGACGCGCTGCAGGTCGCCCTGCCGTTCGGCGCGGTCGGCCTCCATGCGCAGCTCGTCGATCTTCTGCGTGATCTCCTTGACGCGGTCGAGCTGCTCCTTCTCCTTCTGCCACCGCGCGGCCAGCTCGTCTCTTCGCGACTTGGCTTCCGCCAAGTCGCGACTGATGGGTTCCTTGACCTCATCGGATTCCTTGGCCATCGCCGCCATCTCGATCTCCAACTGCCGTACGCGGCGCTGGGCCTCGTCGAGCTCGAGCGGCGAGGAGTCGATCTCCATCCGCAGGCGCGAGGCGGCCTCGTCGACGAGATCGATCGCCTTGTCGGGCAGGAAGCGGTCGGAGATGTAGCGGTCGGAGAGCACCGCTGCCGCGACGAGCGCGGCATCGCGAATGCGGACGCCGTGGTGCGCCTCGTAGCGCTCCTTCAGGCCGCGCAGGATCGCGATCGTATCCGCGACGGACGGCTCACCTACGAAGATCGGCTGGAAGCGGCGCTCGAGCGCGGCGTCCTTTTCGATGTGCTTGCGGTACTCGTCGAGCGTCGTCGCGCCGATCGCGCGCAGCTCGCCGCGCGCGAGCATCGGCTTGAGCATGTTCGCGGCGTCGACGGCGCCCTCCGCGGCGCCGGCTCCGACGATCGTATGCAGCTCGTCGATGAAGAGGACGATCTGGCCTTCGGAGGCCTTGATCTCGTTGAGGACGGCCTTCAGCCGTTCCTCGAACTCGCCCCGGTACTTGGAGCCGGCCAGGACCGCACCGATGTCGAGCGCCCAGACGCGCTTGCCCTTGAGGCCCTCGGGGACGTCGCCCGCGACGATGCGCTGCGCGAGCCCTTCGGCAATCGCGGTCTTACCGACGCCCGGATCGCCGATCAGCACCGGGTTGTTCTTCGTGCGGCGGGACAGCACCTGAATGACGCGGCGGATCTCCTCGTCGCGGCCGATTACCGGGTCGAGCTTCCCCTGCTCGGCGAGCGCGGTCAGGTCGCGGCCGAACTTCTCGAGCGCCTGGTAGCTGCCCTCGGGATCCTGCGACGTGACTCGCTGCGAGCCGCGCACCTCAAGCAGGGCTTCCAGCAGCGCGTCGCGCGGGACGATGTCGAGTGCGAGGAGGAGGTGCTCGACGGAGACGAAGTCGTCGTCGAGCTCGCGCATCTCCTCTTCGGCGCGGTCGAGCACCTGGGCGAACGCGGTGGACGCATGCGGCTGTTGGGTCGAGCCTTGCACCGAAGGCTTCGCGGACAGACGCGCCTCGCATTCCTGGCGCTGTGCGTCGACGGACTGGCCGGCCCGCTCGACGAGCGTGCGCGGGAGCTCCTGGTCGAGGAGCGCAAGGCACAGATGCTCCGGGTAGACCTCCGGATTGCCGCGGCGACGCGCCATCTCCATGGCGGCGCCGACGGCCTCCTGAGACTTGATCGTCAGCTTGTTGAAGTCCATCGTTTCTCAGGCATTTCTTCTGTGTCCGCGCGATAGAGAACGATCTCGCGCTTGTACTGACGCTCGACGCTGCGGATGCGCTCGCGCATCTCGCGCTCCATGCGGTCCATCCGCGCGCGCATCTTCTCGAGCTGGTCCTCCAGCCGGAGCACAGTCTCGACGCCGGCCAGGTTGAGGCCCAGCTCGGTGGTCAAGCGCTGAATCAGGCGCAGGCGGTCGAGGTCGGCTTCCGAGTAGAGGCGCGTGTTGCCGGGCGTACGCTTGGGGCGCACGAGCCCTTTCGCCTCGTAGATCCGGAGCGTCTGCGGGTGCATGCCGACAAGCTCGGCGGCGATCGAGATCATGTATCGCGGACGATCGTCCATCAGCTGAACACCTTCTCGCGTGGGTTCTCGCGCGAGACCTTCTGCAAGTTCTCGAGCGCGTCGCGCTCCGCCTTCGTCAGCTTCTGCGGGACGGTCACGCGCACGCGGGCGAGCAGGTCGCCCTTCCCGCCGCCGTTCAGCTTGGGCGCGCCGCGGCCCTTGATCTTCAGGAGCTTGCCGTCCTGCGAGCCGGCGGGCACCTTCAGAGAAATTCGCCCTTCGGGCGTCGGGATCTCGACTGTCGCGCCGAGCGCCGCCTCCGCGTAGGTAACCGGCACGTCGATCACGAGGTCGGCGCCTTTGCGCTGGAACACCGGCGAGGGAGTCACGCGCGTCGTCACGATGAGGTCGCCGGCCGGGCCGCCGGAGTAGCCGGCCTCACCCTTGCCCTTGAGTCGGATCTGCGTGCCGTCCTTGACCCCGGCGGGAATCTTCACCGTGTAGCGCTTGGTCCGTCGCTCGCGCCCCGAGCCCTTGCACTTGCGGCACGGCTGCTCGACGACCGTGCCGTTTCCGCCGCAGCGCGGACAGGGCGTCGAGAGGGCGAAAAGGCCTTGGCTCTCCGAGACGACTCCGCGCCCGCGGCATTCCGGGCAGATCTTCGGCGCGGTGCCGGGCTCCGCCCCGGTGCCCTTGCAGGCCGAGCACGTCGTCTCGAGCTCGACCGGGATCTTCGTGGTGATGCCCTTGAGCGAGTCTTCGAAGGAGAGGTTGACCGCGACCTCGACGTCCCGTCCTCTTTCGCCTCGCTGACGTGAGCTCGTCGACGTACGCCGCCCGCCGCCGCCGAAGCCCTCGAAGATTCCGCCGAAGAGGTCGGAGAGATCGCCGAGGTCGCCGATGTTGCCCGACCATTGGAAGTTGCCGCCGCGAGGGCCGGCGCCGCTGAAGATGCGTGGCCCGACCTGGTCGTACTGCTTGCGCTTCTCGGGATCCGAGAGAACGTCGTAGGCGCCCTGGACTTCCTTGAAGCGCTCTTCCGCCTCCTCGTCGCCCGGGTTCTTGTCCGGGTGGTACTTGCGCGCGAGCTTGCGGTACGCCTTCTTGATCTCGTCTTGCGAGGCGCTCTTCGAAACTCCCAGGATCTCGTAGAGATCTCTCATCCGCCCTGCGAGATGACGACGCGGGCGGGCCGCAACACGCGGTCGCCGAGGCGATAGCCCTTCTGCAGCACTTCGAGAATCGCGCCGTCGTCCTTGTCCGAAGGCTGGCTCAAAAGCGCCTCGTGGACATGCGGGTCGAAGTGACCGTTGGTCTCGATTTCGACGAGGCCTTCCTTCGCGAGGGCCTCCTGCAGCTCGCGGTGCACGAGTCGGACGCCGTCCTCGAGCTGCCCCTCTTGATGCTCGGCCGCGGCCTGCAGCGCGCGCTCCAGGTCGTCGAGCACGGGTAGGAGCTCCTTCACCAGCCGCTCGTGGGCGCGCGCGGCCAGACTTGCCTGGTCGCGCGCAACCCGCTTGCGGTAGTTCTCGAACTCGGCCGCGACCCGCTGGAGGTCATTTAGGTAATCGTCCCGCTCCTTCTCGACCTCCGCGAGCCGCTTTTCGAGTTCCTCCTCGGGCGGGGCGTGCCCCGCCCCAACCGGCTCGGACGGCTCTTGTAGGGGCCGGTCATGACCGGCCCGCGGCTTACGGCGCGGCTCGGCCATTTACGAGCGCTTGGCCTCTTCGTCGATGACCTCGTAGTCGGCCTCCTCGACGACCTCCTCGTCGGGCGAGGAGCCGTCGCCGCCGTCGCCACTCGTCGCTCCGGCGGTCGCCTGCTGCTCGGCCTGGACGCGCTGGTAGACGGCCTCGGCGAGCTTGTGCGAGGCCTGCATGAGGTCCTCCGCCTTCGTGCGGATCGCCGAGGCGTCGTCGCCGTCGAGCGCCGACTTCACGTCCTCGAGCTTGGACTCGATCTCGGAGACCGTGGCCTCGTCGAGCGCCTCACGGTGCTCCTTGAGGCTCTTCTCCGTCGAGTACACGAGCTGCTCGGCCTGGTTGCGGGCATCGGCGAGCTCGCGGAGGCGCCGCGCCTCGTCCGCGTGGGACTCGGCCTCGCGCATCATGCGCTCGACCTCCTCCTGCTTGAGGCCGGAGCCGCCCTCGATCCGGATCTGCTGCTGGTTGCCCGTGCCGAGGTCCTTGGCCGAGACGTTGAGGATGCCGTTCGCGTCGATGTCGAACGTGACCTCGATCTGCGGCATACCGCGCGGCGCCGGCGGAATGCCCACGAGCTGGAACTTGCCGAGCGTCTTGTTGAACGCCGCCATCTCGGACTCGCCCTGCAGGACGTGGATCTCGACCGAGGGCTGGTTGTCCTCCGCGGTCGTGAACGTCTCCGACTTCTTCGTCGGAATGGTCGTGTTGCGCTCGATGAGAGGCGTGAACACGCCGCCCTTTGTCTCGATGCCCAGTGACAGCGGCGTGACGTCGAGAAGGAGGACGTCCTTGACCTCACCCTTGAGCACGCCGCCCTGGATGGCCGCGCCGACGGCGACAACCTCGTCCGGGTTGACGCCCTTGTGGGGCTCCTTGCCGATCAGCTCCTTGACCTTGTCCTGCACAGCCGGCATGCGGGTCATGCCGCCGACGAGGATCACGTGGTCGATCTTGTCCTTCGTGAGGTCGGCGTCCTCGAGACACTTCTTCGTTGGGCCGACGACGCGCTCGAGCAGGTCGGCCGTGAGCTCGTTCAGCTTCGCGCGCGTGAGCTGAAGGTCGAGGTGCTTCGGGCCCTCCGGCGTCGCTGTGATGAAGGGGAGGTTGATCTGCGTCGAGGTGGTCGAGCTGAGCTCGATCTTCGCCTTCTCGGCAGCCTCGTAGAGGCGCTGGAGCGCCATCCTGTCCTGCGCGAGGTCGATGCCCTGCTCGCGCTTGAACTCGGCGACCATCCAGTCGACGACCGCCTTGTCGAAGTTGTCGCCGCCCAGGTGGTTGTCGCCGTTCGTCGCCTTGACCTCGAAGACACCTTCGCCGAGCTCGAGGATCGAGACGTCGAAGGTGCCGCCACCGAGATCCCAGACGAGGATCGTCTGGTCGGACTCCTTGTCGAGCCCGTAGGCGAGCGAGGCCGCGGTCGGCTCGTTGATGATCCGGAGAACGTTGAGCCCGGCGATCTTGCCCGCGTCCTTCGTCGCCTCGCGCTGGGCGTTGTTGAAGTACGCGGGGACGGTGATGACCGCGTCGGTGACGGTCTCGCCGAGGTAGGCCTCGGAGTCCGTCTTCAGCTTCTGCAGGATCATCGCCGAGATCTCCGGCGGTGCGTACTCCTTGTCGCCCACCTTGACGCGGGCGTCGCCGTTCGGACCGGCGATGACCTCGTACGGCACGATCTTCATCTCCTCGGAGACCTCCGAGTACTTGCGCCCCATGAAGCGCTTGATCGAGAAGATCGTGTTCTGTGGGTTCGTGACGGACTGGCGCTTCGCCGGCGCGCCGACGAGGCGCTGCCCGTCCTTTGTGAACGCGACGACGGACGGGGTCGTCCGCCCGCCCTCGGCGTTCGGGATGACCGTGGGCTCGCCGCCTTCGAGGACGGCGACGCATGAGTTGGTCGTCCCGAGATCGATTCCGATCGTCTTGGCCATCAGTGAAAGTCCTCCGTCATTCGGTTGTGTCTGGCTGAGAAAATCTAAGTCTGTTTATAGCAGATCGAGCTGGTTGCCCGCCACTCGGGGAAAGCGTCAAACAGAGGCGTGGCCGAGGAGATCGTTCAGCGGGACGAGGTGTCCTCGGCGCTCGAGGCACGTCGTGAGCTGGGCCCCGAGTACGAGGACGCCGTGGTCGACCCGTTCGTCGACAAGATCGAACGGTGCCTGGAGGAGCTGCTCGATGATCCCATCCGACTCGCCGTCCCACTCGGCTCGTTCGGGCTCGCCATTTTCCTGCTCGGCATCGCCGGCGGGACGGCCGGACTCGCGGGCGTGATCGTCGTGGCCGTCGCCATCGTGGTCGTCAACTTCGCATACGCGGCGCACGCCGGGCGTCGCTAGCCGCAACCACTGGCCACAGCGGCCATGTCTGGGGTCAGACCCCGGTCATGTCCGGAAAGGCCGTCGAAGGCCGTGCCTAGCCATGTCCTTTTGCGATGGGTGCGGTACGGAGTAATCGGCCTTCACGGCGCCCGCTCGTCCACAAGCACCGTGGCCCGACGGAACGTGGCCGGGGTCAGACCCCGGCCAGACCCCGGCCACGTTCGAAAGAGGCATGTCCTGTTTGGCGGGCTAGGCTATTCGGCGTGGCGCTCCACGACACACTCGGGCGGCCGGTCCGCGACCTGCGGATCTCGGTGACGGACCGCTGCAACTTCCGCTGCGTCTACTGCATGCCCAAGGAGGTCTTCGGGCGCGACTACCGCTTCCTCGAGCGGCGCGAGCTGCTGACGTTCGAGGAGATCGCGCGCCTGGCGCGGGCGTTCGTCTCCGTAGGCGTAGAGAAGATTCGGCTCACGGGCGGCGAGCCGCTGGTCCGCCGCGAGCTCGAGCGGCTCGTCGAGCTGCTCGCCGCGATCCCTGGTCTCGACCTGACGCTGACGACGAACGGATCGCTGCTCCCGCAGAAGGCTCAGGCGCTCGCGGACGCGGGACTGCGCCGCGTCACCGTCTCGCTCGATTCGCTCGACGACGAGACGTTCCGCGCGATGAACGATGTCGACTTCCCCGTCGAGCGCGTCCTCGCGGGCATCGAAGCGGCCGCGGCGGCCGGGCTGGCGCCGCTCAAGATCAACGCCGTCGTGAAGCGGGGTGTGAACGAGGAGAGCGTGCTTCCCATGGCGCGCTACTTCCGCGGGAGCGGCCACATCGTGCGCTTCATCGAGTACATGGACGTCGGTCACACGAACGGCTGGCGCATGGACGACGTCGTCGCAGCGGCCGAGATTCTCGCCGCGATCGACGCCGAGTTTCCGCTCGAGCCGCTTCCTCCCCGCTACCCGGGCGAGGTCGCGCAGCGCTTCCGCTACCGGGACGGAAGCGGCGAGATTGGTGTCATCGCTTCCGTCACCCAGCCGTTCTGCGGCAACTGCACACGCGCGCGCCTCTCGGCCGAGGGCCGGCTCTACACCTGCCTGTTCGCCACGAAGGGTCACGACCTTCGCGCGCTCGTTCGCAACGGCGCCGACGAAGCGGCCTTGACCTCCGCGATCGGCGACGTCTGGCGTGTCCGCGACGACCGCTATTCGGAGCTGCGTTCGGCCGAAACGGCCGATCTCCAGAAGGTGGAAATGTCTTACATCGGCGGCTGACGCGGACGCGTCCGACCGCTGATTAAACTGGCCTGATGCTCGCCCGCCTCGGAAGCCGTCTGCCCCGTGGCTGGAGCGATCTCGGACTCCAGCTCGCCATCTGGTTCGGGTTCGGGATCGTCTACCAGCTCGCCCGCGGTCTCGCCGACCGCGACGTCCCGCAGGCGTTCCAGAACGGGCGCCACGTGATCGATTTCGAGCGCGGCCTACACGCACTGGTCGAGCTCGACCTTCAGCGCGTCCTGCTCCACGCGGGCACCTTTGTCCTCGACGCCGTGAACTGGACGTACTGGATCGCGCAGTTCGTGATCCTCGCGCTCGCGCTCCTCTGGATCTACCTGTTCCGGTTCGAGTCCTTCCACCGCGTGCGGAACTGGGTCCTGGCGACGAACCTGCTCGCGCTCGTCGGCTACGCGTTCATACCGACGGCGCCGCCGCGGATGTTCCCCGACGAGGGGTTCGTCGACACGCTCGCGTCGGCGGCATCGCTCAACCACGGCAGCAGTCTCGTGCAACTCGCATCCAATCAGTTCGCCGCCATGCCGAGCGTGCACGCTGCCGATGCGCTCGTGGTCGGCTTTGCGATGGCGATGCTCGTCCGCAGCCGCATCGCTGCGCTCCTCTGGACGCTCTGGCCGGGTTGGGTCTGGTTCTCTGTCATGGCGAGCGGGAACCACTTCTGGCTCGACGTCGCAGCGGGAATCGGAGTCGCAGTCTTGGCCGGCACGATGGTCACGTGGACGGAGCAGCGCGGCCTCCACGAGTTCGCCGCGCCCGCGAAGATCTGTGACCCGTAACCCGAGTCTGGAACGGGTCAAGCGCGCCTATACGGACGAGGCGCGCCGCCTCGCGACGCAGTCAATGACGCAGCTCGAGCAGGCGAAAGTCACGCCGGACGCCTTGACCCTCGCGGGCGTCGCCCTCTGCATCGCAGGCTCCATCGCCGTCTTTTTCGAGTACGCGGCTTGGGGGCTCTACTGGATCGCCGCAGCGCTCTTCGTCATCGGCTCGATTCTCGACATCCTCGACGGCGCGCTGGCGCGAAGCCGTGGCAGCGGAAGTCCGTTCGGCGCGTTCCTGGATTCGACTGTCGATCGCGTCGGGGAGGGCTTCATGCTCGGCGCGATCGGGCTCGTCCTCATGCGGCACGGGCAGATGTGGGGCGTCGCGCTCGCGTTCGCGGCAATCGCAGGCTCGTTCCTCGTCAGCTACGCGCGTGCGCGCGCGGAGGCACTGGGTCTCAAGGGTGACGTCGGGCTCGGGAGTCGCGCGGAACGCGTCGTCGTGATCACCGCCGGCCTCGTCCTCGCCCCGATCGACGAGCTCGTACTGCCGAGCACGATCGCCCTTCTCACGGCGACGGCCTGGCTCACGGTCCTGCAGCGCATCCTCTTCGTTCGCAAGCAGCTCCGCGGCATCTGATAGCACATTTGTGCTATCACTAGGGCGGATGGCAAGTGACCGCAGCGATGTTCTCGTCCGCATGCCCGCGGATCTCAAGCGCCTCCTCGCCCACGAGGTCGAGGCACGGGGCGGCAACCTGAACGACGTCGCAGTCGCAATCCTCGCGTCACGCTTCGCCGTCCCCTTCCAGGGCTCCGGCCGCCGCGGCGGCCGTCCGAGCGCGAGCGGCGACGTTCTCTTGCGCATGCCGACCGAGTTGAAGACGAAGCTCGCGCAGCGCGCGTCCGAGCGGAAGCGCTCGGTCACCCAACTAATCGTCGAGACGCTCTCCGAGCGGCTCGACCAGCCGAGAAAGGAAACGATGGCTTCGAAGAACGGCTCCAGCAACGGCCGCCCGCGCTCCGACGAGCGCGTGCGCGTGGCGATCATCGGCGTTGGCAACTGCGCCAACTCCCTCCTCCAAGGAGTCCACTACTACAAAGATGCCGATCCGGACGAGTTCGTCCCTGGGCTCATGCACGTCGACGTGGGCGGCTACCACATCCGCGACATCGAGTTCACGGCCGCGTTCGACGTGACGACCGACAAGGTCGGCAAGGACCTCGCGGACGCGATCTGGGCGCACCCGAACGACACCTACAAGTTCGCGGACGTGCCGAAGACCGGCGTGAAGGTCTCCCGCGGTATGACCCACGACGGCATCGGCAAGTACCTCTCCGAAATCGTCGAGAAGGCCTCCGGCGAGACCGACGACGTGGTCGGGATCCTCAAGGAGACCGGCACCGACGTCGTCGTCAACTACCTCCCCGTGGGGTCCGAGGAAGCGACGAAGTGGTACACGGAGCAGATCCTCTCCGCCGGATGCGCGATGGTGAACTGCATGCCCGTGTTCATCGCGCGCGAGGCCTACTGGCAGCGCCGCTTCGAGCAGGCCGGCGTGCCGATCATCGGTGATGACATCAAGTCGCAGGTCGGCGCGACGATCACGCACCGCGTCCTGACGAGCCTCTTCCGCGAGCGCGGCGTGCGCCTCGACAAGACGATGCAGCTGAATGTGGGCGGCAACTCCGACTTCCTCAACATGCTCGAGCGCGACCGCCTCGAGTCGAAGAAGATCTCGAAGACGAACGCGGTCACGTCGATGCTCGACTACGACATCGGCGCCAAGAACGTCCACGTCGGCCCGTCCGACTACGTGCCGTGGCTGACCGACCGCAAGTGGGCCTACATCCGCATGGAGGGCTCCGCCTTCGGCGACGTGCCGCTGAACGTCGAGCTCAAGCTCGAAGTCTGGGACTCGCCCAATTCGGCCGGGATCGTCATCGACGCCGTTCGCCTGGCCAAGCTGGCCCTCAACAACCGCATCGCCGGCGCCCTAGAGGGACCGAGCGCTTACCTGATGAAGTCGCCTCCCAAGCAGATCGTGGACGACGACGCCCGCGAGCTCGTCGAGGACTTCATCAAGAAGAACGCACGAGTCGCCGAGTCGGCCCGGACGGCCGCGAAAGCGCGCTAAGACCAAAGCTCCCTCCCGACCGTGTTACCTTCCACGGGAGGGAGAACCGAGTGGAACACGGGAGCGGCAGGCCGCTCGAGCCCGGCGACGTCGAAGCTTCCCCCGCTCGCGGCGCGAGTGCCCTAGCGAGCGAGGAACGCAAGCTCGCAACCGTGGTCTTCGCCGACCTCGTCGGCTCGACGGAGCTCGGCGGCTCCCAGGACCCGGAGCGACTCCGCGCCCTCCTCGACCGCTTCTACGATGCGATGAGCGCAGAGATCGAACGCGCCGGCGGCACGATCGAAAAGTTCGTCGGGGACGCCGTCATGGCAGCGTTCGGCGCTCCGGCCGCGCAAGAGGATCACGCGGAGCGGGCGCTCCACGCGGCTCTCTCGATGCGGCACCGCCTCGAGGAGATCTTCGGCGAGAGACTCGCTCTGCGCATCGGCGTGAACACCGGTGAGGTGGTCGTCGCGCAGGCGAGAGAAGGCAGCTCGTTCGTGACGGGAGACACCGTCAACGTCGCCGCCCGCCTCGAGCAGGCGGCCGCGCCGGGCGAGATTCTTGCGGGCGAGCGCACAGTCGCCGCTGTTCGGGGCGCCTTCGAATTCGCTGATCCAATGAACGTCGAAGCGAAAGGGAAACCCGGTGGCGTGGAGTGCCGACGGCTCGTTCGTGCGCTCTCGCTCATGCGTCCACGAGGAGTGAGCGGCATGCATCGCAGCTTCGTCGGGCGCCACGCCGAGCTGGCTGCGTTGCATGCAGCCTACGACCGCGTCCTCGACACGGGCAACCCACACCTGGTGACGATCAGCGGGGAGGCGGGCGTCGGGAAAACGCGGCTCGTGCGCGAGTTCTGGGAACAGCTCACC
>DASQXE010000199.1:0-2043 GCA_035639875.1 Gaiellaceae bacterium | reverse complement strand
CGGCGGTCCTGCAGGCCCGGCGGAACCGGGTCGATCGTCCAGTCGAGCTCGCGGATCTCGCGCGTCTCCGGGAGGAAGTCCGGCAACTCGCCCGCATCGAGCCGTTGCTGCCGCTCGACCCTGGCCTGGAGCAACTCGCGGCGGCGTGCGCCGAAGCGACGCTCGAGCTCCGCGACGAACTCGATCGCCTCAGGCGTCAGGACCTCGTCCTGACGCGGCGCTCCAGCCGCCGCGATCTCGGCTCCGGCAACCGATGCCACAGAACTACTCCGCGCCGTGGTCGCGCTCGCAGAAGTCCGGGCACGTGCAAGGCGCCGACTCCGCAGCGGTAACGACGTAACGCATCCTCACTTCGCGGCGGGCAGCTCGCGGGGCGGCCGTAAAGCCGTTTCCGTTGGGCCACACGCGGTCGCGAAGTCTCAACAGCAAACGAGTCATCGCGTCATCCTCCTAAATTTCGGATCCGAAGTCGAGTATTACTAGCCGTTTTCCCGCCATTCGGCCAGGGAAACATCGGATTTTGGATCCAAAACCCTACACGGTGTGGCGAGCGATGAAGTCGAGGACGCGGTTCCAGGCGTCGTCTGACGCTCGCTGGAACTCCTCTTGCTTGCGGTCGAAGAAGCTGTGCGGCGCGCCGTCGTACGACACCAGCTCGTGCTCGACCCCCGCGGCCTCGAGCGCGCGCTCGAACTCCTCATTGGCTTGGGCGGTGATGTTCGCGTCGGCGCCGGCCTGCAGCGCAAGGATGGGCGCCTCCATCTCGCCGGCCCGCTGGATCGGGCCCGGACGGCCGTCGCGCTCGCCCGGAACCCCGTAGAAGCCGACAGCGCCGGCGAGCCCGTGGCCGCCGGTCGCCGCGAGCCACGAATGGTGGCCGCCGAAGCAGAAACCGACCGTGAAGACCGCGCGGCAGCCTTCGCCGCGCAGCCACTCGACCGCGGCACGCACGTCGGCCTGGATCCCGTCCGGTGTCGTCTGATCCACGTGCTCCCGGTATTCGAAGTCGTCGTCCCGCTTCTCCACTCCCGCGGTTCGGCCGAAGTAGTCGATCGCCACAGCGCGATGTCCGCGCTCCGCGAACCTCAGAGCAAGCTCCTCGTAGAACCGGTACAGCCCGCGCACGTCCGGGAGAATCACGACGCAGGCGCCGGTCGGCTCGTCCGGCTCGGCCGCGAAGGCCGCGAAGCGGTTCCCGTCGGCCGCTTCGAGCTCGTGCTCTCGGTGTGAGACCGCCGCCCCGGAGATCGCTGGGATCGGGGGCGAGGAGTCGAGCTCGAAGCACACGGCGCCAGCCTAGCCCTGGCCGCATAATCCCGCCGAGAGTCGTGATCGACCCGGACCTCGCCTCCGTGCTCCTCGCCCTCGTGCTCGCCGGTGCGCTCTCGTTGCCGCGCCTGCGCAAGGTCGTCCGCCGGGGTGAGCGCTTCTGCGAGTCGTGCGGCAGGAGGATCCTCCTCGGCGAGCGCACGTGCGACTGCGACTTCTGACCGACGGGTTCCCGAACCGGCGCGAGCGGCGCGTCTTCGTGGGCTACCTGCTCGCGGGCGCCGTCTACATCGCGATCGGCGTCGCGGTGACCGACTTCCTGCTCTCGTTCTGGGTCGGCGTCGCCTACATCCTCGTCGCCGCTTGGCTCGTTCCGACGATCGTCCGCCGCGTCACATGAGCTGGGCCGCGCACGACCTCGAGCCGTACGCCTTCCAGCGGCACCTGAAGCTGAAGGTCGCCTTCGTGCCGCTGCTGATCGGCTCCTACTCCCCGGACATGATGACCAAGTGGTACGTGTACGGAATCCACCTCGGCCCGTGGGACCTGAAGGCGACCGACCCGGCCAAGTTCCACCGCGGCTGGCCCGGCTTCGGCTTCACGCACTCGCTCATCTACGGACTCGTGATCGGCCTGATCATCTGGAAGGTCTTCGGGAGCAAGCTCTGGGGGCTGAGCTTCGTCATCGGCCAGTTCGCCCACGCGTTCACCGACACCGGCGACACCGTGGGGACGATGCTGCTCTTCCCCTGGACGTTCCACTTCCACCTCGAC
>DASQXE010000198.1:0-35402 GCA_035639875.1 Gaiellaceae bacterium | reverse complement strand
GAGATATAGATCGTGGCCGAGCCGGTATACGTGTTGACGGCGCCGTTTTGGATCTGGGCGCTCCCGTCGATGAAGATCGTCCCGTTGGCCGTGAGCACGTGCGTCGATGCGTTCCACGAGAGCTCACCGCCCGACCCCTTGCAGGTGTAGGAGCTCGAAGGCGTCAGGTCCTGAACGGCCGAGAGGCTGTTGTTCCGATGCGTCGCGCTCGGGGAGGCCGACGAGCCCTGGTCGTTGTCGAAGGTCGGGGGAGTCCCGCTCTGGGTCAGGCACCCGTAGTAGGGGCCGGGATTCGAGTTCAGATACCAGGCGTCCCAGTCGACCGTCGGGGCAGGCGAGGAGGTCGGGTTGTTCGAGATCGTCGTCGCCCACACGTTGTCGTACGCGGCGTTCGAGTTGCCGTCACCCTGGACGCAGGGATTGTGCTGCGGGTTGTTCCGGAACTTGCAGCCGTTCTTGACCGAAAGCTGGTTAAGCGGCGTCGACGAGGTCCCCGCGTAGTTTGCGCTCTGCGTCATCGTCATCGAACCGAAGACGATGAGCGGGCCCTTGGTGATCGCAGCCGAGTTCTGCAGGCAGAGGTTGCCGGCCACGTACAGCGGCGAGTTGACGAGCACGCTCTGCTGAACCGTCATGTCGCACGTCTGACCGGTCCCGCGCGAGTAGATGAAGTTCCACGAGGGGTTGTTGAGCGGCTGGGTGTAGGTGGGGACGACCGGCACGGTGGCCGTCAGCGTCCGTTTCGCGGCTGCGGCCGTGCTGCCCGTTGAGTTCTTGATCGTCCCGATGGAGGTGAGATTCCAGCTCGACGACCCGTTTACGTTCTGAGTAAGGGTCCCCCACCATTCGACGGTGCCGCGGTCGTACGTATGCACCGTGTGCACGACGGTGCCGTTCGACTGTTCCCCGAGGAGGTACTTGTTGAGCGCGTTGTTATCCGGCTTCGAGAGGACCGCCATCATCTCGTTGATGCCGGCCTCGGCGAGGTCGTACGCGCTCGACTTATCGTCGGAGTACTCGGCGCTGCGCGCGTTCGTATTCGAGTAGTAGATAAGCGCCGTCCCCGACATCGTCAGCACGCCGAGGATGCCGATCGCCATGACCAGCGTGATTCCTTCTTGCCTTCGCAGAAGGCGCCGCAACACTCGCATTGATTTGTCCCGGGGTTGTGGGCTTACTGACGCAGGGTGTTCCTCAGGACGATGTCGTCAACGAGGCGCCACTGCTTCCATCCCTCGTTCGGGTGGACGTTGACCGGCAGGTCAACGTGAAGGAGCCCGCGGGTCGTCGAGGACGGAGCGGTGTACGTGAAGACCAGACCGTTGGCCTTCGTGATGTAGTCGGCAATCGTGACGGTGGACCCGTTCATCGTCCGCCGCATCTTCCAGCGGTTCGTCGATACCTGGAACATGTCGTAGACGATCGTGCGGGCCACTCCGCGAGCGCTTGGGCACTGGGCGGGAAGCGCCACGGTGATCGACGAGACGGGTGTCCCCGGCGTCGCCGTGATCCCGCTCGAGCAGTGGAGCTCGCGCCGGAGCCGGTCGAGCCCGTTTCGCGCCTCCTGCTGTGCCTGGAAGCGGCGGTTGAGGTCGAGCTCCGCCTGCGCGCCAGACGTGAAGAGCTTCGTCAGGGACGTGACGATGAGCATGAAGATCGCGAGGACGACGACGAGCTCGACGAGTGTGTATCCGCCCGGGCTCCGGATGCGCCCGGCGATACGCCTCAGCATCACCTTGAGTGCGCCTCGACCTCGGCGAGCGCGTGGCGCGCAACCGCCTCGCTACGCGCGCCGAAACCCCACCGGCGCTGGAGTGACTCGTCGATCCGGATGAGGATGCGCAACGCCTCGGCGCCGTCGTGCCACCCGAAGCGGGCCCCGGTGACGACCCAGGCGTGTTGGTAGAGCCAGAAGTTGACGAGGCGCGACGTCGGCTTCGAGGCGGCGGCCAACCGGTCCCCGAGCCGCCGCGCGCGCATCGGCAGGGCGATCTCGTCTACGGGCTCCTTGGGCGCGCCGGGCACGAGGAAGTCAGGCTTCCGCGTCTTCGCGGGCTCGGGAGGCGGGGCGGGCTCGGTCGTCGTCGACGCCGCCGTCGTCGTCATCGTCGTCGACGTGGTCGTCGTCGTGCTCGCCGACGTCGTCGTCTTAGACGGTGCATGTTCCTTGCGCCACTCGCTCAGGTAGACGAGCGCCGTCGCGTGGAAAGGGGCGGTGTTCTCGGGCAGCCCGCTCTCGGCGTAAGACTTGTTCTTCGCGAGCGTGAGGACGATCGTGGGCGCGCCGTTGTCGATCACCCGCGCGCGCGGCGGAGCGCTCTGCGAGACGACCGTGTTGGCCGCGTACCCCTGCACCGAGCCCTGCACGCGCCACGCAAACCCGGTGTCCTGGAGGATTCCCTTGGCGAAGACGTAGGCCTTTCCACGCACGTCGGGGACGACGAGGACGCGAGGCTGGACGGGCTCCGAGGCGGCGGGCGAAGGCGCCGGGGTCTTCTTCTCTGCGGCAAGCGTGAACGTGGCCGCCCCGAGCAGCCAGATGACCGTCAGCGCAACCAGGCGCGGAAGAAGCGCAGTCAGACGGGCCGCCATGCCTCCCCCATCGGCATGAATTCGCGAAGAGTCAAGTCCCTTTCGGGGTGCTACCGGGTGAACGTGATGACGCCGCCGTCAGCCGCGTCGCCGCCGCTCACCACGCTGAAGACGGGGCCGCGGGTCCTTCCCGGCCGCTTCGGCGTGCGTGCGTCCTGCCAGCGGAACGCAATGCCGGCGAAGGACTGGAACCAGGGCTCGAGTTGCGGATAGCGGGTGGGCGGATCGAGTTGGAGATGGAGATGCGGGCCGGTCGCATGTCCGGTGTGCCCAACCAAGCCGACGGGAGCCCCGGCTGCCAGAGCCACTCCGGCGACGACGTTGGGCTCGCGATACGAGAGATGACAGTACGTGTACTGCTCGCCGTCGGAGATCTGGATCTTGAACCCGATGCCGCAGTTCCCCTCCCCGTCTTCGTACGTGTCGACGACAACGGCGTCGGCGAGCGCGTAGAGCGAAGCGCCCTCCGGCGCGGCGATGTCGGCGGCCGGGTAGTCGTGGTGGTGGTGAGAGACGGAGACGGAGCCGGGCCCGCCGCCCACCGGGAAGACGTAGCCGTCGACGGGCTGCGGCTTGTCGGCCGAGGCGGCTGCGGGTGCCGAGACCGCTGCCGAAGCGATCTCCTGACGGAGGCTCTCGAGACGCGCGATCGCATCGTCAAGATTTCCGCGCTGTTCCTCGAGGCGCCTGCGAGCGCGATCCTGCGCTCGCTCGCTCGTGGCGATCCGCGCCTCGAGCTCCTTGAACTTCACGACGGCAAGGTTCGGATCGCCCGCGCGACGCGTGAGGGCGAGCTCTTGCCGCTCGAGCCGGTCGAGGCGGGCCTCCGTGCGGGGGATGCCGCGCTGTGCGAGTCCCACCGCGCGCTGCGCCTGGGCAACCTGGCCCTGGAGCGCCGTCAGGCGGAGCGCCGTGGGGTTCGCGACGAGGCCGTCGGAGAATCCGCCGTCGCCGGACTCGAACTGGGCGGCGAGGTTGAGCACCTCGTCCACGTACCACTGCGCATGGTTGTACGCGAACACAGCCCGGGAAAGGTCGCGCTGGCCGCCGGCAGCGGCGAGGTAGCGCGCGCCCGCGTAGATCGCATCCTCCGGATCCCAGGGGTTTGCGATTCCGTCACCGTCCGCGTCCACGCCCCAGCGCATCCAGGTCGAAGGCATGAACTGCATCCAGCCGATCGCTCCCGCCGAGCTCGGCCCCATGTTGCGTCCGAAGTTCGATTCGATCTTGTTGATCGCGGCGAGGACCTGCCATGGGATGCCGTATTCGCCTCCGGCGCTTTGCCAGAGGCTTCGGAGCTCGTCGTAGGAGAGAACGGCCGGCTGCGCGGGCGGGCTCGAAAGGGCAAGAGGAACCGTGACTGAGCCGGGGGCGTTCGGCTGTGCCGCTCCGGGCAAGGCGTGCGGAACGGGCGCCACGGGGGCCTGAGGAGACATGATGGTGAAGGTCTGGGCGTCGGCTGACCGCGCGGTTGCGCACAAACCCGCCAGGGCCAGAAGGACGGCGGCGCGCCGTCTCATTGGTCGGAGGAGGCGAGCCGCAGACCCACGTCCCCTTCCTCTTCGCCGGCGGGCTCTTCGGACTCGGCCGGCTCAGGCTCGGCGGCTTCCTGCTCGGCAGCCCGCCTGCGGCGGAGCGCTTGTGTGACTTCGATCTCGAAGTCGTGGCGGTTGCTCGCCGCGTTCGCGGCTGTCTCTTGATCCGCGAGCCCGTCGAGGACGAGCTGCACGAGATGTTGGGAGAAGCTCTGCATGTTGTGGAACTCGCCCTCCTCGAGCGCCTCGGTGATCTCGTCCTGGCGGCCGTCACGAATGAGCTCGGCGATCCGCGCCGTGTTCACCAACACCTCGACCGCCGCCACGCGTCCGCCGTCGATCTTCGGGAGGAGGCGTTGGCTGATGACGCCGCGAAGGACGCCCGCAAGGATCTGCCGCACCATCTCGTGCTTCGCGGGCGGGAAGAACTCGACCAGGCGCCCGATGGTCTCGGCGGCGTCGATCGTGTGCATCGTCGAGAGGACGAGGTGGCCGGACTCGGACGCCTGCAGCGCAGCCTTGGCCGACTCCTCGTCTCGGAGCTCGCCGATCAGGATCACGTCCGGGTCCTGCCGAAGAACGCGGCGCAGGCCCTCCGAGTACGACTCAGTGTCGATGCCGACCTCGCGCTGATTGACGATGCAGCCCCAGTCGTCGTGCACGAACTCGATCGGGTCCTCGATCGTGACGATGTGGTGCTTGCGGCTGCGGTTGATTGCGTTGACGATCGCCGCGAGCGTCGTGGACTTGCCCGAGCCAGTCGCGCCCGTGACGAGGATCAGCCCGCGATGCTCCTCGGCGAGCTGAGCGACGCCCTTCGGCAGCCCCAGCTTCTCGAAGCTCGGGATCTCCTTGGGGATGAAGCGAAACGCGAACGAAATGGCGCCGCGCTGGCGGTACGCGTTGACGCGAAAGCGTCCAACTCCGTCGACCATGTAGGCCGTATCGAGCTCACCGTGCGTGTAGAAGCCCTCGCGCTTCGCCGGGGTGAGCTCGGTGACGAGCGAGACCAGCGTCTCGAGGTCGCTCTCCGTCAGGAGACGTTCCTCGATGGGGACGAGCTCCCCGTCGACGCGGGCCATCGCCGGCGAAGCGACCTTGAGATGCATGTCGCTACCGCCGAGCTCGACGACTCGTTCCAGCAGGCCGTTCAGATCCATGGGCGCCAAAACGGCCTATCGGCGCCCCGTTTGGGCCTCGCTACCCCCAAAAGGGGAACGGGCCGGCGCCCAGCCCTACGCGGCGGTGTCCAGGCGCGTCATGGGGGAGAGAGGATTCGAACCTCTGAAGGCAGAGCCAACGGGTTTACAGCCCGTCCCCTTTGGCCACTCGGGAACTCCCCCGCGGCCGGCGAATTGTAGCGAGTGCAGGCGGAAGGCCCCGCGCCGCGGTGGGACCTTCCGTCGGGCGAATAGGGCCGTCCCTAGGACTTGCGCGCGGCGGCCTTGCCACCCTTGCGGCCGGCGGCTTTCTTCTGCGCCGTTGTGCCGCCCTGGCTCGAGCTCGACCGCGAGCTCGAAGAGCCGGACTTCTTGCCACCGCGGCTCGAGGCGCCGGGAGAGTTCGCGATGCGCGCCGCGCGCGCCTTCGACATCCCCTTCTTGCGGAGTCCCTCGTACTGCTTTTCGTTCTTGACGCTCGCTCTCTTGTTCGGCATGGCCGGGAGCTACCCAGCAGCGCCGGCCGCAAACCCCGTCCATCTACGGCTCGGTGTGCACGACGACGTCCGCGATCTCGGGATGAGCGCGGCGGATGCGCTCCTCGACGTCGCTCGCCCGGGCGTGGGCCTCCGCAAGCGGTCGCTCGGCGTCCAATTCGAGCGTGAGGAAGGCAACGAGGCCGACCTCGGTGTTGAGAAGCCGAAGCTCGCGCGGCTCTTCCCCCGTCGCGGACACGACGATGCGCCGGATCTCCTCCGCCTCCGCCGAACGATCGCCGTGGGGGAAGGGAACGCCTGCCGCGGTCTCGGCGAGCGGCTCCAGGTGTGTCTGGACGGCGTCGACCTCTGGTAGCGCCTCGAGGATCTCGTCTTCCACCGCCGAGGCGACGGCGTGCGCCTCTTCGAGCGTGTACTCGCCGGGCAGCTTCAGATGCAGTGAGACCTCCGTCCGGTCGCCCACCTCGAGGACGACGATGTTGTGGACCTCGCGCACGCGCGAATCGCGCACGGCCGCGGCGTAGGCGCGCTCACGCAAGGCGTCAGCTTCCTGCGGCTCGACATGGACAACCACGTCCGCGCCCGGAACGACGCGTTCGACCGCCTCCTCGACCGCATCGGCGACCGCGTGGCCACCCTCGACGCCCGCCACGGGCGGAACGGCGACGACCACGTCCGCGAAATGGCGGCCGGCGGCACGGCGCATGCGCAGGCGGCGCAGCTGCACTCGCGGCCCGAGCTCCTCGATCGCTACCCGGGCCGCTTCGTGCGCGGTCGCGGGAACCCGATCCATGAGGACGTCCACGTTCGTCTTCATGAGTCGCCCGGCCGCCCCGAGGACGAGCGTGCTGACGAACAGGGCGGCAACGGCGTCCCCACGCGGATGGCCCGACCGGGCCGCCAGCAGCCCGACGAGGACGGCGGCCGAACCAGCGAGGTCGCTCGCGAAATGGAGCGCGCTCGACGCGAACGCAGCGCTCGCGTAGCGCCGAGCGGCACGGGCCGACACGAGCGCCCGGCTCGCGTCGACGACGATCACGACCGCGATCACGGTAAGCGCGAACCAGGTCACGTGCACGCCGCCGGCGCCCGCGAAGAGTCGCGCAACTGCGGTCCCGGCAATAGCCAGAGAGATGGCCACGAGAATCGCCGCTTCGGCGAGCGCCGCGAGGTGCTCGGCCTTCCCGTGCCCGTACAGATGACCGGGATCGGCCGGGCGAACGGCGACGCCAACGGCAAAGAACGTCAGGAGCGCAGCGACGAGGTCGGTACCCGAGTGGGCGGCCTCCGACAGGAGTCCGAGGCTGCCAGCGTGCAGACCGGCGGCCACCTTCAGCGTGATGAGAATGAGGGCGGCCACGATGGACAGCAAGGCGGTGCGGCGCTGCGGGCTCATGGGCGTAGTGTGGACCCCGCGGTGGTGGCTATCCTGCAAACGTGGCCGAGCTTCCCAGGACGGACACGCCGTACGAGGTCCTCTGCCCGCACTGCAACAAGCAGTTCGAGGCACGACTCCTGACCGGCGGGTCGGACCGCCACCAGGGCTTCAAATGCCCCCACTGCCGCCTGTTCGTCGCGTACGCACGGGCGGAAGAGCAAGATCTGATCGAGCCGCAAAGCCCGTAAAGCCGGGCCCTCTGTAACCCGATAGAGGGAGGGTGGCCGTCGCCGCCCGCACCGCTCGTCTCGCGCACGCTCGCGGCCTCGTCCTCGTTCGGGTCGGCCCACTCCACTGCCTCGGGGCCGTCGTGGCCGCGAGCTTCGTCGCGCGCACGCTGAGCGGCTGGCTGCGCGCGAGCCCCGTGTACTTCCCCGACGAGTACATCTACTCCGAGCTCGGACGCTCCATCGCGGAGCACGGACGACCGCTGGTTCGGGGCGCGTCGGCTCACTTCCCGGCGCTCCTCCAGCCGTTGCTCACGGCGCCGGCGTGGCTCTTCGACGACGTCGCGACGTCTTACCGCCTCGTTCAGCTCATGGGCGCCCTCGTTATGTCCCTCGCGGCGGTGCCCGTCTTCCTACTCGCCCGCCGCGTCGGGCTCGGGGCGTGGCTCGCGCTCGCAGCCGCGGCGCTCACCGTTGCGGTGCCGGACCTCCTGTACGCCTCGTGGATCCTCGCCGACCCGTTCGCGTACCCGCTGGCTCTGGCAGCGCTAGCGGCCGGAGTCGCCGCCCTCGGCCGGCCTTCGCGCAGGCCTCAGGTCGCCTTCGTCATGCTCGCCGGCCTCGCGACATTGGCCCGAGTCCAGTTCGTCGTCCTGCCGCTCTGCTTCCTCGTGGCTGCGGTCGCCGTCGGAATAAGGGAGCGACGGGTTCGCGCGGCCCTCGCCGAGCAGCGGCTCGTCTTGGCGCTCTTTGCGCTCGCCCTCGTTCCGGTGGCCATCGCAGGCCCGAGCGGCCTCCTCGGCTACTACCACGGCGTGCTCGATCTGCACCTGAACGTGCTCTCGACCGCGAAATGGGCGGCCGCCGACGCGATGCTCGTCCTCTACTCGTGTGGCTGGGTGCTTGCGCCCGGCGCGGTCATCGGTTTCGTCCTGGCCGTCGCACGACCGCGGTCTCGGCACGAGCTCGCCCTCGGCTGCCTCGCCCTCGTCTTTTCGGCAGCCGTTCTCTTCCAGGCGGGTCTCTACGCGGCCAACGGAGCCGACCGGATCCAGGAGCGGTACTTCTTCTACGTCCTGCCGCTCGCGTTCATCGCCTTCGGACTCTTCGCGACCCGTGGATGGCCCCACCGCGTTCCGCACGCCCTTCTCGCCCTGGGCCTGGTCGCTCTCTCCGCCCGGATCCCGCTCGCGGGTTTCTCGGCGTCGGACGGCAAGAGCAACTCGCCGCTCCTCTTCGCCGCGGGCGAGCTCGAGAATCTCATCGGGGACACCGGATTGGCGGCCCTCGTTATCGCTGTCGGGGCTGCGTTGCTGTCGCTGACTGCGGCTGGCCTCGGCTTCCGTCCGCGGCTGGCGACGCCGATCGCTTGCTCGCTCGCGCTCGGCGCCTGCGCCCTCTCCTCGGCGGGCGCAGTCGCCTACGATCACGCGCTCGCCAACCGCGTCAAGGAGAACGTCGTCCCCGGCAACGCCTCGCTCGTCGACACCGCGCAGGTCGGGCGGACCGTGCTCGTTCAGTCGCCGCTCGGCGACCGCGGCTACGCCACGGAGGAGCTCTTCTGGAACCGCTCCGTCGACCGACTGGGCCTCCTACCGGGGGCTTTGCCACCCGACGCGTTCGCCACGGAGAAGATCGAGATCGCGCCGGACGGCTCGCTCCTCGTAGACGGGAGGGCCCTCGCGCATCCGCTGCTCGTGGACTCCTACGGAGCCACGATGCGCTTCCGCGGCGCGCGGGAAGTCGGGCGCACTCGTCTGTACCGCCTGCTCCGCCCCGTGGGACGGCCCCGCCTCGCCCTCTACGTGCCCGGGCGTTACTTCGACGGCTGGCTCGCGCTCGACGGCAGCATCCGCCTGTGGGCGCCGAAACTCGCGGGACGGCTTTCGTTCACGCTGTCACTCCCGCCCGACGCCCATCCGGCCGCCGTGACCTTCCGCTCACCGACCGGAAAGACCGTCGTCGGCGTGCGGCCGGGCGACAACGTGCGCGTGAGCCTGCCCGTCTGCGCACGCAGCCGGTGGCGCGCCGACTTCGAGGCGCCGTTCACGGGCAGCATCGGCATCCGGTTCGTCAGCGTGCGCTCGACCGAGCCGTTTTTCTACTCAGACGCGCGCGCGTGTAGTTAAACGCAGTCTTTGAGGCCCTGGGCTTCGGGCAAGCCCTCGAGCTTTTTCAAGGTGTTGTTCTCGATCTGGCGGATGCGCTCGCGCGTGACGCCGAAAGCGCGGCCGACCTCCTCGAGAGTCCGCGGGCTCTCGCCTTTCAGCCCGAAGCGAAGCTCGATCACCTTGCGCTCGCGCGCCGGCAGCGACTCGAGCGCGCGGTCGATGTCCTCGCGACGCAGATTCACGGACGCCGAATCGAAGGGAGACTCGGCGGAGTCGTCCTGGACGAAGTCACCGAGCTCCGATTCCTCCTCCTCGCCGATCGGCTTCTCGAGCGAGACCGGCAGCTGGGCCATCCGCAGGATCTCGCGGACCTCCTGCGTCGTCATCTCGAGCTCGACGGCGATCTCCTCCGGACGAGGCTCGCGCCCCAAGCGTTGGACGAGCTGCCGCTCGATGTGCACGACCTTGTTCAGCTTCTCGACCATGTGCACCGGAATGCGAATCGTGCGCGCCTTGTCGGCGATCGCCCTCGTGACGGCCTGCCGGATCCACCAGGTCGCATACGTCGAGAACTTGTAGCCCTTGCGGTAATCGAATTTCTCGACCGCGCGGATCAGCCCGAGCGAGCCCTCCTGAATCAGGTCGAGGAACGACAGGCCACGGCCGAGATATGCCTTGGCGATCGAGACGACGAGGCGGAGGTTCGCCTCGATCATCTGCGTCTTCGCGGCCATGTCGCCGCGCTCGATCCGCTTTGCGAGCGACACCTCTTGGTCCGCTGTCAGTAGAGCCACGCGCCCGATCTCTCGCAGGTAAAGGCGAAGCGAGTCGAGGGACGGCTCGACGGTCAGATCGAGCTTCGGGACCTTGTCCTCTTCGGCGAGCGCCGGCGCCTCGTGCGGCGGTGCCTTGTGCTCCACGCCTTCCACGAGCTCGATGCCGTGGTCGATGAGGTACGTGTAGAAGTCTTCGATTTGCTCCTTGCTGAGGTCGACCTCCTCGAGCCCGGCGACGATCTCGTCGTAGCTCAGGAATCCCTTCTCCAGCCCGTCGGTAACGAGCTTCTGCAGCTCCTCGATCTCGGGCAGAGAGATCTCGACCGTCAGCAAATCGACCTCGCCTTTTCTCGTTACCGCGTCAACGTCGTCGTTGGAGGAACGAAAAGAGCCGGCGAGATCGCACAGCCCCCCGGCTCGCAGCCACCAGGCCGGAGATTCTACAACGCCTGTGGAAAAGCGCTAGGACGAATTTCTTCCGGCCCGGACGGCCCCTCCGAGACGGTGGCGACCGGGAGATCGACGGCGAAGGTCGAGCCGCGGCCGGGCGTCGACGCGACCGAGATCCGTCCGTCCATGCGGCGCACGAGCTCGCGACAGATGTAGAGGCCGAGCCCCGTGCCGCCCACGCCTCGATTGAGGCCCGGGTCGAGGCGGTAGAACTTGTCGAAGATCCGCGTCTGCTCGTTGGACGGGATTCCCAGGCCTTCGTCGCTCACGGCGAAGCGAACAGAGCCGCCGCGATCCTCGATCCGCACCGTCACGTGCCCGCCGTCCGGGGAGTATTTGACCGCGTTGTCCACGAGGTTGACGAGTACCTGGCGAAGATGGTCTGGATCGGCTGCCACCGACCGGACTCCGTCGGGCGCGTCCAGCTCGATGGCGATGCCCGGCGGAGCGTAGATCCTGGCCGCTTCGACGACCGAGGCCGCCGAGTCGATCGGATCGAGCTGAGCGGGCGTTGTCCGCAGTCGGCCGGAATCGAGATGATCCGCGACCAGGATTTCCTTGACGATGCGGGCCAGCCGGTCCGATTCCTGCGCGATGACGTTCAGGAGCTGCTGGCGGCCGTCGTCGTCGAGGTCCAAATCCCGGCGGCGCAGCGTCATGGCCGCGCCGTAGATGGCGGAGAGCGGCGTGCGCAGCTCGTGGGACGCCGTGGCGAGGAACTCCCGCTTCAGGTCGTCGATCGCGCGCTCAGCCGTCAGGTCCCGGAAGGCGTAGACGGTGCCGTCGGCGAAGCGCACGACCGAGATGGAGAGCCAGACCTCCCGTCCGCCGAGGTCGACCGGGATCGCTTCCGATGCACGGGTGGGGGCGCCGGGAGACTCGGCGACCGGCAAGAGCGGCTCGAGCGCCATCCATCCGGGAATGACCTCGTCCACCGGGCGGCCGACAACGGCCTCGATCGCAAGGCCGGTGATCGCCTCCGCGGCCGGGTTCCAGAGCTGCACGATGCCCTCGGCGTCGACGAGAAAGACGCCGTCGCCCACGTGGTCGAGCACGCGCGCGTGACGTTCCAGCGCCTGATGCTGGGCCGCGACTTGCCGGTCCAGCTTTCGAAGCTGGATCGCGCGCTCGAGCGTGGCCACGAAGTAGTCGCGGTCGATCGGCTTTTGCACGAGGTCATGCGCGCCGCCACGCAGGGCGGCGACGGCAAGGTCGCGTTCCCCGTGGCCCGTGATCAGCAAGGTGGGCGTGTCCGGGCGGCGCTCCTTGATCTCGGCGAGGAGCGCAAGCCCGTCCATCCCGGGCATCTTGATGTCGCTGATGATGACGTCGTAATCGGTTTCCTCGATCAGCTTGAGGGCGCCGGGCGCCGAGTCGCAGATGTCCACCTCGATGCCGTCCGCGCGCAGGCGCAACGTCTCGGGCAGCGCCTCGAGGAGAGCCGTGTCGTCGTCGACGAGAAGGATCCGCGGCCTCGTCACCTTCCGTCCTCCGCCCCTTCGGCGAGCGGGAACTCGAGGGTGAAGACGGCGCCCTCCCCGGGCTGCCCTGCGACCGAGATGGAGCCACCATGCTCCTGGACGATGCCGTAGGTGATCGAGAGCCCCAGCCCTGTTCCGAGGCCGACGTCCTTCGTCGTGAAGAACGGATCGAAGATGCGCTGCTCGAGGCCGGCCGGAATCCCCGGCCCGGTGTCCCGGAAGACGATGACCGCGAGCCTGTCTTCGACTGCGCAGGAGATGACGATCTCCTTCCGCTCGGCGTGCTCGAGCGCATCGCGGGCATTGGCGAGCAGGTTGATGAAGACCTGCTCGAGCTGAATCGCGTTCCCGAGCACCACGGGGCTTTCGGGCAGAAGATCCAGCTCGACGGTGATCAGGCGCAGGCGCAGCTGCTCCTGGACGAGCGAAAGGGCGCGCTGGATCACGTCCTGGACGTCGACGGGCTCGAGCGTCACCTGGGCCGCGCGCCCAAACGTGCGCAGGTGCGTGATGATCTCGGTCGCCTTCTGCACCTGTTCGACGACCTGCCCGAGGTCGTGGACGATCCGCTCCCTGTCTTCCTCGCCGCGCGCGATCCGATCGATGACGTTGCCGACGAAGAGGCCGATGTTGTTCAGGGGGTTGTTGAGCTCGTGCGCGACTCCGGTCGTCAGCTCGCCGAGCGTCGCCAGCTTGCCGGCCTGGACGAGCTGCTCCTGCTTCTGGCGCAGCTCGTGCTCGCGGCGCTCCATCTCCGCGGTCGTCTCGCGGAGGTCGCCCATGATGTGGATCATCGCCTTGCGGCTCGCCTCCAGCCGCAGGTTCGACTTGTGCGAGTCCTTCAGAATGTGGAGCATCGCCTTGCGCTGCTCGCCGAGGCGCTTGTTCGAGTCATTGAGGTCGCCCATGATGTGGAGCAGCGCTCGCCGGCGCTCCTCCGCCTGGCGCACCCGTCCTTCGAGCTCTGTTACGCGCGCGAGGAGATCTGCCGGCGAGCCGCCGAGCCCGGCGTCCGCGAGCCGCTTCGCCTCGGCCATTTAGGGAGTCGCGCCGGCTCCGCCGGGCTCTCCGACCTGGGCCCTGAACTGCTCGAGCTCCTTCTCGAGCGCCATCATCTTCAGCTCACGGCCGACGACGACCTCCTCGAACTTCTCCAGGTCGAGGATCTTCTCCTGAAGCTCGGCCTTGGACTGCTCGAGATCCTGCACGACCTTCTCGTAGGCACGCATGTCGCGCAGGATTCCGATCGCGCCGATGACCTTGCCATCAGGGTCGCGCAGCGCCGACGCATTGAGCGTCGTGGGGATGACCTCGCCGGAGGCGCTGCGTGGATTCAGCCTGGCGTTGCGCGTGACGCCGCGCTCGACCACCTCGCGCAGGGCGGCCGTGAACTCGCGCGTCTCCTCGGGGCTGATGAAGCGGGAGAGGGACTGCTCGAGCACCTCGTCCTTGCGGAAGCCGAGCAGCTGCGAGACCGCCTCGTTCGCTTGAACGATCGTGCCCTCGAGGTCGGAGACGAACACCGGGTCGGGCGCGTCCTCGATCAGACGCTCGGCATAGGCGCGCGCCTTGTCGAGCTCGCGCATGTCGCGGAGGACGCCGATGGCGCCGATCACGTTTCCCTCGGCGTCGCGGAGGGCGGAGGCGTTCAGCGTCGTGGGGATGATCTCGCCGGTGGCGGCCCGGGGGTTGAGGCGCGCGTTGCGCGTCACTCCGCGCTCGACCACCTCGCGCAGGGCGGCGGTGAACTCGCGCGTCTCGTCGGGGCTGATGAAGCGCGAGAGCGATTGCTCGACGACCTCGTCCTTGCGGAAGCCGAGCAGCTCGGACACGGCCTCGTTCGCCTGGATGATCTTGCCTTCGAGGTCGGAGACGAACACGGGGTCGGGCGCGTCCTCGATCAGACGCTCGGCATAGGCGCGCGCCTTGTCGAGCTCGCGCATGTCGCGGAGGACGCCGATGGCGCCGATCACGTTGCCCTCGCCGTCGCGGAGCGCCGAGGCGTTCAGCGTCGTCGGGATCACCTCGCCCGTGGCCGCGCGTGGATGGAGCACGGCGTTGCGCGTGACGCCGCGCTCGACCACTTCGCGCAGGGCAGCGGTGAACTCGCGCGTCTCGTCGGGGCTGATGAAGCGCGAGAGCGACTGCTCCAGCACCTCGTCCTTGCGGAAGCCGAGCAGCTCGGACACGGCCTCGTTTGCCTGGATGATCATCCCCTCGAGGTCGGAGACGAACACCGGGTCGGGCGCGTCCTCGATCAGACGCTCGGCGTAGGCGCGCGCCTTGTCGAGCTCGCGCATGTCGCGCAGGATCCCGATCGCCCCGATCACGTTGCCGTCGCCGTCGCGGAGCGCGGACGCGTTCAGGCTCGTCGGGATCACCTCTCCCGAGGCCGATCGCGGGTTCAGCACCGCGTTGCGCGTCACGCCGCGCTCGACGACCTCGCGCAGGGCGGCGGTGAACTCGCGCGTTTCCTCAGAGCTGATGAAGCGCGAGAGCGATTGCTCGACGACCTCGTCCTTGCGGAAGCCGAGCAGCTCGGAGACCGCATCGTTCGCCTGCAGGATCTTTCCTTCGAGATCCGAGACGAAGACAGGGTCGGGCGCGTTCGCGATGATGATGTCTGCGACGAGCGCGCCGGAGGGGGCTCCGTTGCGACCGTCGCCAGCGGCGGTGGTCTCATTCACTGCTTTGGCCATGCCGGCTCCTTAGGGGGAAGTTGAACGCGGCCGGGCTGCGGCTCGGCACCGGGGCGGATCATCATTGGGCGATTCTTCGACCAAAAGGACCCCCCTCCTGGCTCGATCCGCGTTATAGCAGAGCAAAAGGGCCCCCACCAGCGTTTTTCTACGGCTTTAGACCTCGACGCGAAGGCGGCCGACGATCTCGCCGCGGCTGTTTTCGATCGGGGCTTCCGCGAGCTCCGAGATCCCGAGCAGAGAGGCGACGGCCGGTCCGAGTGGGCGCGACGCTCCGTCCTCTGCCTTGAGGACGAACGCGACGCCGTCCGGATAACCCAGGCACAGGAGTCCTTCCGCTCCTCCCTTCGCGATCACGCCGGGAAGCGCCTTCATGATCTCGGTCGCCGTCCGGCCCGGGCCTTCTACCAGCTCGGGCAGCGCCGTCATCGCGGAGACGATGCGCCGCGCTCCGTCGAGCTGCGCGGCGGCGATACGCGTGAACATCACCGCGGTGCGCTCGAGCGGGAGGGCGAAGGTGACGACACCGCATCCGTCGATCGCCGTGGGCGGCTGGTGCCGCAGCCCCGCCGCCTCCGCGACCACTTCGCCGATCTCCTGCTGGAGAGGATGCGCCGGCAGGCGGTAACCCTCACGCGGCCAGTCGCGCGCCGCACAGACCGCAAGCATGCCGGCGTGCTTGCCCGAGCAGTTGTGACGGAGGCGGCTCCCGTCCACCGGCCCGCACTCGAGATCGTCCTCGCTCGACCACGAGCGGGCGAGCAGAAGCTTGACCGCCTCCAGCTGCTCCGGCGCGGCGCCGTGCGAGGCGCAGGCGATAGCCACCTCCTCATCGGAGAGCGACGGGTACGACCGGACGAGCGGCAACGCCTGCACGGGCTTCAGCGCCGATCGCAGGAAAGTCACGAGCTCGGCGTCGCCCCACGACTCCCGGACCTTGTCGCCCTCGACCCTGACGGCGTGCACACGGTGGCGCGACTCGACGACCCCACCCCGCTCCACGGCTACTGTGATCGGGTCCATGACGGATACATTCCTCGCGTTCCTGGGGCGCCGCTGGCAAGAGAGGCAAGCGAGCGGCGCCGAGACAGTACAAGCCAGTACGACGAGGTGCCGCGAGCGCAGCATCTTGCAGCCAGCGACGCCAGGTGGCGCGTGGAGCCGGGCTGCGCCCGCCCGTAGCCGCCACCGGCCAGGAGCGCGAGGTGCCTGAGTTTCCTGAAGTTGAGGCGTTGCGTCGTCAGCTTGACGACCCGGTGCGCGCCTTCCCGATCGCCAAGGCGGGGCCGGCGCACGTCGCTACGCTGAAGACGTTCGACCCGCCGTTGTCCGCGCTCGAAGGGAGGCGCTTCGCCGGCGCGGACCGGCGCGGCAAGAACCTCCTCTTTCCGGCCGAGGACGAGGAGCTCGTGCTGCATATCCATCTCATGAGCGCGGGGCGGCTGCGCCATCTGCGCTTCGGCGAGAAGCAGCCGAAAACGCCTGCGTTTCGCCTCTCGTTCGAGGACGGATCGTCCCTCGTCCTCACGGAGGGCGGTCCCAAGAAGCGCGCCAAGGTGGGCGTCTACACGCCCGCGGCGATCGACGCCGAGCTTTCTCACCTCGGCCCGGAGGCCTACCGTCTCGGCGTGGAGCGTCTCGGGGAAATCCTGGCGTCGGACTCCCGGCGGCTGCACGCATTCCTCCGAGACCAGCGACTGCTCGCCGGAATCGGCCGCGCCTGGGCGAACGAGATCCTTCTCCAGGCGCGCCTGTCGCCTTATGCGCTCACGACGGAGCTCATGACAGAGGAGGTGCAGCGTCTGGCAGAGGCGATCGACGGGGAGCTAGCTCGAGGCCTCGAGCTACGCGAACGAGGCGCGTCGGACAAGGTTGCCTACCGGATCCACAACAGGCTCGGCGAGCCGTGCCCCAACTGCGGCACGCCAATCGCCCAGGTCGACTTCGACGAGCACACGATCTACTACTGCCCGTCCTGTCAGACTGAAGGGCGCGTCCTCAAGGATCGCCGCCTCTCGCGGCTCCTCCGCTAGCTGGCGACTCTGGAGCGGGCTCGCAAAGGAGGCCAGCGAGCGAGCGCGAGCCAACGCGCTGAGCGCGCGTCCATTTACACGGGGTCGAGCTCGCACGCATTCGCGTTCAGAATGACGCGTGGCGTCAGCATCTAACTGACCGCGGACGCGTATTTGCCCGGCGAAAGCCCGCCGTCCGAGATCTAGCTAGCCGACGCGCCAGGGGTCGAGGTACACGTCGTCGATCCGCACGTCTGAGTCCGTCGGAATCAGGCGGATCGAGACGCTGTCCGTCGCGACGATGCCGCAGACGTTCGTGAGCGCGAGCTCGACGTCGGGCGACGGCTGCCAGGCCGAGCCGGCCTTCACCGTTCCTCCATCGAGGGTCGAGACGACACCCAGGAGGCTCTTGACCACGACCTTCACGCGCACCGTGCCGTAATCGGCCGCGAAGAAGCGGAAGTGCCAATCGCCGGGCGCGAAGCACATGGGGGGCGACGTCGCCGAGCTGCCCGCGGGCAGGTAGAGCGAATACCGGTCGCCGGCACTGTGGACGTAGAAAGACTCGTTGCCGCGAACGACCTTTGCGCCCCCGCTCAGCTTCCAGCCGGCAGCGCCGCCTTCGAACGCGCCGTCGGGAACGAGGACGTAGTAGTTCGAGTCTCCCCACCGGGCGAATGGCTGGGACGCCTTCGTATCGCAGGCGTCCGGTGTGTCTGACGGCGAGACCACCCCCGGTAGGACGCCCGACAGAAGACCGTCGGCCTTTGCGGGCGCCGCCGGAAGCAACGCGCAGAGCGCAAACACGAGGACGAAAAGGGGCCGCTTCACCGCAACACTCTCCCGCTCGGAACTCTGCTTCGCCCCGAAACGCGCCACGATCACCCGTCAGGGGGATCTCGATCCCTGAAACGAGTGATTCGCCGAGTGCCCGGGGCAGCAATTCTCCGTGAATGGCGAGTGTCGCGACCCCGCAGGCTGCGCTCGACCCCGCCGTCGAGAGCGCCATCGGCGATCTGCGAGCGAGGCGGCCGCGCGGCCTGGTCCGGCGCGAATGGATCTCCGCGCTCGTCCTGGGCGGCGGCTTTCTCGCCGCATCCTCGCTGGTTGCCGACCTCTTGCCCGCGTCCGAACGCAAGCCGGGGCCGCTCGTGCTCTTCCTTCTGCTCGCTGCCTACGGCCTTGCCTTCCGGCTCGTGTTCGACGTCGGCACGGGCTCGGCCGTGCCGACCCAGCTCGTGCTCGTCCCGATGCTCTTCGTTGTGCCGCTGTCCTGGGTGCCCTTCCTCGTGGCCGGCGGGATTTTGCTCGGAAGCGTCATCGACTTCGCACGCGGGACGATTCACATGCAGCGTGTCGTGCTCTCACTCGTCAGCGGCTGGTACGTGCTCGGGCCGGTCGCGGTGCTCGGCGCCGCGGGCGAGGGACCGCCGGCGCTGGCCAACGTCCCTCTGTACATCGGAGCGCTTGCAGCCCAGTTCGCGACCGACTTCGGGAGCTCAGCGGCTCACGAGCGGCTGACGCTCGGCGTGCGGCCTGCGGCGCAGCTTCGCGCGATGAGTCTGGTCTGGCTCGTGGACGCGGCCCTGGCATCCGTCGGTCTCGCCGTTGCGTTCGCGGCCGTCGACGACGAGTACGCCTTCCTCCTCGCGCTACCGCTCATGCTCCTGCTGTCCGTCTTCGCCCGTGAGCGGAGGCTGCACATCGACCACGCCCTAGAGCTCAGCGCAGCGTACCGCGGCACGGCGTTCCTGCTCGGTGACGTCGTCGAGGCCGATGACGCCTACACGGGTAGCCACAGCCGTGAGGTCGTCGACCTGGCGATGGCAGTCGCCGACGACCTCGGGCTCAGCGCCCAGGAACGCCGTGACGCGGAGTTCGTCGCGCTCCTCCACGACGTCGGGAAGGTGCGGATCCCCAACGAGATCATCAACAAGCCGGGGCCGCTCACGGACGAGGAGCGAGCGATCATGAACACGCATACGATCGAGGGCGAACGAATGCTGGAGAAGGTGGGCGGCCTTCTCGGCCAGGTCGGCGCCGTCGTCCGGTCGTGTCACGAACGGTGGGACGGCCGTGGCTATCCGGACGGCCTCGCCGGCGAGGACATTCCCCTGATCGCGCGAATCGTCAGCTGCTGCGATGCCTTCAACGCAATGACGACCGACCGGCCGTACAGGGCAGCGCTCCCGCTTTCGCAAGCTCTCGATGAGATAGAGGAGAACTCGGGCGGGCAGTTCGATCCGGCCGTCGTCGCGGCGCTATTCCGCGTCGTCGCGAGCGAGGAGGCGAATCCGAGGAGAGACGCATGACGCGGATCTTTCTCTGGCTGGTTGGAGTAGTCGTTGCGATGTGGATATTCGGCGCGCTCGTCCAGGGGTTGCTGGTTTCGACGTCGCTCACGGCGAGGAAGATCTGGCTCTTCACGTGGCTGTGGGAGCGGTTCGCACTCGGGCTCCTGGTTGGCTTCGCGCTCGGGTTCGGCGCGGCGCTGCTGACCGCCCGACGGCGCCCCGTTCGCGGCTAGGACGGTAGGCGGACGACGAGGCGGTCGCCCGCGACCTCGACGGAACCTCCCAACGCGCGGACGAGCGCAGTGGCAGCGGCAGCGCCGAGGTCGCGAAGCTCTTGGCCCAGGAGCACCGGCCCGGAGTACTGAGTCACTGGAGAGACGGTTAGCGTCACTCCGTCCACGGCAAGGGCTACCGCGTCGAAGCCGCCGTGGCGACTCGCCGCCCGCGCCAGTTGCGACAGAGCTCGCCGCGTTTCCTCCTCGGGGACGCGCACAGTGGCGCCCTGGCCGCTGACTTCGACCCGGCCTTCTTCGAATGCCGCGGCGGCCGAGCGAGCAAGCTCCAGCGAGTCGACCTCCGCGAGGCGCGGGTCGAAACGGCCCCCCTCGACGCGCGCCACGAGGGAGAGCTCGTCGAGGAGGTCCGTCATCTCCTGCGAGGCGGCCTCGATCATCTCGACGTAGCGGTCGGTCGGGGCTGCGAGCTCGGTTCGCGCAAGCGTGCGCGCAAACCCGAAGATGGTCGCCAGCGGCGTGCGCAGGTCGTGACAGGCGAGCGACACGAGCTGGGCGAACCTCTTGTCCTCAGGCATCTGCTCCAAAGTCCCTTGCTACGGTTGGCGCGTGGACGAGAGACTAACGGCCGTTCCTGACCTACAGGCGTCCGCGCCGGAGGTGCGAATCGGTCTCTCGCGCGCGGGAGTGACGGGGGTCCAAAAGGCCGTTCGAATGCAGCACGGCGGTCAGGATGCGCTCGTCTCGGCGGAGATCGACTGCTTCGTGGACCTCGACCCGGCGCAAAAGGGCGTTCATATGTCGCGCTTCCCCGAGCTCTTCGAGGAGGCGATCGACGAGGTGGTCATCGACGGCAAGCTGCTGGTCGAGAACCTCGCCGAGCACATCGCGCGGCACATCGTCGAGCGCCAGCGCGCGCTGCGGGCGGAGGTGAAGATCGCCGCGCGTTATCCGATCGAGCGGCTCACGCCGGTGACCGGTCTCCGAACACAGGAGCTCGTCACGCTGATCGGACTCGCGGCAGCGTCGCCGGGTGGGGGCCGCCGCGTGGTCGGCGTCGAGGCGACCGGGATCAATGCCTGCCCATGCGCGCAGGGTCTCGTCCGAGACCAGGCTGCCGAGCGGCTCGGCGAGGCGGGCTTCGAGGACGCCGACGTCGAGCGCATCCTCGAGCTCGTCCCACTCGCGACCCACAACCAGCGCGGCCGCGGGACGCTCTACCTGGGAACCCGCGTGCGCCTCGACGCGGAGGACCTCGTCGCCATCGTCGAACGCTCGATGAGCTCGCCGGTCTACGAGCTGCTCAAGCGCCCCGACGAACTCTTCGTGGTGGAGCACGCCCATCTCACTCCGCGGTTCGTCGAGGACTCCGTCCGCCTGATGGTCAAGAGCGCCCTCGACGACTACCCGGAGCTCGAGGATGGGGACTTCGTGCTCGCGCGCCAGCTGAACTTCGAGACGATCCACAACCACGACGTCCTCGCCGAGCGGTTCGGCACGGTGGGCGAGGTACGCGACGAGCTCTCGAACGGCGAGCACTCGCCCAGCCATACCGAGCTCAGGGACTGGCTCCGCGCCTTCTAGGCGCAGGGCTCGGGCCGAAACTCAGCGCGGGCGGGTGTGAAGCGCGCGCCCCCGCCCTCGTCGGCGTCGAAGACTGCGGGGTCATCGCGCTCGAGAACTATCGTCCCCGGCTCGATGCTCGCGCAATTACTGGGCGTCTCGAGCTTGGGGCCGCGGGAGCCAGTACCCGCCGTCGACGTAGGCCCATTCGATCCCGCATTGGGTGAGCAAGTTGAAGCGGTACGGAACGCGCTCGTCGACCCCTGCTCCACAAGGAAGCCGCTTTGCTTCGGGGAGCAAATGAAGGGCACCCGACCGTCGTCATCATCGTCAGCCGAGGGGAACGACGCGTAGCCAGCCATCGCCGCGGACGCGAGCACGAGTGGGAAGAGCTTCACATGCGCTTCGACTGAAGCGGTGTCCCGGTTGTTCCCCCGCCGACCGTCGAGGGCGGGCGGCGTAAAGCCATGCGGTTCTCCGTTCCGCGGGCGAGCCGCGCGATGTTCGTCCGGTGGAGGACGACGATCGCAACCGCGGCGCCGGAGGTGAACGTGAGGACGGGCCACGAGGCGCCGTAGAGAAGGGCGAACAGCGGCAAGCTCGCGGCCGAGGCCATGGACGCGACCGACGCGTACCTGGTGACGAGGAAAACGACGATCCAGACCGCCGCCGCGGACAGAGTTGCAAACGGAGCGACGGCGAGTCCGACCCCGCCCGTCGTCGCCACGGTCTTGCCCCCGCGGCCGAAGCCCATGAAGAAGGGACGCCAGTGGCCGGCCATGGCAGCGCAGCCGGCGAGGACGCCGATCAGATCGTCGCCCAGCCAGCGACCGAGCAGCGCCGCGGCCGCGCCCTTGGCGATGTCCAGGAACGCGACCCCCAATCCGAGCTTGAAGCCGAGTGTCCGCCAGACGTTCGTCGCGCCCACGTTCCCGCTCCCCACCGTGCGCATGTCGACGCCGGCGAGGAGGCGCGGCAGCCACAGGCCCCACGGTAGGGAGCCGAGTAAGTACCCCGCCGCAATGAGAAGCGCTTCTTTCAGGCCTTGATTATGCGGAGATCTGGTACTTGGCGACCCACTGGTTTATGACATTCCAGTCGAGGTTGTTGAAGAAGGCCTCGATGTAGGACGCCCGGTCCGTCTGGTAATCGAGGAAATACGCGTGCTCGTAGACGTCGAGCGCGACGAGCGGCGTCGCGTTCCAGATCGGGAATGTGTTCTGGGCGTCGCCGATGTAATTGAAGAGGCGCTGCTCGTCCCAGTCGTACGCCGTCCAGGCCCACCCGCGGCCACCCATCCCTGTGGCCTTGAGGTCCGCGCGCCACGCCTGGATGGAGCCGAAGTCGCGCTCGATGAGGGAGCCGATCGAGCCGTCCGGATCCCCTCCGCCGCCCCCGAGGTGCTCGAAGTAGATCTCGTGGTTCTTGACGCCGCCGATGGCGAAGGTGAGATCGACCTTGAGAGCCCGGATCTCGGAGTAGACCTGGTTCGCGGCCGAAACGTCCACTTCCACGAGCTTCTTCAGGATCTCGTTGCGCTTGTTGACGTACCCCTCGTAGAGCTTGTAGTGCGCCTCGACGGACGCGCGCGAGATGCCGTCCATCTCGAGCAGCTCGGACTTCAGCTCCCGGGCGGCGATCTCCTCGTGATTGAAGACCAAGCTGGCCATGCGTCTCCTTCCGGCTCTCCGTCCCTTTGTTGCCGCGAGAGCTTATCGTTCCGCGGGTGTCCGAACGGCGCGGGCTCGTGACGGGCGGGACCGGCCGCGTCGGGCGAGTGATCGCAGCCCGGCTCGAGGCCGAAGGCTTTCGCGTGCTCGCAGCCGGGCACAAGGACGCGGACGTCTCGCGGGTAGAGGAGGCGCGGGCGCTCGTCGAGCGAGCCGCCGCCGAGCTGGGCGGACTCGACCTCCTGGTCAACGCGGCGAGCGAAGGCTTCGAGCCGCGGGACGTGGAAGAGGTCGGCGAAGCCGAGTGGGATGCGGCTTTCGGGGCGACGGCGAAGGGAAGTTTCTTCGTCACGCAGGCCGCCGTCCCGCACCTGCGACGCTCCGAACTCGCCCTCGTGGTGATGATCGAAGACGTGGCCGCGTACCAGCCCTGGCCTTCATTCGCTCCCCACTGCGCCGCCAAGGCCGCGCAGGCGATGCTCACCCGGGTCCTTGCGCGAGCATTCGCGCCCGACGTGCGGGTGTGCGGCGTCGCGCCCGGCCCCGTCGCTGTCGAACCCGGCCAGGAGGAGCGGCGGTCCGCGGAAACTCTCCTCGGCCGCCTCGGCTCGCCCGAGGATGTGGCTGCCGCCGTCATGTACCTCGTCGAGGCCGAATTCGTTACCGGAACGTCGCTCGTCGTCGACGGCGGCCGCTTGCTGAAACCGTAAGGGGTTGCGCTTCGTATCAAGCGTCGGTATGCCTGTTGCCGTGGCGACGGCCGAAACCGACGGACGCCTCATCGAGCGCGTAGGGCGCGGGGACCGCGATGCCTTCGACCAGCTCTACAAACGCTTCGCACGCCCCGTCCTGGCCATGGCCGTCCGCCAACTCGGCGACAACGGGCGCGCAGAGGACGCTGCGCAGGAAACGTTCGCAGCCGTCTGGCGCTCGGCCCGAAGCTACAAGGCCGAGCGCGGCTCCGGTTCCGCCTGGCTATATGCCGTCGCGCGCCACGCGATCATCGACCGGGCGAGGCAGCGGCGCGAGCAGGCCGCCGAGATACCGGAGGAGGCGTCGGCCGACGCAACGCCCGCCGAGCGTGCCGAGCAGTCCTGGCTCACTTGGCGCGTACATTCGGCCCTGGAGCAGCTCCCCGAGCGCGAGCGCGTCGTGATCGAGCTCGCGTACTGGAGCGGGCTCTCCCAAACCGAGATCGCGAGCTACCTGGACGTCCCGCTCGGGACTGTGAAGACCCGCACCCGCACCGGCCTCGCCCGTTTGGCGGGCCTCCTCGAGGAAGTGCGCGAATGACCGACCCGGACTTCCGCGACCTCGTCGGCGGCGACCTCCCGCCCGAGGAGATCGCCAGGCTCGAGCGCGTCGACCGGCTCCTCCGCGCGACCCCGGCGCCTCCCGCGCAGGTACCGGCTTCGCTGACCGATGCCGTCGCCCGCATCGGCACCGAGCGCCGTGTCTGGACTCCGCGACGGGTCGCGTTCGCGTTTGCGGTGGCGGCGGTCCTCGCAGCCGTCTTCTTCGGCGTGGGACGCTGGACCGATACGGGCGGCTCCCACTACCGGTTCGCCGTGCCACTCGAGGCGACGGCGAGCGCACCGCAGGCGAGCGGAGAGATCAAGGTGGGCGACCGAGATCCCAAGTCGGGAAACTGGGAGCTGCAGCTCAACGTCGCCGGCCTGCCGAAGCTCTCAGGCGGCGACTACTACGTTCTCTGGCTCGCCAAGAACGGCAAGTACGCCGGCACGTGCGGGACGTTCAACGTCGGCAGCGGCACCACGACCGTCGACATGACGGTCTCGTATCGCCTGAAGAACTACGACGCCTGGGTCGTCTCGCGCCACGAGGGCGGCGCCCCGTGGCTGCTCTCGGCCCGGGTCAGCTAGCGCGGGCGGCCGGCTTTCCGACCGCCGACGCGTAGCGCTCCGCGACGGCGTCCCAGTTGACGACGTTCCACCACGCCTCGAGATAGTCCGGGCGCCTGTTCTGGTACTTGAGGTAGTACGCGTGCTCCCAGACATCGATCCCGAGGATCGGCGTATCGTCGTCGATGAGCGGCGAGTCCTGGTTGGGCGTCGAGCGAACCGCGAGGGCGGTGCCGTCGTGGACGAGCCACGTCCAGCCGCTCCCGAACCGGTTCACGCCGGCTTCGATGACGCGACTCTTCAGCTCGTCAAACGAGTCGAAGGTGTCCTCGATCGCCGCCGCGAGATCGCCCGACGGCTCGCCGCCGCCGTCCGGGCTCATGATCTCCCAGAACAGAGAGTGGTTGGCATGGCCGCCGCCGTTGTTCCTGACGACGGTGCGCTTGTCTTCTGGGATGAGGTCCAGATCGGCGCCGAGCACTTGCTCGATCGGGTTGTCCTCCCACTCCGTGCCTTCCAGGGCCGCGTTCACCTTGTCGATGTACGCCTGGTGGTGCTTGTCGTGATGGATCCGCATCGTCTGCTCATCGATGTGCGGTTCGAGTGCGTCGTACGGATACGGCAGCGGGGGAAGCTCGTAGGCCATGGCGTCCCTCCTTGGGAAAAGGTCTTCGCCGCGGATGCTATCTCCGCGCGAGCTCTAAGGAGCGATGCGGTCGGCGGCCACGAACGCTTCGTACGTGACCGGCATCCGCTCTGCGAAGAGGCGCTCGACAGCGTCGGCGTAGCGGCGGATCTCCCGCTGCGCGGTATCGGCGGCGCGGAGGGAGACAAAGTTCATGAGCGCCCGCGCATTGACGGTCCAGTAGAACTCGGTATAGGCCCCGACCGGCATAACAGCGCGCGCGAGCTCCCGCGCGACTCCCATCTCGACCAAACGCTCGTAGGCCGCATAGGCGGCGGCGTAGACGGCAGCCAGCTCATCGCGCGTGGCCTGCGCGATTTCGTCCGTGACCGGCTCGAACGAGTACGCGCCGGGTTTTCCCACCTGCGTGCGGACGTCCTCCAACTCGGGGACGTAGAAATCGTCCGTCGCCTTCGCGTAGCGCATCGAGAACTCGTTGAAGGAGCCCATGCGATGACGGAACCACTCGCGGGCGACGAAGAGCGGCGCGCGGATGTGGAAGCGGAACGCGTTGTGCTCGAAGGGCGTCCCGTGCCGCTCGCGCATGAGAAAGCGGATCAGGCCGGCGTCGGATTCGTCCATCTCCTCCTTGCGGCGGGCGAAGCTCACGCGCGCGGCGTTGACGACCGAGAGGTCGCTCGCCATCGCGTCGTCGAGCCGAACGAAGCCGTGATCGAGGACCTCGATCGTCCCTTCGCCAATCGCCCGCTCGACCGTGCTCACGCGGACGAGTCTACCGGCCGCCCCGGAGGTGACCCACCGCCCGGTGGAATACTCTGCAAGGCAACCGGGGTCGCAACATCCTTGTCCATACGATGAAGAAGCTCGCAGCACTTTGCCTGCCAACGCTCTGCGCCCTCGCAATCGCCGCGCCGGCCGCGGCTCACCCGAGGCCCCTCCCCGCGCTCGCGCCTGCTCCCCACGACGCGCTCTTTCGTGCGCTCGAGCACGGCCGTCTCACCGAGCCCGAGTACGCGCTCGAGCGCGCTCGGTCGCTCTTTCACCTACGAACGGTGCGGCGCGAGTTCGGCGACGTGGCGCGACCAAATCCGTTGGCGGCGACACTGATCCTGCGCGATCTCGTCATGCGCGTCCGCCGTCTCGCCCCGGACGAGCAGCGAGCCGCACACGCGTTGCTCAGCCGCCCAACGGACGCGACGTTCCGCGACGAGCACCACTACACGGCTCCGCGATCCGACTGGCGAAGCGCGTGCGATGCGTCGCGGCCCCTTTGCTACCACTGGGTCGTCTCGACTCCGGATGCGCCACCGCTCACCGACACGTCGCCGGCGAACGGTATCCCGGATACGGTCGACCAGACCATGGCCACGTTCGCGTCGGTGTGGGATCTCGAAGTCGTCGATTACGGCTTCCAGGCGCCGCTCCCCGACTCTACGTCCAGGAACGACGAGGGGAGCAGTGACACGGACATCTACCTGGCCGACCTCGGCGGCGACAAGGTCAAGCTCTTCGGCTACTGCACGACCGACGACCCGCACTTCATCAGCCGGAGCTCCACGTACCCGTACTACGACGCCTCGGCGTACTGCGTCGTCGACGACGATTTCTCCCAGGCCCAGTTCGGCACTTCACAGACGCCGCAGGAATTCCGCGACGTCACGGCGGCGCACGAGTTCTTCCACGCCATCCAATTTCACTACGACGTGGCCGAGGACCTCTGGCTGATGGAGGGGACGGCCATGGTGATGGAGGGCCAGTTCCGTCCCGACGTCAAGGACCGCATCCGCTACCTGGACGACAGCACGCTGACTTCGCCCCCGACGCCCGTCGACCTCGGCGCCGGCGGCTTCGAGTACGGGGCCTGGATCTTCTGGCGCTTCCTCATCGAGGATCGGGGCGAGCTTGCCGACCCACTCGTCATCCGCCAAGTTTGGGAGGCGGCGGACGGGAGCTCGGACGAGGACGGGCCCGGGCCCGACGCGATTGGTCCCGATGCCTACTCACTCCTTGCGGTGCGCCGCGTCCTCGCAGCGCGCGGCCTCAGCTTCCGGCAGGTCTTCGCGCACTTCGCCTGGGTCAATCGCGTTCCCGGCTCCTTCTACGCCGAGGGAGCGGAATATCCGGCCGCGCGGGCGGCGGCGCGCTACGCGCTCGGTCCCTCGCGGCATTCGACGGGCTGGCTCTCGTACCGGATCAAGCACCTGGCGCAGCGCTACGTCGTCCTCAAGCCGAGGCTCACTGCGCCGCCGGACATGCACGTGCGCGTGAGAGTCGACCTGCCGAATCTCGGGAGCGGCCCCGTGGCGAACCTCCTCATCCATTACGTCGGCGGCGGGCTGAGCCTGCGGCCGATCTCGCTCGACTCGACGGGCAGGGGGAGCCGGGTCGTCCCCCTCGGCCGTGGAGCGGTGCGCAGGGTCGATCTGATCCTCACGAACGCGAGCGCGCGCTTCCACTGCTGGCAGGGCACGAACTATTCGTGTGCCGGGCTACCGGTCGACGATCTCCGCACCTATCGCTTCGTCGCGACCGTGCTCTAAGGGGCGAACGCCCTGACGTCGACGAACTCGGGGCCGGCCCTGAGCAGCCGGTCGACGATCTCGCGCAGTGCCTCACCGGTCTTCGCCGGCCACCCGTGCAGGAGGACGATGGAGTCATCTCGCTCGCTCACGCCCTCAAGGACGGCGCCGACGATGTCCGCGCGCGTTCGGTGGTCGTCCCAGTCCTTCGGATCCACGTCCCAGCCGACGTGGCGATACCCGAGCGCGGCGAGGAGACGCAGTACACGCTCGTCATCCATCCCGGCGCCGAACGGGCAGCGAAACCAGGGGCGCGGATCGATGCCCGTGATGCCGTGAATCGTCTCCTCGGCGTCCTTCACGTCGGCGCGGAAGCCGTCGTCGGTGAGGCCGTTCATCGGCGCGTGGTGATGCGAGTGGTTTCCGATCAGATGACCGGCCGAGGCGATTCGACGCGCCTGATCCGGGTTCGCGCGCGCCCAGCGGCCTTGGAGGAAGAACGTTCCCGGAACCTCCTTGGCCGCGAGCACGGCCAGGATCTGATCCTCTACGCCCGCCCTGGTAGGACGCGCGGGGTGCTCAACGTCGAAGGTCAGCGCGACTCGCACCGAGCTCCTACCGCGCCAGCGTCACTTTGCTCAGACGCTCGGGATGGTCAGGATCGAGCCCCTTCGCTTGCGCCAGGGCAGCGGCGAAGAGCTGGCCCGGGACGACGGAGAGAAGTGGAGCGAGGATCGCGTTCGGCGGGTCGGGGACCGGAAGCCGATAGGCCGCTCCTTCGATCTCCGCGGCCGCCGTGCCGCTGGCGATAACGGTTGCGCCGGCGTCGCGGACGCGGCGGACACCGTCGATCACAGCAGGGAGACTTTCGTCGTGTGACGCGATCGTCCAAACGGGAAAGAGCGAATCGAGCGCGGCCACCGGGCCGTGAGCGAGGTCCGTCGCGGTGAGGGGCTCGGCCGCCACTCGACAGGTCTCGGTCAGCTTGAGAGCCACTTCGCGCGCGGTCGCAAACTCGAGCCCGCGTCCGATGACGTACATGCGGCCGACATAGGTGAACGCGACCGCCGGGGCCGACACGGCCTGCTCCAGCGGTCCGATCGCGTCGGCCAGCTGCGCGGCAAGGGACCGAAGTCCGGCGGCGAACTCCTCTCCGCGCCCGGCGGCGCCGGCGGCGAGAAGCGCGAGCGCCGCGAGCTGGTTCAGGTACGTCTTGGACGCGGCCACCGAACGCTCAGATCCGGCGGACAGCGGAATGGTGGCCTCGGCCGCCGCGGCGAGCTCCGATTCCGGTTCGTTCGTGATCGCCACGGTGAAGGCACCGCGCTTCCGCGTGCGCGTGACGTACTCGACTACGTCGGGAGTGCGACCCGACTGTGAGAGCGCCAGGACGACGGAGCCGGTGAGATCGAACGTTGCGCCGTAGTAGACAGTGAGGGAGATCGTGTCCCGCAGAGCCGTCAGCCCCGGCAGGAGGCCGAACGCATAGGTGCCGTAGGTCGCGGCCGCGTCCGAGGTTCCGTGTCCGACGAGCCGCACGGCGGCCGGCCGCCGCTCCGCGATTGCGCGCGAGATCATCTCGAACTCCGCCTCGTGTTCGAGCAGGCGCATGAGCGCCTCCGGCTGCTCGCGGATCTCAGAGAGGAAGAGCTCGCCCGGCGCGGTCGCCTCGCGCTTTGGCTCGGCGTTCATGACGTCCCGAGCCGCTCACCGGTCTCCGGGTCGAAGATGTGCGCCTCGTCCGGCTTCGGCTTGAGCGCGACCCGTGCCCCCCGCTCGGGCGCACGCCGGCAATCCGTGCGGGCGACGAGCTTCGCTTCGCCGCCCGGAAGGTTGGCCACGCAGAAAACGTACGCATCCGCGCCGACCTCCTCGACCACTTCCACCTTGGCCGGAATTCCTTCCGACGCCAGCTCGAGCGATTCCGGGCGCAGACCGAGGACGAGCTCCTTGCGCCCGTTCGTTTGCGCCGTCACCGGCACCTGCTCGCTCCCGAGGGACAGGGAGCCGTTCGAGCCGAGCGGCAACGTGCAGAGATTCATCGAAGGCGAGCCGATGAAACCGGCGACGAACGTGTTGACGGGGTGGTTGTAGAGCTCCCGCGGCGGCCCGTACTGCTGCAGACGGCCCTCGTTCATCGCGGCGACGCGGTGGCCGAGCGTCATCGCCTCCGACTGATCGTGGGTGACGTAGACAGTGGTGACACCCAGCCGGGACTGCAACGCCGCGATGTCGGCCCGCATCTGGACCCGGAGCTTGGCGTCCAGGTTCGAAAGGGGCTCGTCCATGAGGAAGACCTTCGGCTTGCGCACGATCGCACGCCCCATCGCGACACGCTGCCGCTGTCCGCCCGAGAGTTGCGCCGGCTTCCGCTCCAGATACGGAATCAGCCCGAGCAGCTCGGCGACTTCCTGCACGCGGCGCCCGCGCTCGGCCTTCCGGACTTTCGCCAGCTTGAGCGGGAAGCCGATGTTCGCGGCGACGGTGAAGTACGGGTAGAGCGCATAGTTTTGGAACACCATGGCCACGTCGCGCTTCTTCGGCTGCAGATCCGTGACGTCGCGGTCGCCGATGTAGACGGCGCCGGCGTCCACTTCCTCCAGGCCTGCAAGCATTCGCAGCGCGGTCGTCTTACCCGAGCCGGACGGCCCGACGAGCACGACGAGCTCGCCGTCGTCGACGTGGAGATCGAGCGCGTCGACGGCGGGGGCATCGGTTCCGGGATAGATCTTCGTCGCCTGTTCGAAGCGGACGTCAGCCATCGTTTCTCCCTTCAAGTCGCTCCGACGCCGCCGTCAGCTCCTCGCGGAGGCGCGCTTGCGCCTTGCCGTTCGCGTCCAGCCCGTCGGATGCGAGGAGCGCCGCTCCCACGATCGGGGCCGACGTCGCCCTGCGGATGACGACCGTCGGCGCGAATTCGTGCAACCCGGCTTCGATCGAGCCGATCAGGCGCCCGTCTGCGGCCTGGAGCAGACCTCCGCCCAGCAGAACCTCCGTGGACTCGTTGTGCAGCTTCAGCCGCTCCAGGGCGACTCGGGCGAGGGCCACGACCTCCTTCGCGAGGCGCTCGACGATCTCGCCGGCAACTCGATCGCAGGCAGCTTCGGCGAACACGATCGGCGGCAGCTCCTCGAGCCTGCGTGCGTCGATCCGGTTCCGATGGATCTCTTCCGCGAGCTCATGCGGCGCGTCGAGGCCGAAGTGCCTCGGCACCGAGCGCTCGAGCTTCGTCCTCGGCCCTCTTCCGTCTTCGCTCCGAGCGGCGGCGTACAGGGCCGCGAGCCCGACGTCGTATCCGCCGCCCCAGTCGCCGCTGATCGTTCCCAACGCTGGGAAGCGGGCGTGCCGTCCGTCGGGAGAGACGCCGACGCAGTTGATCCCGGCGCCGCAGACGACGGCGATGCCCCAGCCTCGCTCCGTGCCCGCCCGCAGGACGGCGTAGGTGTCGTTGCCGACGCGCACCTGCTTCGCCCAGCCGCGGCGCTCGACGCCGTGGCGCAGCTGCTCCTCCTCGGCGGGCACGTCGACCCCGGCCAGGAGCAGCTGGGCGAGGTCGGCGACAGGCCCGTTGGAACGCCGAAGCCCCGCTTCTTCGAGTGCGGCCTCGAGCAGGCCTTCGAGGAGGTCGAGCGAGCCTTCAAGGCCGAGCCGATGCGGCGAGCTGTGGGGCCCGCGAACGAGGGCCAATACCTCGCCGTCGGCGCGCGCGAGCGCGAGGTCGGTCTTCGAGTTACCGCCGTCGACCGCCAGCAGGATCGGCGTGCTCACGCTGCACCCCGTAGGGGCGCGACCCCTTCTTGTAAAAGCCGCTCGACGAGCTCCTCCGCGATCGCGTATTGGCCGATCAGCGGATGCGCCAGCAGCGCCTTGCGGGCGAGCTCGCGGTCGCCTCTCACGGCCGCTTGCGCGGTCAGCCGCTCGTAGGCGGCCACGTGCTGGATGAGCCCAAGCAGCTCAGGCGCAAGCGGCTCCTGCGGAAGCGGGACGGGGCCGTCAGGCTCGATCGTCGCGGGCAGCTCGACCACGTCGTCCTCCGCGAGACCCGCCAACGTGCCGTCATTCCTGACGTCGACGACGTGCGTCTCGCCGTTTCCTGCGGCAAGCGCGGCGGCAAGTCCGATCGCCGCCTCGCTGTAGAAAGCGCCGCCCCGCTTCTCCAGAAGCGCGGGCTTTTCGGCCACGGAAGAATCGCGGTACAGGTCGAGTAGCCGCCGCTCGATCTCCATGACGTCCTCGGCGCGCGGCGTCCCCTCGAGCTGCTCCGCGAGCACCTCGTCGTGCGCGTAGAAGTAGCGGAGGTAGTACGACGGAACGACGCCGAGCTCGTCGAGGAGACTGCGCGGCTGCTCTACCTGCTCGGCTATCTCGTCCCCGCGTGCGGCCAGGAGCTCGGGCAGCAGGTCGTCCCCGTCGAGGCGGACGGCCCGCACCCAGGTGAGGTGGTTGAGCCCAACCTGGTCGACCAGTAGGCGCTGCGGCTCGATCCCGAGCATGCGCGCGAAGGAACGCTGGAAGCCGATCGCGACGTTGCAGAGCCCGACGGCGCGGTGACCGGCGTCCAGGAGTGCGCGCGTCACGATCCCGACGGGGTTCGTGAAGTCAATGATCCAGGCCTCGGGAGCCGCGCGCCGACGAACACGCGCCGCGATGTCCAGAACGACCGGAACCGTCCTCATGGCTTTTGCGAACCCGCCCGCGCCGGTCGTTTCCTGCCCGATGCAACCGCACGCGAGCGGGAGCGTCTCGTCCCGAAGGCGGGCCTCCTGGCCGCCCACGCGAATCTGAATGAGGACGAAATCGGCGCCGTCCAGCGCCCGGTCGAGGTCGCCGGTGATCTCCAGCTTTCCGTCGAACCCGGCACGCTCGAGCATCCGGGCCGCCATTCCGCCGACGACCTCGCGCCGCTCGGCGTCGATGTCCTGCAGAACGAGCTCCCGCACATCCAGACGATCACGCTCGCGGGCGAGGCCGCTGACGAGCTCGGGCGTGTAGGTCGAGCCTCCACCGACGACGGCGACCTTCATCCCTTCACCCCCGTGAGCGTCACGCCTTCGACGAAGACCCGCTGGGCGAAGAAGAAGAGCAGGATGACCGGTGCGATCGCCAGGAGCGTGGCCGCCATCGTCAGGTTCCACTGAACCTGGTAGATCGTCCGGAATTGGGACAGCCCTACGGACACCGTCCAGTTCGCCGGGTTCTCGCCCGTGTAGAGAAGGGGGCCGAAGAAGTCATTGAACGTATAGAGGAACGAAAAGAGGGCGACCGCCGCGATGGCCGGCTTGGCGAGGCGAAGCACGACGGTCGTCAAGATGCGGAACTCGCCGCAGCCGTCGACACGCGCTGCGTCCACGTACTCCTCCGGGATGGTGAGGAAGAACTGGCGGAGGAGGAAGATCGAGAAGGCGTCGCCGAGCAGGTTGGGCAGGATCAGCGGCCAAAGCGTCCCCGTCAGGTGGAGCTTCGCCCACATGACGTAGACCGGGATCACCGTCACCTGCGGCGGGAGCATCATCGCCACGAGGACGATGAGGAACGCTGCGTGGCGGCCGCGCCAGCGGAGGCGCGAGAGCGCGTAGGCGACCGGGATGCTCGAGACGAGGAGGAAGAGCGTTGCCAGCCCGCTGTAGAGGAGCGAGTTCAGCGCGTAACGCCAGAGCGGGATCTTTCGGAAGACGTCGATGAAGTTGTGCCAGCGGAACGGGTGCGGCCAGAGGTCGGGCGAGAGGGCCTGCGCGTTCGTCATAAACGCCGTCAGGACGATGAAGAGAAACGGCGCCAGGAAGATGATCGCGGCCGCGATCAGCAGGCTGTGGTTGGCGACGGCGAAGAGGAATCTGCGCCGCCGGACGTCTGCAGGCGGTTTCCGCCGGACGATCGCGGCCGCTTCGACCGTTGCGCTCGTCATCTCGCCGCTCCCGCGATGTGCACCCAGCGGCGCGAGTTGCGAAGGACGATAGCGGTGACCGCGAAGGCGACGAACAGGAGCAGGATCGCCATCGCCGATGCGTAGCCCATGTTGAAGTAGCGGAACCCCTGCTGATAGAGCAGGATCGGGTAGAAGAGCGTGGACTCGAGCGGGTAGCCGAGAGAATTGGCCCCTTCGGTCGCGGAAGCCGCGGAGCCGCCCGCGATCGTGCTCGCGACGTACGCCTGTGTGAAGTACTGGAGCGAATCGATCACCCCGATGACGATCGCGAAGAGGATCACGGGGCTGATCGTCGGAAGCGTGACGTAACGCAGGCGCTGGAGCGGACCCGCGCCGTCGAGAGCAGCGGATTCGTGGAGGTGCCGCGGCACGTCGATGATCGCGGCGAGGAAGATGATCATGAGGTTCCCGATGCCCCACATTCCGAGGAGGACGAGCGAGGGTTTCGCCCACTGCGGGGAGTCGAACCAGAGTGGGCCGTCGATGCCCAGCTTCCCGAGCAGCTGGTTGACCGGTCCGGTCCCGGGGTTCAGGAGGTAGACAAACCCGAGGGTCGCCGCGACGGGCGGCGCGAGCGCGGGCAGGTAGAACACGGTGCGGAAGAACCCGACGCCGCTCCGCGCGCGCGAGAGCATGAGTGCGATTCCGAAGGCGAAGAGCGCGTTCGCGGGTACCGAGACGGCCATGAACCAGAGCGTGTTCGAGACGGCCGGCCAGACCTGCTGGTCTCCGTTGAAGAGGTACCGGTAGTTCGCCAGCCCGATCCAGCGCGGCGAGGAGAGCAGGTCGTAGTGCGTGAAGGAGAAGTACGCGGTCATCACGAGCGGGTAGCCGAAGAAGATCGCGAAGCCCGCGATCCAGGGGCTCATGAAGGCGAGCACCGTCCCACGGCGCCGCCACGCGGCTTTGCGGCGGGAGCGCCGGCGATCGATCACCGGCGCTCCCGGAGCTGCAGGTTGCGCGGTTGCGCTCACCTCACGGAACCTGAGCGCCCCCGGCGGCCGCGAGCTGCGCGTCGATCTGCTTGTCGAGGTTCGCGAGCCCGGCCTGGAGGTCGTCGACCTTACCCGCCTGGTACTTCGCGACGAAGGCGTCCGCCAGATCCTGGTTCGCGCTCCCGACGATGGTCACGGGCGTCGTCCGCGTGTTCGGGTTGGCGAAGATTTGCAGGAAGACGTTGAAGTTCTCGTCGGGCTTGATGCCCGGCGACTTCAACGCGTCATTCGTCGTCGGGACGTTGCGGATCCCGTTCGTCATCTTCACGAGCGCGCCCGTGTCGGTGCCCAGATACTTGACGAGCTCCCACGCCGCGTCCTGGTGCTTCGACGTCTTCGGGATGCCGATGATGCTCCCCGTCGTGTAGCCGGATCCGTACAGGTCGGGCTGGTCGTCGTCGACCGGGAAGGGCGCCGTCCCATAGTTGAGCTCCGGATGCTCGGCGTCGATGAAGGCAACGCGCCACTCCCCGTCGAGGTTCATCGCCAACTTGCCGCGCTCGAAGGCCTGCTGAGGCGAGAACTCGTCGCCCGCGCTCGCCTGGAAACGGACGAGGTTCTTGTAGCCGTACCAGTCGATGAGCTCCTTCGTCCATTGGAGCCACTTGGCCCAGCCGGGACTCGTGGAGAGGATCGACTTGCCGGATGCGTCGGTCCAGTCGACGCCCCACTGGGGTGCCCAGTGGGCGGCCACGTTCTCGTAGAAGCCGTCCAGAGGATCGAGGCCGACGACCTTCAGCGAGCCGTCCGGATTGCGAACGGTGAGCTTCTTCGCG
>DASQXE010000197.1:0-32811 GCA_035639875.1 Gaiellaceae bacterium | reverse complement strand
AGTACGAGTCCGAGGTCGTCTACCACAAGCTGAAGGAAGACCTCGAGTCCCAGGGCGTCCTCTTCCTCGACATGGACTCCGGCCTGCGCGAGCACGAAGAGCTCGTCAAGGAGTACTTCGGGACGATCATCCCGCAGAACGACAACAAGTTTGCAGCGCTGAACTCCTCGGTCTGGTCCGGAGGCTCGTTCATCTACGTACCGCCGGGCGTCCGCGTCGAGATGCCGCTGCAGGCGTACTTCCGGATCAACGCGGAAAACATGGGTCAGTTCGAGCGGACGCTGATCATCGTCGACGAAGGTGCATACGTGCACTACGTCGAGGGCTGCACGGCGCCGGTCTACACGACCGACTCGCTCCATTCGGCCGTCGTCGAGATCATCGTCAAGCCGGGCGGACGCTGCCGCTACACGACCATCCAGAACTGGTCGCAGAACGTCTACAACCTCGTCACGAAGCGCGCTGTCGCCTACGAGGACGCGACGATGGAATGGGTGGACGGGAACCTCGGCTCCAAGCTGACTATGAAATACCCGGCCATCTGGCTGATGGGCGAGGGCGCGCACGGAGAGGTCCTTTCGATCGCGTTCGCCGGTGACGGCCAGCACCAGGACGCGGGCGGCAAGGCCGTGCACGTCGCGCCCCACACGTCCTCGGTCATCACCTCCAAGTCGATCTCCAAGAACGGCGGGCGCGCGAGCTACCGCGGCCTGCTCGAGGTCGCCAAGGGCGCCGTCGGCGCTCGCTCGAAGGTCGTCTGCGACGCGCTCATCCTCGACGAGGAATCGCGGACGGATACGTACCCGTACATCCGCATCGACGAGAACGACGTCAACGTGGGTCACGAGGCGACGGTCTCGAAGATCGGCGAGGAGCAGCTCTTCTACCTGATGAGCCGCGGCCTCACCGAGGCTGAGGCGGCGGCCATGATCGTCTCGGGCTTCGTCGAGCCGATCACGAAGGAACTTCCACTGGAGTACGCGGTCGAGATGAATCGGCTGATCCAACTCCAGATGGAAGGATCTGTCGGTTAGTGGAAGTTCAGCGGATCGACTTCATCGCGCTGCCGGTGGAAGACTTGGCACGCGCCGACGCCTTCTACCGCGAGACCCTCGGCCTTGCCCGGAACCCGGTTTCGGGCGAACGCTGGGTCGAATACGAGACCGGGAATCTCACGTTGGCGCTCTCGTTGTACGGCGGCGGGGTCGCGCTGCGCGTGCCGGACGTCGCCGAGGCGAGGAGCGAGCTCGAAGAGCAGGGAACCGAGTTCTCCATGGACACCTTCGACTCCGGCGTCTGCCACGGCGCACCGTTTGCCGACCCTGATGGCAACCGGCTCCTCTTGCATCGTCGCTACGCGCCGCCCGAGCCGTTCGAGATCCCGGTGCAGGAGGTCGAGCGCACGGACTTCATCGGCGTCAACGTGCGCGACCGCGGCGAAGCGTCGACGTTCTACGGCGACACGCTCGGACTGAAGCGAAACGCGCGCTCGAGCGACGAGTGGCCCGAGTACGAGGCCGAGAACGTCGGTCTCATCCTGAGTACCCCCGAGCAGAAGGGCGACGAGCGCTTCGCGTTTGAACTCCGGATCGTCAGCGGTGAGTTCCAGCCCCAGCTCGCCGTTGCGCTGCGCGTTGCCGACGTAGCGCCGACGATGGAGCGCCTCCAGGGTGCCGGAGTTGCCTTTGCATTCCCCGAGCCGTACGACACCGGCGTCTGCCACATGGCGTTCTTCAGCGATCCCGATGGAAATGCGCTCGTGCTCCACCACCGCTACGCGCCGTTCGCAGACGGAACGACGCCCTAATGCGGGTCGAACAGGTCGATTTCATCACGGTTCCGACGCGCGACGTGTCGCGGGCGAAGGCCTTCTACACCGACGTACTCGGCTTGCCGGGCAGCGATGACAACGACGCCGAGGTGGAAACACCGAACGTCACGCTCTCGTTCTGGAATCCCGAGAGCCAGGGGGAGGAGTTCTTCACGAATCCCGCGGGATTCGCTCTACGCGTCGCCGACGTCGAGGGTGCGGTGGAGGAGGTGCGGGCCGCCGGCGGCGATGTTATGGGCGTCGTCGATACCGACGTCTGCCATATGGGCTTCGTCAAGGACCCCGACGGCAACACGGTCATCCTGCACCGGAGGTATGCGCAGCGTGGCTAGGGCCGAGCTCCTCGAGCGCTACCAGGCGCTGCCGCTCCCGACGACGAGGGACGAGCACTGGCGGTTCACCGACCTGCGCGGCTTCGATCCCGACGCCTTTGTCGAAAACGGCCGTATCCCGGTGCCTGGCACCGGGACACGTCCCGGCGAGTCGATGCTCGAAATCGACGTGGCTGCCTTGGCCACGGTCTCCGAGGATGGCATCGAGATCGAGCGAGCGCCCAAGGAAATCACCTTCGAGCCTCTCGACGAGAACCACGAGCTACTCGGAACGCTCGTCGGGACGGACGAGAAGTTCGCCGCGCACAACGCGGCGGAGTGGAAGCATGGGCTGCTGGTGCGCGTGCCGAAGGGGGTCGAGCTGGCGCAGCCGCTGTATGTGCGCGTCACTGGCTCGGTGGCCGCCGCAGCCATGTTCTGGCGCCTCCTCGTCATCGCCGAGGGAGGCAGCCGCTTCAGCCTCATCGAGGAGCACGCGTCCGGTTCCCCCGAACTTGCCGGCTACTCGAACGCCGTGAGCGAGATCCTCATCGGCGACGAGGCCAAGCTCGAGTACGTCTCCATCCAGAACCTGTCGCGCGAGACGTGGCACTTCGCGTCGCACCGTGCGCGTGTCGGGCGCGACGCCGAGCTCGACTGGGTCGCGGGCGGCTTCGGCTCCAAGAAGGGAAAGATCCGCATCGAGAACGATCTCGCCGGCCAGGGCGGGACGTCACGCGTGACGGGCGCTTATTTCGCCGACGGGGCCCAGCACCTCGACTACGACACTCTGCAGGCCCATCTTGCGCCGAACACGACCTCGGACTTCGCCTTCAAGGGCGCTCTGCGCGACAAGGCGACCGCGGTCTGGCGCGGGATGATCCGCGTGGAGAAGGACGCGCAGAAGACGAACGCCTACCAGGAGAACCGGAACCTTCTGCTCTCGCCCGACGCGCACGCGGACTCGATCCCGGGTCTCGAGATCGAGGCCAACGACGTCCGCTGCACCCACGGTGCCACCGTGAGCCAGGTCGACCGCGACGAGCTCTTCTACTGCATGGCGCGCGGGCTCTCCCGCGGGGAGGCCGAGCGGCTCATCGTGCGCGGCTTCTACCAGGAGATCTTCGACCGCATCGAGCTCGAGCCGGTGCGAAGCGCCCTGCAGGCGGCCCTCGAAGCGCGCATCCCGGAATAGGCGGCGCGACCACCCTCGGTACCATAGGTTCGTGGCGGTAACGGCCGAAGCGAGGCTCGACGCGCGGAAATTGCGCGCGGATTTCCCCATCTTCGAGCAGGAGATCCACGGACAGCCGCTCGCCTACCTCGACTCGGCGGCTTCCTCGCAGAAGCCGCGCCGGGTTCTCGATGCAATGACGGAGTTCTACGAGACGTCGTACGCGAACATCCACCGCGGCGTGTACGACCTCGGCGAGCGGGCGACGGAGGCGTACGAGGGAGCACGCGAGAAGGTGCGGGCGTTCATCAACGCTGACTCGACCCGCGACGTCGTATTCACCCGGAACGTCACGGCTGCGCTCAACCTCGTCGCCTATGCGTGGGGGCTCGACAACCTCGGGCCGGGAGACGTCGTTCTCGTCACTGAGATGGAGCACCACTCGAACTTCGTCCCGTGGCAGTACATCGCCGGCCGGACCGGCGCGGAGCTCCGAGCGATCCCCGTCGATCAAGGCGAGCTCGCGCTCGAGGAGCTCGGCCGCCTGGCGGACGGAGGCAGGCTCAAGGTGCTCGCCTGCACCTATGTCTCCAACTCGCTCGGCACCGTGAACCCGATCGAGAGGCTGGCGGCGTGGGCGCACGAACAGGGAGCGATCATCGTCGTCGACGCTGCCCAGGCCGTTCCGCACCGGGCCGTCGACGTCCAGGCGCTCGGATGTGACTTCCTCGCGTTCACGGGTCACAAGATGTGCGGTCCCACCGGAATCGGAGTCCTCTGGGGGCGGCGAGATCTCTTCGAGACGATGGCGCCCTTCGAGCTCGGCGGCCACATGATCCGCAAGGTGACGCTCGAGGAGACGACCTGGAACGAGCTCCCGCACAAGTTCGAAGCGGGCACGGCTCCGATTGCCGAGGCGGTCGGCCTCGGAGCCGCGATCGACTACGTCGGCGACGTCGGGCTCGAGGCGCTCGAGAGCTACGAGCGGGAGCTCCTCGACTACGCGCTTCCGCGCCTCGCAGAGGTCCCGGGGGTGAGGATCTTCGGGCCGCCGGCGGAGCGACGCGGGGCGGGAATCATCTCGTTCGAGGTCGCGGGGGTGCATCCCCACGATGTGGCGCAGATCCTGGACTGGGACGGCGTTGCCGTCCGCGCTGGCCACCACTGCAACCAGCCGCTGATGCGTCGTCTCGGCGTGCCGGCGACAACACGGGCGAGCTTCTACCTGTACACCGTGCCGGAGGAGATCGACCGCTTGGTGGAGGGTCTGCACAAGGTGAGGAAGACGTTCGCATGAGCAGCGAAATGGACAGCCTCTACCGCGAGGTTATCCTCGACCACTACAAGAATCCGCGTGGGCACGGCGTGATCGAGGGCGCCGACGTGGAGGCGGAGGGCATGAATCCACTCTGCGGCGACGAGGTCTCCATCTTCGTCTCCTTCGACGGGGACAGAATCGAGGACGTCAAGTTCCGCGGCCGGGGTTGCGCCATCAGCCAGGCGGCGACGTCGATGCTCATGGAAATGGTCAAGGGCCGCACTGCACAAGAGGTGGCCTCGCTCGACCGTGAGGAGCTGCTCGACGAGGTGGGCATTCCGCTTACCCCCATCCGGCTCAAATGCGCGCTCCTCGGGCTCGGCGTCCTCAAGCTTGCGCTGCACAAGGGCAAGGGCACGCCGCTTCCCGACGAGTGGGCGGGGCTCGCCGAGGACCTCGAGCTCAAGTAAGCGTGACGGAGCTCACCGTCGGCCCGGTCGAGGAACTGCCGCCCGGGGAAGTGAAGATCGTCCGCGCGGGCGAGCTTGCGATCGGGGTTTACAACCTCGGCGGCGAGTACTACGCGATCGAGGACCGCTGCTCGCACGACGATGGGCCGCTGGCCGAGGGCGACTTCGACCCGGAGCGCCTCGTCGTCATCTGTCCACGGCACGGGTCCGAGTTCGATCTCCGCACGGGGAGGCCGCTCAGCCTGCCGGCCTATGTGCCGGTCGAGGTTTTCGAAGTGGTCGTGGAGGACGGGGTCATCAAGGTCAAGGTTCCCTAGTGCTTGACGATCGGGTGCGGTCGGTGCTCGAGCGCCTTCACAGTGCCGACGCGGCCGAGCGTGAACGGGGTCTTCCCCCGGAGGAGCGCATGCGCGCCGTCGCGCCGACTACGGGTCAGTTCCTCTTCTCGCTCGTCGCCCCGCAACCTTCCTGCGAGGTGCTCGAAATCGGGGGTTCCGAAGGCTATTCGAGCATTTGGCTTGGCGCCGGGGTTCGGTATCTCGGTGGCCGCGTCGTCTCGATCGAACGCGACCGGGAGCGGGCGGCCCGCTGGCGAGAGAACGTCCGTGACGCGGGCTTGGAGGACTGGATGGAGCTCCTCGAGGGTGACGCGCTCGATCTCCTGCCGACGATCGAGGACATCTTCGACGTCGTTTTCATCGATGCCGAGAAGGATCAGTACGAGCGCATCTTCGAGCTCGTGCGCGGGACGCTCGAGGCAGGCGGCCTCGTCGTCGCTGACAACGTCCTCTCGCACGGAGAGGAGCTCGAGAGCTACGTCCAGGCTCGCCGGAGCGATCCGACGGTCGTGTCCACGACGGTGCCCGTGGACCGCGGTCTCGAGCTGACTACCATCCTGGCCGAGCCGCTATAGTCGGACCACCACGGAAAGGAGGTGGTCCGGACTTGAGCAAATCTTCGGGCAGTGGAGGTAGTCGCAGGTAGGGGCGCGTCCCCAAGACCTACGGGGAATCGCCTAGCCAGCGTGGGGGACACCCAGCGCCCCTGCCAATCCAGGCGATCTACTGTCTTCCGGGGCGCCTTTGCAGGCGCCCCGGTTGTCTTAAGCGACCGCGCGGCGGAGCTGCTCGTCGAGCGAGATCGGTTGGACGCCGAAGGTCTCGACGGCCGGGGCGATGTCGGTGACGTTGTCCTCCGCCTGGAGAACCTCGACGCCGCCTCGAGCGCCTTTGAATGGCGGGAGGATCTCGGCGGCGCTCGCGCTTGCCTTCATCAGGCCCGCCGAAACCTGGAAGGCAAGCCGTCTCTTGCCCATGACGCGTCGCAGCCGCTCGTTGAGCTCCGCCCACGAAACCTCGTCTGGGCCCCCGATCTCCCAGGTGCCGTCCCCCTTGGTCCCGACGGCGAGCGAGCGAGCAAAAAACGAAGCGACGTCGTCGACCCAGATGGGCTGCAGCTTGGTTCTCGCGGGAATCGGCACCACGGGTGACCAACGCACCGCCCGGATGAGGTTCGCAAGCAGGCCTCCGTCGCGTCCGAAGATGAAGCTCGGACGGAAGATCGTGTGGTCGAGGCCGGAGGCGGCAACTGCCTGCTCCTCCGCCCACTTGGCGTGGAAGTATGGGCTCATGTCCTTCGTCCGCTCGCTCGTTCCCAGCGCGCTCATGAGCACGAAACGGCGCGCCCCCGCTTCGTGCGCCGCCGAGACGAGATCGCGTGTGCCCTGCACCATCACCCGCTCGAACTGTTCCCCCTTCCCGAGCAGGATCGCGACCAGATGGACGACCGCATCGCACCCGTCCACGGCGCGGCGCAGGCTGGCCGCGTCGGTCATGTCCCCCTGGACGATCTCGCTGCCCCAGGCGCGCAGCTCAGCGTGACGCTCGGGCTTCCGCGCCAGCACCCGCACGGGCCGGTCCTCGGCGCGCAATGCGTGCACGATCTTCGGCCCGACGAACCCGGTCCCGCCGGTGACGAGGACCGTCATTCGAAGTTCCGCCAGTAGCGACTCGGTGTCGGTCCCGACTGGCCCTGGTACTTGGACCCGAGCGCCTCTGCCCCGTACGGCCGCTCCGCCGGCTCGGAGAGCTGTACGAACGAGAGCTGGCCGATCTTCATCCCGACGTAGATCGTGATCGGGAGGTTGGCGACGTTCGAGAGCTCGAGGGTCACGTGTCCGTCCCACCCCGGGTCGATGAATCCCGCCGTCGAATGGATCAGGAGACCGAGGCGCCCGAGCGAGCTCTTGCCCTCGAGGCGCGCGACGAGATCGTCGGGCAGGGTGATGCGTTCGAGCGTCGAGCCGAGCACGAACTCGCCGGGATGGAGGATGAAGGGCTCGGAGTCGACCTCAACGAGCTCGGTCAGCTCGTCCATCGGCTGCTTGACGTCGATGAACGGATAGCGCGAGTTGCGAAAGACCCGGAAGAAACGGTCGACCCGGACGTCGACACTTGACGGCTGGACGAGCTCGTCGTCGAACGGATCGATCCCGATTCGCCCCTCCTCGATCAGACGCCGGATCGTGCGATCGGACAAGACCATGCCGCGGCTCAATCTATAAGCTCACGGGCCATGGCCACGACCAAGACGATCGACCTCAAGACGAGCATTCCCGGCCCGCGGAGCCAGGAGATTCTCGAGCGAAAGGCCCGCGTCATCGCCGAGCCGCTCTCGATCTACCTGCCGATTGTGATCGCGGAAGCACGGGGCGCGACGATCACCGACGTCGACGGGAACACGTTCATCGACTTCGCGGGCGGAGTCGGCTGCCTCAACGTTGGGCACTCGAATCCACGGGTCGTCGACGCCGCCCGCGAGCAGCTGGAGCGCTTCACACACACGGACTTCACGATCGTCCCGTACGAGAACTACGTGGGGTTGGCGGAGCGCCTGCTCCAGCTCGTGCCGATCGCGGGCGCCAAGCGCGCTGCGTTTTTCAATTCCGGCGCCGAGGCAATCGAGAACTCGATCAAGTTCGCTCGCTCATTCACGAAGCGGCCGGCCGTGATCGCCTTCGACGGAGGATTCCACGGTCGCACGCTGCTTGCCCTCAGCCTCACGTCGAAGACCCATCCCTACAAAGCCGGCCTCGGGCCGTTCGCGCCCGAGGTCTACCGCGTTCCCTTCAACAATCTGACCGAGCTCGAGCGGGCCTTCAAGACCCGCGTCGCGGCCGAGGAGGTGGCGGCGATCGTCTTCGAGCCCGTTCAGGGCGAGAGCGGCTTCATCGTCGCCGAGCGCGAGTTCGTCGCCGGGCTGCGGAAGATCTGCGACGACAACGGCATCGTCCTCGTTGCCGACGAGGTGCAGACGGGCTTTGGCCGCACGGGCCGAGTGTTCGCCATGGAGCACTTCGACGTCGAGTCCGACCTGATGGCGGTTGCGAAGTCGATCGCGGCTGGAATTCCACTCTCGGGCGTGCTCGGCCGCGCCGAGATCATGGACGCGCCGGGGGACAGCGCTGTCGGAGGAACGTACGTAGGCAACCCCGTGGCCATCGCGGCTGCGCATGCCGTCCTCGACACGATCGCCGAGGAGCGACTCGCCGAGCGCGCGGAGCAGGTCGGCGAGACGATCCGCGGCCGCATGGAGAACTGGCGCGAGCGCTTCGAGGCAGTCGCGGACGTCCGCGGTCTGGGCGCCATGCTGGCGATCGAGATTCGTCGTGGCGGCTCACCGTCGGCAGAGCTGGCGACGGCAGTCGTGGAGGCCGCAGCCCGGCGCGGCCTGCTCATCCTCAAGGCGGGGATTCACGGGAACTGCATCCGCGTGCTCGTTCCCCTCGTGATCGGGGACGCAGAGCTCGACGAAGCGCTCGACGTCTGGGAAGAAGCCCTCGAGGAAGCCCTCGCGTAGATCGTCGGGCTTCGGGGCATCATCGCGAAGCGATGGCCAGCTCGCTGAACGGGCAAAGAATCGGGGGTCGGTACGAGGTCGAGGAGCTCGTCGGCACCGGAGGGATGTCGAGCGTGTATCGCGCGCGCGACACCGTGCTCGAGCGGCCCGTGGCGCTGAAGATCCTCCACGAGCACTTCTCCTCCGATCCCGAATACGTCGAGCGCTTTCGCCGCGAAGCGCGGGCCATCGCGCGGATGAACCATCCCAACATCGTCACCGTCATCGACCGGGGCGAGTTCAAGGATCGACAGTTCATCGTCTTCGAGCACGTCGACGGAGAGACGCTTAAGGACGTTGTTGCCCGCGAGGGCCCCCTGCCGGTCCCGCAGGCGCTCGCGCTCACGCAGCAGGTCGCGCTCGCCCTCGCGTTCGCGCACGAGCACGGCGTGGTCCACCGCGACGTCAAGCCGCAGAACGTCCTGCTCGACGAGAACGGCACCGCCAAGGTGACCGATTTCGGCATCGCGCGCTCCATCGACCCCGAGGATGCCCTGACGGAGACCGGCACGCTTCTCGGCTCGAGCGATTACATCGCGCCCGAGCAGGCGAGCGGGCAGCGAGTCGATGCGCGTTCCGACCAGTACTCGCTCGGCGCCCTCCTCTTTGAGCTCCTCACCGGCGAGGTGCCCTACACCGGGGACGGCTTCATGGCCGTGGCGATGAAGCATCTGCGAGATCCCGTGCCGAGTGCCCGGGCGCGCCGCCGCGAAGTACCTGCCGACGTGGACGCGATCGTGCGGCGCGCGATGGCGAAGCGCCCTGAGGATCGCTTCCCCTCGATGGGCGCCCTCATGGCCGCTATCGACGCTGCGCTGACAGACCACGGCGGGGACGAGACCAGGGTCGTGTCGCCGGCCGCACCTCCGGCGCCACCGCCCGGCCGACCCACCCGACCTCCGCGTCGGCGGCCGCGGCGACGACGACGCGCGGGTCTACCCCTCCTCTTTGCTCTGCTCGTCCTCGTCGGCGGGGCCGTTGCCATAGGCCTGCTGATGCGCGGTACCGGCGGACTCGGCGGCGGAAGCGCCGCAAAGGTACATGTCAAGGCGATCGCGGACTACGACCCCTTCGGCGACCGCACCGAGCACCCAGCCGAGGTCCCAGCGGCGACGGACGGGAATCCATCCACGTTCTGGACCACGGAGGGATACGAGTCGTTCTCCAAGCCCGGAGTGGGGCTCGTCCTCGACGCCGGTCATCCGATGGAGCTGACTGAGCTGACCGTCATCAGCGACACACCCGGGTTCACGGCCAAGATCCAGGCGAGCAACCGTGCGGACGGCGGCTTCGTCGACGTCTCGAACGACGAAACCGTTGGCGCGCGGACGGCGTTCGGCCTCGCGGGCGGAAAGTACCGCTACTACCTGATCTGGATCACCGACCCGAACGGACGGGCCCACATCAACGAGGTGCGGGCCGGCTGACAAACGCCGGCTCGTTGAGCGCTCCACCGCGCTCCCGATAATGGAGCGGATGCGGCCCCTCACGCGTCGTGAGCTTCTGGACCGTGCCGCGGCCGTGGGAGCCTTGCTGACGCTTCCGAGCCTGCTCGCGGCGTGTGACCTGGAAGGCGGTGGCAGCGCCGGTCGGGTGTCCGAAGCAAGGGTCCCGGGGCGGCTGCCCCCGGACGGCCGTCCGACCTTCGCCGGGTTCACGCTCCCGAAAGGCCGTGGTTGGCGTCCCGGCCGACCGTTCGACGTTTGGGTTCCTGCGGGTCGCGACAATGCTGTCTTCTGGTGCACCGAGGACGGCGTCGAGAACGCCTTCGCTCTCGCCGGCCAACTGGCGGCGGCGCATCGGCGCACGGGGATCTGGCCCGTGCTCTGGCTTTTCGCCGGCGACCGTCCGGGCGGTTACCTGGATCGACCCGCCGCGATGGGGAGGGTCGATGCCTCAACGGCGGAGGCCATTCTCGCCGAGCAGTGGAAACGGCATCCGCCGAAGCGGTCGTGGGTCTTTCCTCTCTCCACGGATTTTCCCGGGCTCGCGGAGCCGACCGGCAAGCCTCGCCCCTATTTCGATCCGTTCGGTCTCCTGCGAGAGCGCCAGCGGGCGGATTCCTCGTGGAACCCCGCTGCACTCACGCCGAGCTTGATGCTGGTCCCGTGCCGGAGACCGGCGGACGCGGTTGCCAGGATCGGGCTCCTGTGCGGAACAGCCTACGCCGGCGTCGAGGACCCCGCCCTCGTCTCGAGCGTCCTTCGCTCCTGGGAGGACCGGTTCCACGCCGTTCTCGTCGCGCTCGCTCCGGGCGAGGTCGCACTCGCCGTGGGAGCGCCGCCGGCGACGTTCGAGGAGGCGCTCCACATTGCAGCGGAGCAATTCGCCTTCGCGCCGGGCGAGGAAGCAGGTGCTCCCGGCGCGCTCGCGCACCAGGCACGGACACTCCTGAGGAACAATCCGTACGACCCGTCGACGAGAGACGTGTGGTTCCTCGGGTGGAACGACTGATTTTCGGCCCCGCCTAGTACTCGAGCCGCTCGCGCCGATCCTTCCTCTCGAGCGCCAGCTCCACGAGCCGGTCGAGGAGCTCGGCGTACGAGATTCCCGAGGCCTCGAACAGCTTGGCGTAGACGCTCGTGGACGTGAATCCCGGGATCGTGTTGAGCTCGTTGACGACGACTTCGCCGTTTTCGCGGACGAAGAAGTCGACGCGCGCCATGCCCTCGCAGTCGCTCGCCACGAAAGCGGCGACGGCGAGCTCTTGGACGCGCGCGATCGTCGCGTCGTCGAGCCGGGGCGGGACGATCAGGTCCATCCCGCCCTCGTCGTATTTCGCGCTGAAGTCGTACCAGTCACTGACCAGCGGGACGATCTCCCCGGGAATCGACGCGAATGGCTCGTCGTTGCCGAGCACGCTGCATTCGACTTCGACACCGGACACGTACTCCTCGAGCAAGACCTTTTCGTCGTGCTGGAAAGCGAGGTCGAGCGCGGGCCCGAGCTTGTCGGCCGATCCGACCATGGTGATGCCGACGCTCGAGCCGAGCCGCGCAGGCTTGACGACGACGGGATAGCCGAACGGGTTCTCGACCCCGTGGCGATTGCGCTCGAGAACCGTGACGCTGTCGACGACGGGGATGCCCTTGTCGCGCATCACCGCCTTGAAGAGATCCTTGTCCATGCAGAGCGCCGAGGCGGTCACGCCCGCGCCGACGTACGCCACGCCGGCGAGCTCCAGGAAGCCCTGCACGGTTCCGTCCTCTCCGAAGGGCCCATGGAGGACGGGAAAGACGACGTCGAAGCTCTCGAGCGGCTGCGGCGAGCCGTCCAGCGGAACGGGGAGCTTCTCGTAACCCCCTTTGCCGAGCTCGAGTTGCGGAGCTCGGGGCAGCTCCCAGCGGCCGTCGCGGCCGATCTCGATGTGCCGCACCTCATAACGCTCCGGATCGAGGCTTTCGAGCACAGATCGGGCCGAGGCGAGCGAGATCTCGTGCTCGCTCGAGCGGCCGCCCATGATGACGGCGATACGGAGCTTAGAACTGGCCAACGAAAATGGTCACCCGGCTCCCCTTCGGTGCTGAGCTTCCTCCGGTCGGATCCTGGTCCTGAACGACGTTGTCCTGCGTCGGATCGGTCACGGGTACCTTTTCGACCTTGACTTTGAAGCCGGCGTTCTCGAGGTCGTCTCGGGCGGTTTCCTCCTGCTCGCCGACGACATTGGGGACCGTGGCCGAGGAGGGCCCGCTGGAGACCGTGATCGTCACGGTCGAGCCCTTCGTCGCCTCGGTGCCCGCGTTCGGACTCTGTGCCGTCACGATGCCCTGGGGGGTCGTGTCGGACGGTGACGAAACCGACTGTACGGCGAAGCCCGCCCCGTGCAGGATCGCGGTCGCGTCTGCCTCGCTTCGGCCCACGACTTCCGGCACGCTGACCGTCTCCTGGCCCTTGGAAACCTTCAGCACGATGGTCGAGTCTTCCGGCACGACCTCTTGAGCGGCCGGGTTCTGCGCGACGACCTGACCGGCCGGTTTCTTCGAGAACACCTCGCGCTTGCGAGCGTTCAAATGGGCCTGGTTGAGCGCGTCGACCGCGTCCGCGTAGTCCATTCCGACAACATCGGGAACAGTCGTCTTCGGGACGCCGGTGGAGACGACGATCGTCACCTGGTCGCCCTTCTGGATCCTGACGCCGCCGTCCGGGTTCTGGCTGATGACGATGCCAGCTTTCACTTCCTTGCTGGCGGAGCGCTCGACCTTGGGCTTCAGCCCCGCGGCCTCGATCTTCTGCTCGGCCAGCCTGCGCTCGATCCCGACTACGTTGGGAACCGGGACCGTCGCGTTGGCGCTGAGCTGATCCTGGATCTTCGTGAAGACGTACCAGCCGGCAAAGCCGGCGGCCGCGAGCAGGAGCAGGACGAGCAACCACGGCGCCCAGCGGCGGCGCTTCGGGGGCCGCTCGTCGTAGCCGTATCCGGGCGTATACGGCGGTGGCCGTCGCGGGGCTTCGCGGCGCGGCGGCGCCACTTGGGTCGCGTCGCTCGGCAGCACCTGAGTCGTGCCGCCGATGGTCGCGCCGGGCGCGGCGAGGAGAGCGGTGGCGGCCTCCGAGGTCGCCGCCGCGAGCGGCAGGCCCGCTTCCACCCGGTGGAGATCCTCGGCGAAGTCCTCGGCGGTCTGGTAGCGGTCCTCGGGAGCCTTGGCGAGCGCGCGCAGCACGACTTGGTCGAGCTCCTCAGAAACCTCAGGCCTGATCTTCGAGGGCGGCTTCGGGAGCTCGTTGAGGTGCTTCATGGCGATCTCGATCGCCGAGTCGCCCGTAAACGGGACCTTGCCGGTGAGCATCTCGTAGAGGACGATCCCGACCGAGTAGAGGTCGGACGACGCCGTGACGGGCGCGCCGCGGGCCTGCTCGGGCGAGAGGTACTGCGCCGTGCCCATGATCGACCCCGCTTCGGTCATCTGCGAAGCGCCAGCGCGGGCGATGCCGAAGTCCGTCACCTTGAGCCGCTCGCCGATGAGGATGTTGTGCGGCTTGATGTCCCGGTGGATGATCCCGTGGCGGTGCGCGAAGCGCAGCGCTTCGAGCATCTCGAGGGTATACGCGACCGCCTGGGCGATGGGCAGCGGGCCACGCGTGAGGATGAGCTCCTTGAGACTGCGTCCCTCGATGACCTCCATCGCGATGTAGTACGTCCCCTCGGCCTCGCCGCGGTCGTAGATCGAGACGATGTTGGGATGTGACAGGCCGGCGGCCGATTTCGCCTCGCGCCGGAAGCGCTCGATGAAGAGCTCGTCGTTCGCGTACCGGTCGTTCAGAATCTTGATGGCCACGCGACGGCCGAGCTCCTCGTCCTCGGCGAGGTAGACGTTCGCCATGCCGCCGGAGCCGAGCTTGCGGAGGATCCGGTAGCGGCCGTCGAACAGCGTGTTGATCAGCGTGTCGGAAACTGCCATCGAAGATTCAGACTAGGGATTTCTTCGCAAAACCGCTTCCATGATCGCTTTTGCGATTGGAGCGGCCGTCGTGCCCCCGACGCCGCTCTGATTCGAGAGCCCGACGGCGACCGCGACCTTCGGGTGGTCGGCCGGGGCGAACGCGATGAACCACGTGTCGTTCTGCCCTTGGACCCCCGTCTCCGCGGTCCCGGTCTTGCCGGCGACGGACACGCCGGGAATCTGGGCCGCGGTGCCCGTCCCGCCTTCGACCACCGCCTCCATCATGGCGGTCAGCTCGGCTGCCGTCCGCGGCCTGATCGCCTCCTTCCACTTCTGCGGATTCGTGCGCTCGATCACTTTGCCGTCCGGCGTCACGATCCTGTCCAGCAGAGTCGGTCGCATGACCACGCCGCCGTTGGCGATTCCAGCGGCGACGAGCGCCATCTGCAGCGGCGTGACCTGTAGACGTTCCTGTCCGAACGCGAGCCGTCCGGGATCGACGGCGTTCTGGTCCTTCGGGAGGTACAGGCGTCCGTTGCGGTAGAGCCCGCTCGGCTGGATTTCCTCTGAGGGCAGCTGGATGGGCGGCTCCTCGTAGAAGCCGAAGCGCTGCGCGTACTGGAGGATCTTGCCTGCCCCGAGGGTCTTGCCGATGTTGCAAAACACCGCGTTGATCGAGTGCTGGAGCGCCTCGCCGAAGTTGACGTTTCCGAAGACCTCGGGACCGCTCTGGTCGGCGAAGTTCGAGACTTTCTTGCCGTACTCGATGCAGTAACCCGGGTCGTCGAAACGGCTCTGGGGATTGAAGCGGCCCGTGTCGAGCGCCGCCGCGGCGGTCACGACCTTGAACGTCGAGCCGGGGATGTAGAGCCCCTGTGTGGCCCGGTCGAGAAGCGGCGCCGGCGGGTGGCACGGCGCTCCCGCGGCCGCGCGTGCGATGGCTTTGAAGTGGCCCTCGACGAGGTTGGGGTCGTAGGACGGTTGCGACGCGAGGACGAGGACGCGTCCCGTCGAGGGCTCGATCGCCACGGCGGCCCCGCACTTCCCCGCCAGACCTTGCATCGCCGCCCGCTGCCCGCGAATGTCGATCGTCGTGACGAGGTTGTTGCCCTCCTGCGTCAGTCCGCGCAGCTTGTCAAGGGTGTTGTTGAGAACGGTGTCCAGATTGGCGTTCGAGCCGGTCAGGTAGTCGTTGAAGGACTTCTCGATGCCCGTACGCGAGCGCTCGATCGTCGAGTAGCCGACGGCGTTCGCGGCCAGCTCCCCATGGGGATAGACGCGCAGGTACCACGGCCGTCCGAACCCCTTCTTCTTCAGCTTGCGGTTCTTGGCGAGGATCGTGTGGCGGTCTGAGGCGTAGATGAGGCCCCGCTTGATCGTCAGCTGCTTGACGAGCAGGTTCGGGTTTCCCCGCTTCGCTTCGAGGTTCGGCGCATCCCACAGCCAGTAGCTCGAGATGGCGATGAGGGCGACGAACAACGCCACGAGGACGAAAAACAGGCGCCTGATCTGCGGGTTCACGACGCCGGCCCCTGGTTGACGTGGTTCGAGACCATGAGCAGCAGGCCGACGAGGACGAAGTTGGCGACGATGCTCGACCCCCCGTACGAGACGAAGGGCAGCGTGATGCCGGTCAGCGGGATGAGCCGGGTGACGCCGCCGATGATGATGAACGCTTGGATGGCGAGCGCTGCCGTCAATCCGAGCGCGAGCAGCTTCGAGAAGCCGTCTGCCGCCATGATCGCGATCCGAAAGCCGCGGTAGAGAAAAAGGACGTAGAGGAGGATCACGCCGACGGCGCCGGCGAGCCCGAGCTCCTGCGCGATCCCAGCGAAGATGAAGTCCGTCTCCAGATAGGGGATGTACGTGTGCCCCTGCGGCGAGATGAGGACGCCCTCGCCGAGCCCCTGGCCGAAGAGGCCGCCGCCGGAGATGGCGTAGATGGACTGGACAAGCTGGTAGCCCTTGTCGAACGGGTCCTGCCAGGGATCGAGCCAGACCGAGATGCGGTCCTGCACGTGCGGGACGACGTGGTAGAGCGCATAGGCGCCGAGGGCGAAGAGCGCTCCGCCCACAGCGACGTATGGCCAGCGCGCGGTCGCCACCCAGAGCATGGCCAGGAAGATGGAGAAGTAGAGAAGGCCGCCGCCGAGATCGTTCGTCTCGAAAAGAACGAGCATCGCGCCGCCCCAGATGACGAGCAGCGGCCCGAAGTGCTTCGGCGATGGCACGCCGTACCGGCCGCCACCCATCGAGAGCATCTCCCGGTTGTCGCGCAGGTAGCCGGCGAGGAAGATGACGAGCAGCACCTTGGCGAACTCGCCTGGCTGAAAGACGATGGGGCCGAGATCGACCCAGAGCGAGGCGCCGTTGATCGTCCTCCCGAGTCCCGGGACTGCCGGCAGGATGAGGAGCCCGATCGCGGTCAGTCCGAGGACATACTTGACCTGGTCGAGCGTCCGGTGGTCCTTCATGAAAAGCACGAGGGCCGCGAACGCAAGGAGGCCCACGACGACCCACCAGCCCTGCTTGAATGCGAGGTCGGGGTCGATCCGGTAAATCATCGTGAGGCCGACCGCGGTCAGGAGGCCCGTCAGCGGGAGCACGTACGGATCCGCGTGCGGCAGCGCAACCCTGACGATGATGTGCGCGGCGACGAAGAGCGCGAGGAAGAAGGCGGCGTACGAAAGGGATGCCGTGGAGACGACGTCCTGTCGGGCGATGTAGACGGCGGCGAACCCGGTTGCGGTCAGGAGACCGACGACGAGGAGATTCAGGAGCTCCCTGTTGCGGAGGGTCAGGCGGTCACCTTTCGACGTAGATCGACGATCGCGGCCCCGAAACGCGAGCAGCTCAAGGACGCAGGGAAGGTTCGTAGCCGGAGGCTAAGGGCCTGACCGAGGATGCAGGGATGCGAAGCGTTGCAGGGGACCGCGGCAGCGAGCTGCGAGAAAGGGGGCCGCATTTAAGGTACGCCTTCCTTCTCGTACGGAGCCAGCCGGGCACGCGCGTCGTCGTAAGAGATGAGGTCGTGGTCGAAGAGGGCGGCGCGCTCGGCCTCCGTCAGCTGCACGACGCGGAGCCGGCTCACGTAGCGGGCGCGGTAGAGATCGACGCCTCCGCCGAGCCCCCACGGGACCCCCTGGTAGACGACGACGTAGCCGTCCGCGTCGGCGCCGATGAAATTCGCGCGTGAAAGGGCCCAGAAGGCTGCCGCGACGACGCCGAGCGCGAAAACAAGGCCCAGAGCGGACCACAGAACCCGCCGGCGCCAGCGCCCTTTGCGCACCGGTGGCCGCCGCGGCTCCGGCTCGGGCTCCTCGATTGCCGGGCCCCACGCCCCCGGCATCGTCTCCTCCTCACGGTCGAGCACGGCGGCCGGGACCGCGGTGCTCACCGTCGGCGCCTCGAGGCCCGTGAGCGTGTCCTCGAGGTCCTGCTCGCCGCGCCCGTCCGGGCTGGCGACTGCTGTCTCCTCGAGCTCCTCTTCGGCTTCCAGAGAGAAGAGAACGACGGTGATGTTGTCCTCTCCGCCGGCGCGGTTGGCGGCTTTTACGAGCGCCTTGCTCGCCTGCTCGAGCGTGCCCATGCGTGCGATCGTGTCCAGGATCTCCTGGTCGTCGACCATCGTCGTCAGGCCGTCGGAGCAGAGGAGGAAGAGGTCGCCGGGCTCCGCGTCGGTGCTGAACGTATCGACGTCCACCTCCGCATCGGTGCCGAGTGCGCGGGTGATCACCGAGCGCTGCGGGTGGGCGTCGGCCTCCTCGGGCGTGATGCGTCCGCTGCGAACGAGGTCGGCCACGAGGGAATGGTCGTCCGTCAGCTGCTCGAGCTCTCCCTGGCGAATCCGGTACGCACGGGAATCGCCGACGTGACCGACGGCCACGCTGGATCCGACGACGAGGGCGGCAGTGAGCGTCGTGCCCATGCCCGAGGCCTGCGTGTCGCTCCGCGCTCGCTCGAAGATCCGCCGGTTCGCTTCCTGGATGATCGCGGCGACGCGTTCTTCGGGATCGAGCGCGTCGGCCTCGTGAAACTCGCGGAACACGGCCGCGGCGAGGCGGGAAGCGACCTCGCCGGCCTTGGCGCCCCCCATCCCGTCCGCAACCGCGAAGAGCGGCGGCTCGCGAACGAACGAGTCCTCGTTCCGCCGCCTCTTGCGGCCGGCGTCCGTAACGCCTGCGCTGTCGACGATCCTCATCGCTCGAACCGAAGCTCGGTGTCCCCGATCTGAACGACGTCGCCCTCGCGGAGGAGACGGCGGCCGTCGAGCCGGGTGCCGTTGACGAAGGTGCCATTCGTCGAGCCCAGATCCAGAACCCATACCCCGTCGCGCTGGGATTCGACGCGCGCATGGTGCGCCGACGCGAATTCGTCGCCCGCCAGCGCCACGGTGTTGTCGTCGGCGCGGCCGAGCGTGAGCGGGACCGGCCCCGCGACGAACGAGCGCCCCCGCTTGAGCGCCTTGCTCTGCTCCACGACGAGCTTTCCACCTGAGGGCGACGGATGCTCGGCGGCCAGCTGCGAAGGAGCGAGGATGAAGCTCTCCTGCGGCGCCGCGCGCATGTCCCGGGCGGCCGAGCGGATGACGCGCCAGATGAAGAGGTAGAGGAGGACGAGGAAGGCGGCCTTGAGAGCAAGGAGGACCGGCTCGACGTTCATCCTGTCTGCTCGAACACGAGCTCGGTTCGGCCGAGGACGATCTGGTCTCCCGGGTCGAGGCGAGCCCTGTCGACGCGCTCGCCGTTCACCTCGACGCCGTTCGTGGAGCCAAGGTCGACGATCCACCAGCCGCCGTCTTCGAGCACGACTTCGGCGTGGCGGCGGGAAACGTTGGGATCCTCGATCCTGATGTCGCAGTCGCGCGAGCGGCCGAGGGTGAGCCGCTCGGTCGTGAGCACGTGCCGCTTTCCGTGCACGTTGAGGAGAGCGCGCGCCTCGTGTGCGAGCCCGAGCTCTTCCGCCTCATCCGCGGAGACGGCGGCCGTCGCCGCCACCGGGGGCTTGAAGACCTTGGTCGGGCTCGGCGCGGGTGCTTCCTCCAGGTCCTCCGGCTTTGGCGCCGCTGCCTCACGCGCGCCCGCGCGCGGCTGAACGAGACGGGTCGCGATGCCGAACTCGCCGATCTCGAGATCCTCGTCTTCCTCGAGGAGGACACGCGGGGTCGAGAGGAGCGAATAGCCCTCCCGGCGGGCGTGCTCGGCGAGGTAGTCCGCGAGCTCCGTGAGCAGCGAATCCTCGTAGTTCGCGAACTGCTCGCGGTCACGGGGCGACAGGTAGAGCACATACTAGTTGGGGACGTAAACGCGTGAGATGGAGACGGTCTTGTGCTCGTCCATCTCCTTCGCCAGCTTGCGAGCAAGCTCCACCGGCTGGACGTGCGAACGAAAGGCACGGCCGAACACGCCCTCGACGAGAGACTCGATCCTGTGCTCGATGCTGCGAAGGACGTTCACTGGCGCGACAGGGCAATGATGCCCGGGCGCACTCTAACGACGCATTCTGAGCACCGGCACCGCGAGGATGACCGTCGCGAGCCAGATCCACAGGGTGATGGGAAAGGCCGAAACAGCGCCTCCGGGGGCGAAGAGCCCCGCGGCGAGGAACGCCGCGCCCCAGACCGCGATTCCCCATAGTCCCTTCGCTCGCGCCGGCGTGGCGAGCCCTGCCGCGGCTGCGAGCACAACGGCCTCGATCCAGAGAGCCGGGTGGTCGGCGAGAAACCCGGTCAGGACGGCGAGCGCGTGGCCGGGGCGCGCGGACGCGGAGAAATCGAGACTCGCGGCGTGACCGCCGATGAAGGGGATTGGTCCGTCGGTCAGCCCGGCTACGGCCACGGCGGCCAGAACCGCGCCGCCTGCGAGGACGGCTTGCCGAACGGGATCCCGAGCGCGCAAGACGAGAATCGGGAGCAGTGGGAGCGCCTGGACGACCGAAAGCGTCGGCCCGAGCAGGAAGAGCAGCCCCGAGCGAGCATCGCGATGGAAAAGGAGGAACCAGGCGGCGGCGAGCGCCAAGTAGACAACCGCGAGCCCAAGCGACAGGTTTCCAAGCGGGAGTATGGGGACCGCGAGCGCGAACGCGAGACCGGCGGCGGGGCGCGCCAGCCCAGCGAGCGCCGCCAGGGCGGCGATGAGCGCAGGCCAGCCGGGCGGGAAAAAGGGCAAGAACCAGGCTGCGGCGCCCGCGTACACGCCGGCCAGGCCCGCCGGGCCAGCACGTTCCGCGAGCGTCGTCCGCGACATGGCGCCCCGCGGCCGCTCGCCGAGCTCGTTCCAGGCAGTGCGAAGACGGAGTGCGGCATCCTTCGCCGACGGACGCTGACCCGGCGCGAGTGACAGCATCCGGTCGACGGCGCTCGTGAGCTTGCGCGGCAGATCCGGGCGCAGGCGCGCGAGCGACGGCGCGCCCGCTGCGATGCGTTTCGCGGTCTCGAGCGGGGAGACGGCCGAGAAGGGATGGCGGCCGGCCAGCGCCTCCCAGAGCAGCACGCCGACGGACCAGATGTCGGCGGCGCCGGTTGCCTCACGACCGGCAAGGCGCTCGGGCGCGATGTAGGCCAGGGTCCCTGGCACGTCGCCCGCAGCCGTGAGCGTGTCCGCTTCCTCCAGCTGGGCGAGGCCGAAGTCGAGCACGCGGACGGAGACTTCGTCACCCTCCTCGAGCATGACGTTCGCCGGCTTGACGTCTCGGTGGACGATGCCTTTCGCGTGCGCATGGGCGAGCGCCTCCAGGACCTGGGCTGCGGCTTCGACGGCAGTCGTGTCGTCGAGCTCGCCGTAGCGGAGCGCCTGGCGCAGAGTCCGGCCCGCGACGTACTCGTAGGCGACGTAGACGTGCCGTTCGTCCCGCTCGAGGGCCAGCGCGCGGAGACACCGCGGGTGGCGCAGCCGGGTCGCGGCCTCCACCTCCCGCTCCGCGCGCGACCCGGCTTTGCCTTCTCGGGGGACGACTTTGAGCGCGACGTCGCGGGCGGAACGCTCGTCCCGAACGAGCCAGACCGAACCGGACCCGCCGCTGCCGAGCGGTCGCAGAGGCCGGTAACGGCCGAGGACGAGGTTGTCGTGGTGGAGGGCGACGGCACGCTCCATCGGCATGCCTGTCTTGGCGTTTGCTCAATAAACTCCTGCTATCTCCAGGCAGGGTGGTAGACTCGGCCGACTTTCGCCCCCTCCCTGGATCATGTTCGAGCGCGAGCGAACCGACCCGCAAACCGACCCGCAGACCGACATCGAGTTCGACTTCTTCGACGAATCTCCGACCGTCGAAGCGCCGGGCCGCGAGGGCGCGCCCCCGAAGCGTGGCCCGCGCCTGCCGACGGGACCGCCCAGCGGCCAGCAGCAGTCCCTTTTCCGCCTGGGGATTCTGATCGCGGGTGCGATCCTGCTCGCCGTCGTGCTCGTCCTCTGGGTGAACCATTGCCGCGCCGGCCAGAAGAAGGCGGAGTACAAGGACTACATGGCCGCCGTCAGCGCGCGGGCGACGGAGTCGGAGCAGGTCGGCAAGCGGCTGAACCAGCTGATCACGACGCCCGGGATCAAGCTCGCCGATCTTCGCGACGAGCTCGACGGACTCCGCCAGCAGTCCAGGCAGATTCTGTCCAACGCGAACAAGCTCGATCCGCCCGGCCCGCTCCGCGACGAGCAGGAGAGCTTTATCGAGGCGCTCGAGTTCCGCGTTTCGGGGCTCGACGGCCTCGCGCAGGCCTTCAGCCAGGTGCAATCGACGAAGGATTCCCAGGAGGCGGGCGACAAGCTCTCGATTCCGGCGCAGCGCCTTGTGGCGAGCGACGTCGTCTACTCCGACCTCTTCTACGAGGGCTCGCGCACGGTCATGGACAAGGAGGGGATAACGGGAGTCCTCGTCCCGGAGTCGAAGTTCGTGCAGAACGGCGAGCTGGCCAGTCCGACCGCCTGGAAGCTCATAGTGGAGCGCCTGACGCGGAGTCCGTCCGCAGGCGGCCTGCACGGAAACCAGCTCGTCGGCGTGATCGTGCAACCCGGCGCGCAGCAGCTCTCCCCGAGCGAGGACAACACGGTCAAGGCCTCCGATCGCCTGTCCTTCCAGGTGCTCGTGAAGAACTCCGGTGAGAGTCAGGAGACGCAGGTGGAAGTTACGCTAACCATCCAGCAGAGCCCGCAGCCCGTGCGGCGCAAGCAGGTGATCGACCTCATCAACCCGGGCGAGACGAAGACGCTCGTCTTTCGCAACCTCGGTCCGCCGTCCTTCGGGACGCGGACGACGGTGAAGGTGAACGTGGAGCCGGTGACCGGCGAGACGAATACGGCGAACAACACGGCGTCGTACCCAGTCATCTTCACGCTCGGATAGCGCATGCCGGGGTCGTTGACGTCTGCCGCGGGCTGGGTCGCGATCGGCGCCGCGGTCGCGGGTGTTCTGGCCCTTCTGCTCGCCGTCGCGTTCTTCGTCCAGCTCAGGCGCGTGCGCGAGGCCCAGCGGGTCCTCATCGGGCGCGGCAAGGATGATCTCGTCGACTTCGCAGTCTCGCTCCAGGCGCGCATCGACGACTTGCACAGGGCCGTAGACGAGGTCGCGGCCGGCCTTTCTCGCATCGACAAGCGCGTCGACGGCTGCCTTTCGCACACGTCGATCGTCCGTTACGACGCGTACGAGGACGCCGGTGGGCATCAGTCGGCCTCGATGGCGTTTCTCGACGCCGCGCGGTCCGGGGTCATCGTCAGCGCCATCCAGGGTCGCGACTATGCCCGCATCTACGTGAAGGAGCTCGATCGCGGACGGCCCTCCGTCGCTCTCTCGCCCGAGGAGCAGGAGGCGGTCGACCGCGCCATGGCCTACTGAACCGTGACGTATCAGAAGGCTGAAATTCGGCCGTTCCAGCAGGAGGACGAGCCTCTTCTCTTCGGGTTGGCGAGCCTCGACCGCGGCGCCGACGAGCGCACGCTTGGCGTCTTCGAACGGGGAACGGTCTTCGTCGCGGAGGTGGGCGGCGCCCCGGCGGGCTATGTCGCGCTCGAGCGTCAGGAGCGCGCCGTCCGAGTCGATCAGCTCTTTGTAAGTCCCGAGCACGAAGCGAAGGGCGTCGGCACGCAGCTGCTCGAGTACGCCGAGGGTTACGCGATCTGGCAGGGAGCCGAGGCGCTCCAGATCGTCATCGAATCGGGCAACGAGCGTGCCCTGACCTTCTATCAAGGCCGAGGGTTCATGCGGGTTGCCGAAGATCTCCTCGAGTTGCTGCTCCCTCGCCGTTAGTTACGATTTGGCGTGATGCAGCAGGTTCTTGTCCTGAACGCGAGCTACGAGCCTTTGAACGTTTGCACGGTGCGACGGGCGCACGTGCTCGTGTACAAGGGCAAGGCGGAGGTGCTCGAAGACCTCCCTCGACCACTTCGCTCGGCCAGCGACACGTTTCGCTGGCCACACGTCATCCGTCTCATCCAGTACGTGCGCGTTCCGCGCGCAGTCAAGCGCAAGATCTCGCGACGGGCTCTCTTTGCACGTGACGGGTGGAAGTGTCAGTACTGCGGCTCGACGGGGAAGCTGACTCTCGACCACGTCGTTCCGCGGAGCCGAGGTGGTGATTCGGTCTGGGAGAACGTCGTCACTTCCTGCGCACCCTGCAACCTGAAGAAGGGAAACCGTCTCCTCGAGGAGGCGCGCATGCACCTGATCTCCTCGCCGCGGCCACCGGCGCCCGCCCTCTTCGTGACGCTCTCCGCGCCGAAGATTCCGGACGGTTGGCAACCCTACCTCGTCGCTTTCGCGTAAGAACCGTTCCTTCGGCTAGGCCCGTCTGTCCGCGTGGGCGTCCCCGCCACGTGACGACAGGAGCAACCTCACGTCGTGCTGCCGAAGATCCTCGCAGCTGTCGTTGTGGTCGCCGTGGTTCCGGTTGCCCTTGTCGCGTTCGGCGACCTTCCCGCGGAGCAGCGAAACGACCTCGTCGTGTCCGAGACTCGCCCCGTCGATGCCGAAGGGCTCTGGCGGGACCGGGTCAGCTCCATCTGCCGCTGGCAGCGCAAGCAGGGAAAGCTGTTCCGCAAGGCGTTTCGGTACGCCGCTACACCCGTCGACGTCGAGTTCGCGCTGAAGAGCGCGATGCGGTTCCTGGATGAGAGCAGGGCAATCTTCGGGCGCCTCGACCCGCCGTTCGAGTTTCAGCGCGAGGCCAGAACCTTCGTTCGGCTCTTGCGGTCGGAGCGCGGAAGCCTCGCGGCGTTGCTGAAGGCGTTCAGGGACCGAAAGCGCGCTGCGTTCGAGCACAATCTTCGGCGAGTCCTGCGCGCGGATGCCCGCGCCACGAACCTTCTCAAGCAACTCGGCGGTGCCGGTTGCCATGCAAAACCCGTCACGGTGCCGAACAGGGAGCGCGTCCGCGTCGTCTAGCCCCGCGCGGGCGGGCCTGTCCCCGCCCGCGCGATTTCCCTGCTAGGCGTCGTAGTAGAGAGCGAACTCGGCCGGATGCGGTCGCAGGCGGACGATGTCCACCTCGTTCTGGCGCTTGTAGTCGATCCACGTCCGGATCAGGTCCTCGCTGAACACGCCTCCGCGCGTGAGAAACGCGTGATCGGTCTCGAGGGCGTCGAGGGCCTCGGCCAGCGAGCCGGGGACCTGGGCGATGCGCCCGCTCGGATCCTCGAACAGGTCGTAGTCCGCAGGCGAGCCGGGATCGAGGTCGTTCTCGATCCCGTCGAGACCGGCCATCAGCATGGCCGCGAACGCGAGGTACGGGTTCGCGGTCGCATCGGGGCAGCGGAACTCGATCCTCTTCGCCTTCGCCGAGGACGAGTACATGGGCACGCGGATCGCCGCCGAGCGGTTGCGCTGGGAGTAGACGAGGTTGACGGGCGCCTCGTAGCCCGGGACGAGCCGGCGGTACGAGTTGGTCGTCGGCGCGCAGAAGGCGAGCAGCGCCGGCGCGTGCGCGAGGAGTCCGCCGACGTACTGCCGTGCCAGCAGCGACAGACCGGCGTAGCCCGACTTGTCCGCCATCAGCGGCGTGTCCTTGAGCCAGAGGGACTGGTGGGTGTGCATGCCCGATCCGTTGTCTCCGAAGAGCGGCTTGGGCATGAACGTGGCGGTCTTCCCGCGCGCCCGGGCGACGTTGCGAACGACGTACTTGTAGGTGAGGACTTGGTCGGCCATGCGTGTGAGCGGCTGGTAGCGCAGGTCGATCTCGCATTGGCCCGCTGAGGCGACCTCGTGATGGTGGAACTCGCACGGAATGCCGAGGCGCTCGAGAGTCAGGACCATCTCCGTGCGAACGTCGGCGAGGGTGTCGTGAGGCGCCGGCGGAAAATAGCCCTCTTTCTCCCGGACGGTGTAACCGAGGCCCGGCTTGCCGGAGTTCCAATGGCCCTCGGCGGAGTCGAGTGCGTAGTGGGAGGCGTTGACGCCGAGGGCGTACGAGACCTCGTCGAAGACGAAGAACTCGCACTCGGGGCCGAAGTTCGCCGTGTCGGCGATTCCGGTGGCAAGAAGGTGCTCCTCGGCGCGCCGGGCGATCCGTCGCGGATCGCGGTGGTAGGGCTCCCGCGTCACCGGATCCGCGATCTCGCAGATGAGCGACAACGTCGGCTCGGCCGTGAACGGATCGAGAACCGCGGTCGACGGATCGGGCATGAGGAGCATGTCGCTCTCAGCGATCCCCTGCCAGCCGCGGATCGAGGACCCGTCGAAGCCGAGGCCTTCGTCGAAGGCGGGTGCGTCGAGCGCCCGCAGCGGCATCGTCATGTGCTGCCAGCTCCCGAGCAGGTCGCAAAACTTGAGGTCGACCATCTTCGCCTTCGTCTCGCTCGCCCAGGCCAGCGCCTCGTCTGGCTTGGGTTGGGTTCCGTTGGCGAGGTAGTGCTTCTCGACGATCTCGTGCATCCGCTCCTCCTTTGCCGCCCACAAAAAAGCCCCGGGTCACGTTGGACTCCGAGGCTCCGTCGCCTGCAGCGGGCACCGTCGCGGCGCTCGCCGTGCAGAACGTTACTCAGCGCGGTGGACGGATCGGAGCCTCGAGCAGGATTTGCGTAGCTCCGATATCATTATTAGTTTGTGAGGCGAAGAGGCCTCGGACGGCGACGTCCGGGGCTCTTTCCATTTAAGGAGGTTGCGAATGGCGATGTTGGAGCGGAAGTCAAGAGCAACGAGCGATCCCGAGGCTCGCCAGGAAGTCCTCCGGAGGGTGAAAGAGGAGCGCGTCGAGTTCATCCACCTGTGGTTTACGGACATCGAGGGACACCTGAAGAGCTTCGCGATCACGCTCGACGAGCTCGAAGGTGCGCTCGACGACGGCATGGGCTTCGACGGTTCTTCGATTTCGGGCTTCAACGCAATCGAGGAATCCGACATGGTCGCCATTCCGGATCCGGACACGTTTCAGCTCATGCCGAACGGCGGTCACGTCGTCGCGCGGATGATCTGCGACGTCGTCACGCCGGACGGGCGGCCGTACGACGGCGACCCCCGACACGTCCTGCGCCTCGCGCTCGAGCGCATGAACACGCTCGGCTTCGACACCTTCAACGTCGGGCCGGAGCTCGAGTACTTCCTCTTCAAGACGGACATGGGCACCGAGACGCTCGACGAGGGCGGCTACTTCGCCATGACGACGATGGACGCGGCCAGCGATCTCCGTCACGACACCGTGAAGGCGCTCGAGTCGATGGGCATCCCGATCGAGTACGTCCACCATGAGGTCGGCCCCTCGCAGCACGAGATCGACATGCGCTACGCAAGCGCACTCGACATGGCCGACCACACGATCACCTACCGCCTGGTCGTCAAGGAGATCGCCAAGAAAGCCGGCTATCACGCGACCTTCATGCCCAAGCCGCTCTTCGGCGAGAACGGCTCGGGCATGCACACGCACCAGTCGCTCTTCGCCGACGGCAAGAACGCCTTCTTCGACGAGGACGACGAGTGGCACCTTTCCGAGTTCGGCAAGGCGTTCATCGCCGGCCAGCTGCACCACGCGCGGGAGATCTCGGCTGTCTTCGCGCAGTGGGTGAACTCCTACAAACGGCTCGTGCCGGGCTATGAAGCGCCGGTCTACGTCGCCTGGTCGCGGCGAAACCGCTCGGCGCTGATTCGGATTCCGCTCTACAAACCGGGCAACGAGCAGGCAACCCGCGCGGAGATCCGTTGCCCCGACCCGGCATGCAATCCCTATCTCACGTTCGCGGCGCTACTGCACGCGGGGCTCGAAGGGATCGAGAAGGGCTACGAGCTGCCGCCGCCGATGGAGCAGAACCTCTACCACCTCACCGCCGAGCAGCGGCGCGAGCGCGGGATCGTCGCCCTCCCGGAGACGCTCGGCGAGGCGATCGACGAGCTCGCGTCTTCCGATCTCGCCAAGCGCGCTCTCGGCAAGCACGTCTTCGACCGCTACGTCGAGCTGAAGCGCAAGGAATGGGACGACTACCGCGTCCAGCTCACGCCGTGGGAGATGGAACGCTACCTCGCGTTGTGAATCTGCCCGCGAGGGCGTAGAATCACGGGCGGTGTCGCCGCTTCCTCGTGAAGCGGGGGACTGACTGACGGCCGATCGCGAGCTGCTTCTTCTTCAGAGCAGCTCGTGGTCGTTAAGGACCGCGGCCGTTGCCGTTTCGGCTCTGAAGAGCTTCCGCGAGCGCCGCTTCGAGATCCGGAAGCGCGAAGGGCTTGACGAGATACGCGATCGGCTCCAGCCTGCGCGTTCCCGCGTCGGGAAGCTCGATGCTCGTGCAGACGATGGGCGTGTTGCCGTCGGCCGCGCGGAAGGCCCGCGCCCGCTCGACGCTCGGCGCGTGCGCGGGCTCGAGCAGGATGGCGTCGACCGGCTGCAGGCGTGCGTCGTCGAGCATGGGCTCGTGTCCGAGCCGGACCACGATTCGTCGGAGGAGCTCCCGCACCTCCGGATGCGGCTCGCAGATCAGCACCCTGCCCACTCGTCTCATAATCGGCGCGAGACGGGCGAATGTCGGCTGCATCTGGTAAGGAAGCGGTATGAAGCGGGCGCGCATTCTGGTCGTCGACGACGACGCCGACATCCGCGGACTTCTCCGCGAGCTCCTCGAGCGAGCGTCGTACGACGTCGTCGAAGCCTCCAACGGCCGCGATGGGTTGCGGACCCTGTACGGTTCCTCGCCGGACCTCGTGCTCCTCGACGTTTCCATGCCCGAACTGGACGGCTGGCAGACGCTCGAGCGCATCCGGGACGTGAGCGACGTGCCGGTCGTGATGCTCACGGCGCGAGCCGCGGAGCTGGAGAAGGTGCGCGGACTCAAGGCGGGTGCGGACGACTACGTGACCAAGCCCTTTGGGCGCCAGGAGCTTCTCGCCCGCGTCGAGGCCCACCTGCGGCGGAGTCCGCACCGAGAGGAGCAGGCCGCCACCTATGCGGACGGGCTCGTGACGATCGACTTCGCGCAGCGCGAGGTGACCGTGGGCGGGCACCCGGTCGCGCTCACCCCGCTCGAGTTCAAGCTCCTCGCCGCCTTCGTCCGGCACCCGAACCAGGTCCTTTCCCACGAGCAGCTCCTCGAGCTCGTGTGGGGAGATGCACTCACAGGCTCGCGTGCGCGCACGAAGCTCTACGTCGGGTATCTGCGTCAAAAGCTCTCGAGCGGCTCGCCGGAGGACTCGCCGATCGAGACAGTACGCGGTTTCGGGTACCGCTACCGGCCGAGAGCCGCCTGAATCCGATCGCGCAGCTCCTGGGTCGAGAACGGCTTCTTGACGTAATCGTCCGCGCCGGCCTCGATCCCGCGGGCGATGTCCGCTTCCTGCACCCGCGCGGTGAGCAAGATGACAGGCATGTGACGCGTGGCGTCGTGTGCCCGCAGACGCGCGGTCGCCTCGTACCCGTCGAGCCTCGGCATCATCACATCGAGCAGAGCGATGTCGGGAGTCCGTTCAACGGCCCTCGTGACCGCTTCTTCCCCGTTCCGCGCTACGACCACTTCGTAGCCGGCGCGCTCGAGGCGTAGCGCGACGAGCGACAGGATGTCCGGGTCGTCGTCGGCGACGAGGACGAGCGGGCGGCCGTTGCCGGTCACAACGCCACCTGCTCGGTTTCGGCCTCGGGAGCCTGTGCCTGACGAATCGGCAGCGAGACCCGGAAGATGCTGCCGGCGCCGTCGTCGCTCGCCACGACGATCCGTCCGCCGTGCGCCTGGACGATCGCCTTCGAGATGGCCAGCCCGAGACCGGTGCCCGGGATCGCCTGCTCGGTCGCTTTCGACGTGCGGTAGAAGCGCTCGAAGAGATGGTCCTGCTCGCTCGCCGGGATGCCCATGCCGGTGTCGCGCACTTCGATGACCGCCTGGCCGCGCTGCACGCGGACGCGAACGTCGACGCGCCCGCCGCGCGGCGTGAACTTGATGCCGTTCGAGACGAGGTTGTCCAGGAGCTGGGCCAGCCGGGCGTGGTCGCCCGCCAAGAGCGGTAGCGGCCCGGTGGCCAGCGTCAGTGTCACGCCTTTGTCCTCCGCGAGGGGCCGCGCCGTCTCGACGCAATCAGCCGCCACGGCGCTCAGATCGACCGCTCCGATCTCGAGCGTGAGCTTGCCGGCCTCGACTTGCGCGAGGAAGAGGAGATCGCCGACGAGGGCGAGCAGCCGATGCGCGTTGCGCTCGACCACGCCCAGGAACTGCCTCTGCTCGTCGTTGAGCTCGCCGGCTTCGCCTTCGAGGACGAGCTCGAGATACCCGCGGATCGAGGTCAGCGGCGTGCGCAGCTCGTGCGAAACGAGGGCCACGAACTCGTCCTTCAGCCGATCGAGCTCGAGAAGGCGCTCGTTTTGATCCGCGAGCTCGTGCACGAGACGCTCGCGCTCGAGCTCCTCCCGCTTGCGCTGCGTCACGTCGCGGGCGATGGCGGAGGCGCCGATGACCTTCCCCGACGCGTCTTTGAGCGGGGAAAGCGTGAGCGAGACGTCGATCAGCGTTCCGTCCCTGCGCCGGCGCACGGTTTCGCGCTGCGCGACCGCCTCGGCGCTCATAACCTCCGCCAAGAACTCGTACGGCTCAGCCGTGAGATCTGGTGGGGCAAGGAGCGACAGCGGTTGTCCGATCGCCTCGTCGCGTGTGTAGCCGAAGACGCGCTCGGCGCCGAGGTTCCAGCTTTCGATTTTCCCGTCGAGACCCGTCGAGATGATCGCGTCGTCGGTGGACTCGACGATCGCCGCGAGCTTGAGACGCTCGTTCTCGGCCGCCCACCGGTCCGTGAGGTCGAAGATGGCGCCATCGAGCATCCGCCCTTCGGGCGTGAAGACCGCCTGGCCCCGCTCGACCACGTGCTTGACCCGTCCGTCCCGGTGAATCACCCGGTACTCGATCGTGTAGGGCCGCTCCTCCGCGACCGCTCTCTCGACCTCGGCGGCGAGTTCCTCCGCGTCCTCGAAGTGGATGATGCTGTTGAACGTGCGCACTTCGTTGGCGATGAAGTCCGAGGGCGGGTAGCCGACCAGCTCCTCGATCTCGTCGCTCAGGTAGGACATCGTCCAATCCGCGTCGATCGCGCAGCGGAAGATGACGCCCGGAACGTTGGCGACGAGCGTCCGGAAGCGCTCCTCGCTCTCGGCCACGGCGTCCTCAGCGAGCTTCCGGCTCGTGATGTCGAGCAGAAAGCCCTGCGCCTGCATGGGATGGTCGTTCGCGTCGCGGACGATCATGACCGTGTCCTCGACCCACACGATGCGTCCGTCGCGGGCGAGGAGACGGTACTGCGTCGAGAAGGATGCGCCCGTCTCGTAGCCGTGCTTGTGCTCCGCGCGGACGCGCTCGAGGTCGTCCGGATGTACGACGCGCCAGAAGAGATTCGGGGTCGCGAGCCATTCCTCGGGCGTGTACCCCAGCAGGTCCTTGATCTGCGGGCTCACGTAGGCCGAGAAGCCGGGCTTGTCGATCGCGCTCACGTACGTGACGAGTGGGAGCTGCTCGACGAGGACGCGATACCGGGTCTCGGCGTCGCGCAGGCTGGCGACGGCCTGCCGCCGTTCGTTCAGGGTCCTCTCGAGCTCCTCCGCCTGTTGCACGAGCCGGCGGGTGCGGTGCTCGAGGGCCTTAGTGACCTGATTGAGGATCGGGAAGAGTGAGGCGTACAGGAGGAGGAGAGCGAGTCCCAGCGCGATGGCCACGGGCTTGAGCGTCCCCGCGACCTCATCGGCAACCGGCCGGTAATCGTTGTAGAGCTCGAGGACGCCGGTCGGGCGGCGTTCCCCCTTTAGCTTCAGGGGAACGTACGCCGACACGACTTTGATGTTCTCGCCCGCTCCGCCTTCGTCGTTCAGGTGGCCAAGCTCGCGAACGGACCTGCCGTGGAGGACGTCCTGAAACTCCTCGGCGTCCCCAAGACGGCTGCCGATGAGCGTGCGGTCGTTCGAGTAGGTAACCAGCCCGTCCGCGCGCCAGAGCTTCACGCGGACGATGCCGTTCCTGAGCTGGGGACGGAAGAGCTCGTCGAGCGCGATGAGGCGGGCTCCAGTCACCGGCTGCCTGAGGTCGGACGGGCGCAGCTCGGGCGCGACCTCGGCCGCGGCCATGGTGACGCGATTCGTCACGTCGTCCTCGGCGCGCGCCCGGGCCTCGTGGCGAACGAACCAGAGGATCCCCAGACCCGCGAGAAGGAGCGCCAGCGCGCTGTAGAGCGCGAAGCGCAGGACGAGACGCGGCGGCCTCGGCGACGCTGGGGTCGGATTCACGGCCTAGTTATCGGAGTCGCAAGGCGCTCGCTTAAGCTTCTTCCATGGACGACTCGGCCCGTCACTTGCGGCTGCTGACGGAGACAATCGCGGCCGTCAACTCGACCCTGCAGCTCGACGAGGTCTTCGATCTCATCGCGCGCAAGGTGGCCGAGGCGCTCGGTACTGACGCGTGCTTCGTCTACCTCTACGACGAAGCGACCGGCGAGCTCCTCCTCCAGGCTTCGTTCGGGACGCGGGTCGAGGAGATGACCCCGGTGCCGAAGATGCGGCCGGGGGAGGGAATCACGGGCACCGCGGCCGCGGAGCGCGCTCCGATCATGATTCCGCGGGCGGCACATCTCGACCCGCGTTTCAAGCGCTTCCCGAATCTGCGCGAGGAGCAATACGAGTCGATCCTGGCCGTGCCGATTCTGGCCAAGGAGCGTCTGGAAGGCGCACTCAACGTGCGCACCGAGGCTCCGCGTGAGTTCAGCCCGGCGGAGATCGACCTGCTGATGGCCATCGCGGGCCAGGTCGCTCAGGCGATTGAAAACGCCAAGCTGTACGACGCGGCGCAGCGCCGGGTCGCCGAGCTGGAGGCGCTGGCGTCGATCTCGGAGGCCGTCTCCGAGTCGCTCTACCTGGAGGAGTCGCTCGAGGCGATCGTGAAGACGACCACGGAGGCGGTCGGAGCGACGGGGGCCGCTCTCGTGCTCGAAGACGGCACGATCGCTTGGCCGGAGGGCCGTGCCGGGAAGCATGCCGTGCGCTTCCCGCTGCGTTGGAAAGGACGGACGCTCGGCGAGCTGGTCTGCGACCGCGACACGCCGTTCACCGACGAGGAGCGGCGGCTCCTC
>DASQXE010000196.1:0-4460 GCA_035639875.1 Gaiellaceae bacterium | reverse complement strand
GAAGTTCTGGCACGTCACGCTCCCCCTTCAGCTCCCGATCGCGACGGTCGCGCTGCTCTTCGGGATCGTCTTCACGGCCACCGACCTGACCGTCGTCTACATCCTCACGGGCGGAGGCCCGTTCAACTCCACCCAGATGCTGACGACCTGGGCGTACACGACCGGCATCCGCTCCGGGTCGCTCGGCGAGGGCGCCGCGATCTCGCTCTACCTGCTGCCACTCCTCGTCGTCGTCGCCGTGCTGATGCTCCGCTTCGCGAGGAGGGTCGAGGTCTCGTGATCACCACCCGCGAGAAGCTGCTCTCCTACGCCGTCCTCGGGCCGTTCGCGATCGTCCTCGCGTTCCCCTTCTACTGGATGCTCTGGACGAGCTTCAAGAGCGACATCGACCTCTACAACGTGAACGACGTCCCCTTCGGCTTCGGCAAGGGGTCGCCCACGACGAGGAACTACGGCTTCCTCTTCCACCACACCGAGTACCTCACGTGGGTGAGGAACACGGTGCTCGTCGGGGTGGTCGTCGTCGTCATCACCCTCGCGCTGGCCCTGCCGGCGGGCTACGCGCTCGCCCGGCTCGCCGGACGGTGGGGGCAGAGTCTCGGCGTCGGGATCTTCCTGACCTACCTCGTGCCGCCGACGCTCCTCTTCCTGCCGATGTCGTGGGTGATCGCCCACATCGGCCTCCAGGACCGGCTGCTGTCGCTGATCCTCGTCTTCCCGTCGTTCACGGTGCCGTTCGCGACATGGCTTTTGATGGGCTTCTTCAAGACGATCCCCGCCGAGCTCGAGGACGCGGCGCTCGTGGACGGCGCGTCGCGGCTCCAGACGCTTTTGCGAGTGGTCTTCCCGATCTCGGTGCCGGGGATCCTCACTGCAGTCATCTTCTCCTTCTCGCTCGTCCTGAACGACTTCGTCTACGCGCTCGCGTTCATCACGACCTCGAAGGAGAAGACGATCTCGACTGGCGTCTTCACGGAGCTGATCCGCGGTGACGTCTTCTTCTGGCAGGGCCTGATGGCGGCGACGCTCATCCCGACGATTCCCCTGGCGCTCCTCTACAACCTGTTCCTCAACCGGTTCATCGCCGGCTTCACGGGGGGCGCGTTTCGCTAGGCCAGGCAAGGGGGCAGAACATGAGCCGGTTGCAACAAACGAGGAGGTGGAGGGCGTGAGTGACGACCGACCGAGGGTCGACATCACGAGGGTCGACGACGAGCTGACGCGGCGCGATCTCCTACGGCGTGCCGCGACGGGAGCGATCGTGCTCGTCTACGGAGGCTTCGGCGTCAGGAAGGCGGTGGCGGGCGCTCCTCAGTTCAGGGGCAAGGAGCTCAAGGGCACGCTGCGGATCCTCCAGTGGAGCCACTTCGTGCCCGCCTACGACCAGTGGTTCGACAACGTCTACACCAAGCGGTGGGGCCAGGCCAACGACACGGACGTGATCGTCGACCACGTCAACCAGGCCGACCTACCGGGTCGCGTGGCCGCCGAGGCAGCCGCCGGCAAGGGCCACGACCTCGTCGCGCTGCTCGCTCCGGCGCCGCAGTACGAGGACCGGGTGATCGACCACAAGGAGATCGTCCAGGAGGTTCAGCGCAAGCGGGGGAAGATGATCGACGTCTGCTACCGCAGCGCGTACAACCCGAAGACCAAGAAGTGGCACGGGTTCCCGGACTTCTACGCGCCCGACCCGATCAACTACCGGACCGACCTCTGGGCGCAGGTCGGCTCGAAGCCGACGACGTGGGACCGCGTGCTGAAGGCGGCGCCGAAGCTCAGGGCGATGGGGCACCCCATCGGCATCGGCATGTCGAACGAGATCGACTCGAACATGGCGCTGATGGCGCTGATGATGTGCTTCGGCTCGTTCATCCAGAACGGCAAGGCGCGGGTGACGCTGAACACCAAGGCGACGCGCGACGCCCTGAAGTTCGCGCGCGACCTATTCCAGAAGGGGATGAGCAACGAGATCTTCGCGTGGACGGCCGCGTCGAACAACCAGGCGTTCCTGGCCGGGCGGCTCTCGCTCGCGCTGAACGCGATCTCGATCCCGCGCTCGGCGGAGAGCACGAACCCGGACCTGGCCAAGAACATCGGGCTGCTGCCGATCCCGAAGGGGCCGCACGGCCGCCTCGGGCTCGAGCACGTGATGCACACCTACATGATCTGGAAGTTCGCCTCGAACAAGAAGACGGCCGTGAAGTTCATGGCCGAGCTCGAGCTCAAGTACAGGGGCGCCTTCGAAGCGAGCAAGTTCTACAACTTCGCGTCGTTCCCGAAGTCGGTGCAGAACGTCCCGGTGCGGCTCGCCCGCGACCCGCACACGCCGAAGGGGAAGTACAAGATCCTCAACACGATCAGTGACAAGTACACGAAGAACGTCGGCTACCCCGGCTTCACGAACGCCGCGATCGGCGAGCTCTTCGACAAGTTCCTGATCCCGCAGATGTTCGCGGAGGTGGCGCAGGGCAAGCGGAGCCCGGACGACGCGGCGCGCGACTACCAGCGCCGCGTCAACGCGATCTTCAGCAAGTGGCGCAAGCTGGGGAAGATCTAGGCGCAGCGGGGAGCCCTCGTCGGGCTCCCCGTCGCGCTACCTCAGGCTGACGACGATCTTCTCGCCCGGACCGGCGGCCTGCCGCTCCCACGCTTCGGCGACGCGGTCGAGCGGGAACGTCTCGAGCGGGATCTCGATCCGGCCCTCCGTCACGTGGCCGACGAGCTCGAGGTAGCCCTCGCGAAGGATCTCGATCGGAAGGCCGAAGTTCGAGAAGCCGAGCAGGTCGATCTGCTTGCCGCGCACGACGGCGGAGCTGAGCGTCGCCTCCGGGCCCGCCGACTGGCCGATGTGGACGACCCGGGCGCCGGGTGCGGCCGCGGCCAGCGCCGTGGCGAGCGGCCCGTCCCAGAGCGGATCGACGATCACGGTCGGGCCGTCGCCGCCGCAGGCGTCCGCGAGATCGCCGTCGGTGAGCTCGACCGCCGCGTCGGCACCGGCATGGCGGGCGCGGGCGAGGCGCTCCCGATTGCGGCCGGCGGCGACGACGCGCTCGGCTCCCGCGATACGCGCCGCCTGGACGGCGACGAAGCCCACGACGCCGGTCGCTCCGAGGACGAGCACGCGATCACCCGGACCGACGCGGGCGCGGCGCGTGACGGAGAGGTAGCCGGCGATCCCGGCGATCCCGCAGGCGACGGCGGTCGTGGCGTCGACGTCGTCGCCGATCGGGATCAGTCGCTCCTCCGCGACGACGGCACGCTCGGCGAGCGCCCCGTCGCGGGCGATGCCGAGACCGTCGCCGAAGACGTAGACGCGCCCGCCGTCCGCGCGCCCGACCGCCTCGCAGCCCGGCACGTACGGAAGCGGCGGCGAGCCGCCGTAGAAGCGCCCGCCTCCGATCGCGACGTCGAGCGGGTTGAGCGCGACCGCGTCGACCTCGAGGAGCGCCCTCTCCTCGGCCTGCTCCGGCGGCTCGACGTCGTCGATGCGCGGAGCGGCCCCCAGCTCGTGGACGCGCGCCGCCCGCATCAGCCCTCCACGACATCGAGCGAGGTGGTGACGTCGATGCAGCCGCCGATCGACCTGTAGACGGGGCACCGAGGCATGTGGTTGTCGAACGCCCGCTGGATCTTCGCGCGGTCGGCGCCGGGCTCGACCCGGAGGCGATAGGCGACGTGGATCCGCTTGATCACGAGCACGCCATCCTCGACCTCGATCTCGCCGCTCGCCGAGCTCACGAGCCTGCCTTCGTCCGCCGGGATGTGACGCGCCTCCAGCGCGCCTCCGAGCGTGCCGGTGAGTCAGCCGGCCGCCGCCGCGACCACGTGGTCGAGCGTCGTCGCTCGCTCCGCGTCCCCGCCTCGCGGCGCGCCGTAGTGGTCTGCGACCTCGTCGTGGACCCCGAAGAAGATCGGCTCATCCGACCCAGGCACGTCCGCCCGGCGCAAGGGGCCGCGGATCCGTTCGATCTCGACCTGCGAGGTGTAGACGACGGTGCCCACCGGGCACACCTACCCGCCGCACCCGGATGTCACACGGCGGCCGCCGGTGCGGGCCGGAGCTCCTCGCCGAAGCGGGCCCGGGTGACGTACTGGCCGATCCCCGGCTGCGCCACCACCTCGTCGCCCTCGCAGAGGACGTTTCCGCGCAGGAGCACGAGCTCGGGCGAGCCCGTCACCTCGGTGCCCTCGTAGAGGTTGTAGTCGACCTTCGAGTGGTGCGCCGCCGCGGTGATCGTGTGCCGCTTCTCGGGGTCGAAGACGACGATGTCCGCGTCCGAGCCGACGGCGATCGTCCCCTTGCGCGGGTAGAGGCCGAAGAGCTTCGCCGGGTTCGTGCACAGGAGCTCCACCATCCGGTTGAGCGAGATCCGGCCGGCGCGGACCCCGAACTCGTGGATCATATGCAGCCGGTTCTCGAGCCCTGGCCCGCCGTTCGGGATCTTCGAGAAGTCGTCGCG
>DASQXE010000195.1:0-10708 GCA_035639875.1 Gaiellaceae bacterium | reverse complement strand
AGCGATGCGACCCGGCCGCGTAGGTGATCGTTCCTGCCTCGGCCGATGTGTCGTCGAGCCCGATCCAACAGGTGACCATCTCCGGCGGGACGAGGTAATCGAGGTAGCTGCCGTCCTGGTGCATCCCCAGCGATTTCGTCCCAGGCGGCTTCCAGATGACGTTGTCCTGCAGGAGCCGCGCGCCGGTCCAGCCCATGAGCTCCGCCGCGAGTCGTCCCGTGCGCTCGGTGAGCACCTGGGCGGCGATCGTGCGGTCTGCCTTCCAGCCGTTGCAGATCTGCCGCGTTCGGTCCTCCTGGTCCCGTCCGGGCACCCAGTTGACCTCGTCAGGTCGGATTCCGGTCTCGTAATGGCCGTCGAAGAGGGGTTCGAAGCGCGAGCGCAGGAGCTCGACGGCGTCGTCGTCGACGAAGCCCTCTTCGACGATGAGGAAGCCGTCTCGGCGGAACGCGTTCAGCTGCGAAGCCGTCCAGCTCGCGATCACGGCTGCCACGGCTCCATACTATGGTGGGCCATGGCGCAGGCGAGCGTACTCGAGGCCCCGGAGCTCGCGGCCGAGCGCATCGACGCGAGGGCGCGCGGCGAGAACTTTCCCGTCGTCTCCCTCCTTGCGCCACGTTGGGCGCGGCGGCACCTGCGCGCGATCTACGGCTTCGCGCGGCTGGTCGACAACCTCGGGGACGAGGCGGAAGGCGATCGCGCGGCGCTCCTCGGCGAGCTCGAGCGCGAGCTCGGCAGGCCTCCCCGCACCGAGATCATGGGTCGACTCCACGCGACCATCGAAGAGTGCGGACTGCCGCGCGAGCCGTTCGCCCGGCTCATCGAGGCGAACCGATTCGACCAGCTCAAGTCGCGTTACGAGACCTGGGAGGAGGTCCGGGAGTACTGCACGTTCTCGGCGGACCCCGTGGGACGGCTTGTGCTTGCCGTCTACGGGCGCGCCGGCGATCCGGAGGCGGTGGCGCTCAGCGACTCCGTCTGCACCGGTCTCCAGCTCGTTAACTTCATCCAGGACCCTCCACGCGACCTCGCACTCGGCCGCGTCTACCTGCCCCAGGAAGACCTCAGGCGCTTTGGCGTTCGCGACGCGGATCTCGCTGGCCCGCTCACCCGGCAAATCGCGGCGTTGCTTGCCTTCGAGGCGGAGCGGGCGCGCGAACTCCTCGTCGCCGGCTTGCCGCTGCGGCGGATGCTGGGAGGCCGTCCCGGAATCTCGGTCGCCCTGTACGCGCGCGGCGGGCTGGCGGCTCTGGACGCGCTCGAACGGGTGGGGTGGGACGTCTTCTCGGGACGTCCTGCGCCGACACGGTTGACGTTCGTCCGCCTTGCGTTGCGGGAGCTCTTCCGGTGACCGTGGAGCAGGCCTACGCGGAGGTCCTTCGCATCACACAGGAGACCGCGCGCAACTTCGCCTGGGGCATCCGAGTCCTCCCGGGCTCCAAGCGACGGGCTGTGGCCGCGCTCTATGCGTTCGCGCGAGCGGTCGACGACCTGGCCGACCGGGCGGAGCCTGGGCGCGCGGAGCTCGAGCGCTGGCGGGTTGCGGTCGACGCGCTGCCCGCGTCGGACGGCGACCCGATCCTCGTGGCGCTCGGCGATGCGATGGGGCGCTACGAGATTCCCAAGCGGGCCCTGGAAGATCTCGTTCGCGGCGCGCTCATGGACTGCGACCGCTCACGGTACGAGACGTGGGCCGAGCTGCGTGAGTACTGCCGGTGTGTCGCGGGGGCGGTGGGCGTCGCCTGCGCCGCCGTCTACAGACCGAGCGACCGAGAGCGGGCCGAGCCCCTCGCCGAGACACTCGGGCTTGCCCTCCAGCAGATCAACATCATGCGGGACGTCGCCGAGGACTGGGAGCTCGGCCGCGTCTACCTCCCGCAGGACGAGCTTCGGCGCTTCGGCGTCTCCGAGGAAGCCATCGCCCACGGGCGCACGGGCCCCGCGTGGTCCGCGCTCATGGAGGAGCAGGGCTCGCGCGCCGAGTCACTCATGCTGGAAGGGCTCGAGCTCCTGTCTCTCCTCGACCGCCGAAGCGCGCTCTGCGTGCGCACGTTCGCGGGTATCTACCGGGGCCTCCTCGACCAGATGCGCTCGCGCGAGTTCGATGTCTTCACGGAGCGGCCGCATCTCTCGGCCGTCGGCAAAGTGCGGGCGGTGGCAGCGTTATGAGAACCGTTGTGGTCGGCGGCGGGTTGGCGGGGCTGGCCGCTGCGCTCGAGCTCACCGAGCAGGGACACGAGGTCGTACTCCTCGAGACGCGGCCCACGCTCGGCGGCGCCGTGCAGACCCTTCCGGAACGCGAAGGCGACCCGGATCCGCCGCCCGACAACGGACAGCACATCGCGCTCGGCTGCTGTGCCGCCTACCTGGCGTTCCTGGACGACATCGGGCGAGCAAGTTCCGTTCGCCGGCTCCGCCTCTCGCTGCCGGTCATCGGCGAGGACGGCGCCATCGCGTTCATTGGCCCCGGTCTCTGGCGACTGCTTCGCTACGCGCATCTCGGCTTGCGCGATCGCCTCGCGGTTGCGTCGGCGGCGCGCCGACTCGGGACTCTCGATCCACTCGAGCACGACGGTGAGACCTTCGGTGCGCTCCTGGCCCGACTCGGCCAGTCGGACGCCGCGATCGAGCGCTTCTGGGACGTCTTCGTGCGTCCGGCGCTCAACCTGCCCAGCGCGGAGGTCAGCGCCGCACTCGGCATCTTCACCGTCCAGACGGCGCTTCTCGCTGAGCGAGAGGCGAGCGATCTCATCCTTCCGACTGCGCCGCTCGGGCAAATGCACGGCGAGGCTGCAGCGTCGGCGCTCCTCGGCAGGGGCGCGACCGTGCGGACGAGCGCGCGCGTGGTCGCGCTCGAGGACGACGCAGCGGTGCTCGTCGACGGCGAACGGGTCCACGCCGACGGCTTCGTCCTCGCGGTGCCCGCGTCCGAGAGCGCCTGCCTGCTCGGCGAGAGTGCACCCCCGTTCGATGATTCGCCCATTGTCAGCGTGCATCTGCTCTTCGACCGTCCCGTGCTGCGCTTTCCGCTCGCCGCCCTGCTCGGAAGCCAGGCGCATTGGGTTTTCGACCGCGGCGCGCTGACCGGGCGCCCGCCCGCGTCCGGCCAATATCTCACCGTCGTCTCGAGCGGCGCGCCTGAGCTCTTGGCCGTCCGCGGGCGCGACCTCGTCGACTTGATCGCCGGAGAGGTGACGGGGCGGCTGGGGCCCGCAGAGCTTCTGTGGTCGCGGGTGAGCCGGGAACCGGCGGCGACGTTTGCGGCCCGGCCGGGAACGGCTTCCCTGCGCCCTGGGCCTGAGACGAGTCGTGCGAACGTCGTGCGGGCCGGGGCGTGGACAGCCACCGGCTGGCCGGCGACGATGGAGGGCGCGATCCGGAGTGGACGGCGTGCCGCGGCCGTGCTCCGCGCCGGCGTTCTCGAGCAGGTGGTCGCGTGAGCGGCGCTCTTATTGGGATGCGCCCATCCCACCTCCCGCTGCCAGCGTATTGGGGAAATGCGTACGCGTGGGTGGCGCAGCGTGCCGAAAGCGTGCCGGGATGAGCATCGCGGTTGGAACCGACCTCGACCGCACGCTCGATGCCGGCGTTGAGCGCCTCCTCGAGCTGCAGCAGCCCGGCGGCTGGTGGGTCGGCGAGCTGGAGTCGAACGTGACGATGACCGCCCAGCACCTCTTCCTGCACGAATTCCTCCGGATTCGCACCGAAGAGACCACGCGGCAGTGCGCAGAGGAGCTGCTTGCCCGGCGCAACGGGGACGGCCTCTGGCCGATCTACTGGGGCGGCGAACCCAACCTCGCGGCAACGCTCGAGTCCTACGCGGCCCTCCGACTCGCCGGCCTCTCTGCCGACGATCCGCGCCTTGCGCCGGCGCGCCGCTTCTGCGAGGAGCGCGGCGGCATCGGCGCCGCCCGCGTCTTCACCCGCATTTGGCTCGCGCTCTTCGGCTTGTGGCCGTGGGAGGAGATCCAGGCCATTCCACCCGAGCTCGTTCTGCTCCGGCCTGAACTGCCGTTCTCCGTGTACGACTTCGGCTGCTGGGCGCGGCAAACGATCGTCGCCCTTTCGATCGTCATGCACTACCGCCCGGTCCGCCGCCTGCCGGAGGAATGTCTGTGCCGCGAGCTCGACCTCGGCCCGGTTCCCCGTGAACGCACCCCGTGGAACGCGATCGACTCGGCCATGCGGCGCTACAACGGGGCAAGCTTCCAGCCGGGCCGCGAACGCGCGCTTCGGTACGCCGAGCGGTGGCTGATCGACCGCCAGGAGCTCGACGGAAGCTGGGGCGGCATCCAGCCGCCATGGGTGTGGGCGCTCATCGCACTCGCGTGCCGCGGCCACGGCCCGGAGTCTCCGTACCTCCGACGGGGTCTCGAGGGCTGGCAGCGCTTCATGGTCAAGGAGGGCGACCGGCTGCGTCCTGAGGCCTGCCAGTCACCAGTCTGGGACACCGGCCTCGCCGTCCTCGCGCTTCGCAATGCAGGCGTTCGCGCTGACGAGCCGGCGCTGCAGAAGGCCGTCGACTGGCTCATGGCAGAGGAGGTGCGCGCGCGAGGGGACTGGGCTGTCCGTCTCCCGGGCGCGGAGCCAGGGGGCTGGGCGTTCGAATACGACAACGATCTCTACCCCGACATCGACGACGCCGCCGTAATCGGAATCGCTCTCAACGAGATGGGCGCCGGCCGCTCGGCGGTCGAGCGTTCCTGCCGCTGGATGGCCGCTATGCAGTCTCCGAACGGCGGCTGGGGAGCTTTCGACCGCGACAACGACGCCTACTGGCTCTACGACATCCCGTTCTTCGATTTCGGCGCCGTCATCGACCCGCCGAGCGTGGACGTATCCGGCCACGCGGTCGAGCTCCTTGCGCGCGAGCCGGGATACGAGGACGTCGTCCGCCGCGGCGTGGACTATCTCCTGCGCGAACAGGAGGCGGACGGCCCCTGGTTCGGCCGCTGGGGGGTCAACTACGTCTACGGGACGGGGGCTGCGCTGCCCGCGCTCGAGGCGGCAGGCTTCGCGCCTGACCACACCGTCATGCGCCGCGCCGTTGCCTGGCTCGCGTCGGTGCAGAACGAGGACGGAGGCTTCGGCGAGGATTGCCGCTCGTACGACGAAGGAAACGATGGGCGTGGCTGGCGCGGCCGGGGAGAATCGACGGCCTCGCAGACCGCGTGGGCTCTGCTCGGCCTCGTCGCTGCGGGCGAGGCGCGGTCGGAGAGCGCGGCGCGCGCCGCCGCTTGGCTCGGCGAGACCCAGCGGGAGGACGGCGACTGGGACGAGCCGTTCTTCACCGGGACGGGGTTCCCGCGCGACTTCCTCATCAATTACCACCTCTACCGCACGTACTGGCCGGTGATGGCGCTCGGCCGCATCAAAGCAGCGCTCGCATGAAGGTCTACGTGAGCGGGGCCACGGGGTTCGTCGGAAGCCATGTCGCGCGCGAGCTGCGCGAACAGGGCGCCGACGTTCGGAACGAGCGCGTCGATCTGCTCGACCGGGCTGCCCTCGAAGAAGCGGTCGCCGGTTGCGAAGCCGTCGTCCACGTGGCCGCGCTCTACAGCTTCGACGCGCCGGCGGCCGAAATCGAACGAGTGAACGTCGAGGGCACGCGCAACCTCTTGGACGCAGCCGCGCAGCAACGAGTCCGCCGCTTCCTCTTCACGAGCACGGCGGGAACCTGCGGACCGGTCCCCGGTCGTCTCGCGACCGAGGACGATGAGCCCCCGGCGTGGGAGCTCTCCGTGCCCTACAAGAGGACGAAGATCGCGGCCGAGCGCTTGGCGCTCGCCGCCGGCGCGGTAGTGGTGAACCCGACGGCGCCCATTGGGGACGGAGACCGTAAACCGACGCCGACGGGACGCATGGTCGTCAACGTCGCGCACGGCCGGATGCCCGGCTTCGTCCGCACGACCGGACTCAATCTCGTGGACGTACGGGACGTCGCCCGCGCGCACGCGCTCGCGCTCGAGCGCGGCGAGCCCGGCGAGCGATACATCCTGGGAGGCGTCAACCTGCCGCTCGAGGAGATCTTCGCCGCGATCGCCGATCTGGCCGGCCGCCGGCGACCTCGCTTGCGGGTTCCGTATGCTGTAGCGCAGGCCGCGGCCAAGGCAGGTTTTCTCAACGCCGACGAGGTGAAGCTGGCTCGTTTGCCGATGTACTTCAGCTCTGACAAGGCTCGGGTTAGACTCGACTACACACCAGGCCCGGTGGAGCCTGCGCTCGCGCGCGCGGTCGCTGAGGCACTGAACGCCGACGGGAAGGAAGCCGCATGAAGTTTCCGCTTCGCAGCACCGTCCAGATCGGTCGCTACGTCGCGTCCCAGAAGAAGAACGACCGCTACCCGCTCGTGATCATGTTGGAGCCAACGCTGGGCTGCAACATCGCCTGCATCGGCTGCGGGAAGATCCGCGAGTACGAATCGAACAAGGCTCGCCTCACCGTCGAGGAGTGCCTCCATTCCGCGGTCGAATGCCCCGCCCCCGTCATCTCCATCTGCGGCGGCGAGCCGCTCATCTTCAAGGGCATCGAGGACGTCGTCGCCGGCTTTCTCGAGATGAGGCGGAACATCCAGCTCTGCACGAACGCGCTCCGCCTCGTCGACATGCTCGACCTCTTCGAACCGAATCCGCGCCTCACGTTCGTGGTCCACCTCGACGGCATGGAGGAGATCCACGACTACATCACCGACTACCCCGGTCTCTGGCAGATCGCCATCGACGCGATCAAGGTCGCGCGCGAAAACGGCTTTCGCGTGACCACGAACACGACGCTCTTCAAGGAGACCGACGTCGACGACGTCATCCAGATGATGGAGTACCTCACGAACAAGGTCGGCATCGACGGGATGCTCGTTGCGCCCGGCTACCAGTACTCCCAGATCGACCCGTCGCTCACGATGACGCGCGCCGAGCACGAGGAGAAGTTCACGAAGATCCGCTTCGTCGCGCGCAAGAACGGCTACAAATGGCTCGCGAGCCCCGTCTACCAGGACTTCCTCACCGGCGAGCGCAAGCTCCCGTGCGCGCCCTGGGGCTCCGTCACGCGCAACCCGTACGGCTGGAAAGGCCCGTGCTATCTGCTCACGGATGGGATCTTCCCAACCTACGAAGCCCTGCTCGACGGCATCGAGTGGGAGCGGTACGGGCCCGGCAACGACCATCGCTGCGAGCACTGCGGGATCCACTCCGGCTTCGAGCCGTCGGCGACGATTGCGGCGACCTCGAGCGTCAAGGAGACCGTACGGAGCCTCGCATGGACGCTTCGCTGACCCTCGCCTGCGGGCTCGCGGTAGAGGAACGCGTTGCCCGAAAGTCCGGCGCGCGTGCCGCGCGCGTCGGGCTCGGCGCAACCCTCGCGCTCCCTGAGGGGCGGCTTATCTCCTTTGGCTTCGCGGGCGCCCTCGACCCGCGACTGCAGCCCGGGATGCTGATCACCGCGACGAAGGTCGTCGACACCTCCGGGAAGACGCTTTGGGAGGGCCAGCCGCTTCAGGTCGACGGCGCTCAGCCCGTCGTCATTTGCGCAGCGCGGGACGTGGTGGATGGACCGTCGTACCGCGACCACCTTGCGACGACGACTGGGGCCGACGCACTCGACATGGAAAGTGGAGCGCTCGCCGCCAGCGGACGGCTCGCCGGCGTGCTGCGCGCAATCTCGGACTCGCGCGACCAACCGCTCGGTCCCCTCGCGTTCGCAGCTAATCTCGATGGAAGCACGAGATGGACCGTCGTCGCCCGCGCCTTTCTTTTCCATCCGGTCACATCGCTGCGAACCGCACTCAGCGCGCGTCGAGCGCTGGGTCGTCTCTCCCGCGCCGCGGAGGCGCTGAGATGAGCAAGCGAGTTCTCGTCGCTGCACCGAGGAGCTTCTGCGCCGGAGTCGTCCGCGCCATCGACATCGTCGAGAAGCTGCTCGAACAGCACGGGCCGCCCGTCTACGTGCGCCACGAGATCGTCCACAACATCCACGTCGTCCGCGACCTCGAGTCGCGCGGCGCGGTTTTCGTGGATTCCGAGGACGACGTGCCCGAGGGCGCGCTCGTCGTTCTCTCGGCCCACGGCGTCGCGCCGCAGGTCTACCGGCGCTGCGAGGAGCGCAACCTGAAGGTCGTGGACGCCGTCTGCCCGTTGGTCTCCAAGGTGCATGCCGAGGCGCGCCGCTACGCGGCCCGCGGTCACAAGATCGCGCTCGTGGGCCACGCCGGCCACGTCGAGGTCGAGGGCACCATGGGCGAGGCGCCCGAGGCGATTGTGCTCGTCGAGACGCCCGAGGACGCGCGGAACCTCGAGCTGGAGGATGGACAGCAGCTCGCGTACCTGACGCAGACGACGCTCTCGCTCGACGATACCGCCGACGTCGTAGACGTCCTTCGCGACCGTTTTCCCGACCTCGTCGGCCCTCCCTCGGCGGACATCTGCTACGCGACTCAGAACCGCCAGGACGCCGTCAAGAAGATTTGTGAGGACGCGACGCTCGTCCTCGTCGTCGGGTCGCGCACGAGCTCGAACGCGAACCGGCTCGTGGAGGTCGCCAGGGCCCGCAGCGCTGAAGCGCACCTGATCGATGACGAGAGCGACCTCGATCCGGCCTGGCTCGAAGGACACGAGACCGTCGGCCTTACCGCCGGCGCGTCGTCGCCGGACCTCCTCGTCGACCGCGTCTTCGAGCGTCTCTCGGAGCTCGGCTTCACGGAGCGCGAGGAAGTCGAAATCGCCCGCGAGGACGTCTTCTTCAGACTTCCGGCCGAGCTACGCTAGGCATCCGTCGGCGGTTCCACCAGCGGCGAATGAGCACTCCAACGGCCGTGGTCACGGCGGAGACGACGACGAGCACCCACATGTAGGGATCGCCGAAGCCGTCGATCTCGTCCGTGAAGACGGCAACGAGGCTCAACCCAAGCGCCGCAGCTACCGCAGTCACGATGAATGCCCTCCGGTTTCCGATCAGCACGCCCGCCGCGAGGCCAACGAGAGGGAGGAGGTTCATGCCCGAGAAAGTAGCGCTCGACTCGTCGTTTGCCTAGGTCCGGCGCCTGTTAGCTTGAACGCATGCCTCTGACGGTCGCGTACCCGGGTCGCGACGGCGCACATTCTGCAGCGGCTTGCGACCGCCTGTTTCCCGGCGGTGCCGATCTCGTCCCGCTTCCGAGCTTCACCGCGGTAGCCGAGGCTGCGGCGGAGGGGGAGGTCGCGTTTGGCGTCCTGCCGATCGAGAGCTCGCTCACCGGACCGGTCAACGAGACGCACGACCTTCTCTACGACTCGCCGCTCTCGATCACGGCGGAGACGGTCCTACCGATCAGGCACTGCTTGGTGGGAGTCGAGACCGTGCCGCTCGAGAAGATCACGACCGTTCGGTCGCATCCGGCCGCGCTCGACCAATGCCGGCGCTTGCTCGCCGCTATGCCTTGGGCGACCGCGATCGCGGCGGCGACGACGGCGGACGCCGCGCACCAGGTCGCGGAGCACGGCAACCCGCAGGAGGTGGCGATCGCGAGCGAGCGCGCGGCGGTGACGTACGGCCTCGTGGTGATTGCAGGCGACGTCGGCGATCACCCTGAGGCGTACACGCGCTTCGTGTCGATCGCGCCGTACACGCGGCTCGACCGCGAGAGCGAAAGCTGGCGCACGGCGTTCTCGTTCATCACCGATCACAAGCCGGGCGCTCTCCACCGAGCGATCGAGCCGTTTGGACGCCATTCCCTCGATCTCGTCCAGCTCGTCTCGCGTCCAATTCCGCAAACGCCCTGGCGCTATCGCTTCGACGCGGTGCTCGCAGGGCACCCGCTCGACCCGGTGGTGGCGGAGACCCTCACCGAGGTAGGCGGGCTCACCCGCGAACTACGGGTCTTCGGTTCCTACCCGGCTCACTCGTAGGGCGGCGCTGGCCTAATACAGTGCCGACGCGAGCCGGCGGCGGTACGAAGACGCCGTGGGGTCCTCGGGCCCGAGCGCCTCGAAGATGGCCACCATGACCTGGCGGATCCGCTCGCGGTTCTCTGGATCGGCTTCGTCCACCTGACCGATCAGCCACTCGAGCGCGCGCTCGTAGTCGCCTTCGGCGAGAGGACCAAGGATCTCGGGGAACTCGCCGCTCTCCTGTAATTCGCTCAGCAGCCGCTCTCCCTCGGATGGGCCGGTCAGGCCGTCGAGAAAGCTGGCCACGGCCTGCGCCGGCTGAGCGCCGACGAATTCGCTCACCACGCGTCCGCCCTTGAAGGCCTTCACGGCGGGGATGCCCCGAATCCCGAACTGCTCGGCGAGGCGCGGATTGGCGTCGACGTCGACCTTCGCGAGGACGACTTGTCCTTCGCGCTCGGCAACCGCATTCTCGAGGACGGGACTGAGTGCATGGCACGGGCCACACCAATCGGCCCAGAAGTCGACCACGACAGGAAGGCTCCGCGAGCGCTCCACGACTTCCGAATCGAATGTGGCCTCCGTGACCTCCATCAGAAAACCTCCGCGACCGCACGTACGAAGCCGGGCAACGTCTCCAGCGTATAGCCACCTTCGAGGACGAGCGCAACGCGGTCGCAAAGGCCCTTGGCGCGCCGCGCGAGTTCTGCGAAACCGGCTTCCGTCACCCGCATCCCGCCCAGCAGATCACCCGCACCCGCGTCGAAGCCGGCCGAGACGAGTAAAAGATCCGGCTCGAAGGCGCTGATGGCGGGCTCGACGACGTTCCCCATCGCCGCGATGTACTC
>DASQXE010000194.1:0-2409 GCA_035639875.1 Gaiellaceae bacterium | reverse complement strand
TGACCGAGTTACTTGACGGATTGATCGAGGAGCCTTACAGTGAGGCTACTTGCAGGGAGCCGGACGCCAGGCTCATGCAGGTGGCGCGTCACTCGGGCGAAGCGCCTCGAAGGCGTGGCTGGGCCGCAGAGCCAAGCTTTCAGGCCTTCGCCCCGAGTGGCGATAGCGCCCGAGAATTGACCCCCGGGAGCCGCAGCCGGGGGTCAATTCATTGTGGGGGAAACCTAGTTCGGGAAACCCATGGTTCCCCCGAAGGCCCCTCCTTACGGCTACCGGCGAGCCTCAATGGGCGAGGCCGGAATGAATCCGGCCTCGCGGCGGACTACGAGCCGATTGCGGGTTCTGGGGCTCCGCCTGGCGCGTGCTCGGTGCGGACGTGCCGCACGGTTGCGACGGCTAGGAAGGCTCCTACCAGGCAGATGGAGGCGGCTACGTACAGGGCATGGTGGTAGCCCGTCACGAACTCGTCTCGCGGATTGCCCGTGCCGGCGTGGATCTGCGTCGCGACGACGGCGCCCAGCACGGCGATGCCGAGGGAACCGCCTACCTGGCGCATGCTGTTGATGACAGCCGATCCCACTCCCGCCTTCGCGATCGGGACCGAGCCCATCGCGGCGGCGGTCGTCGGGGTCATTACCAGAGCCATCCCGAAGCCGCCGACCAGCAGACCGGGAAGAATGTTCCAGAAGCTCGAGGCCGCGTCGAGGGTCGAGAAGATCAGGAGCGATGCGGTCAGGAGCACCATGCCGAGGGCCATCAGCCAGCGCGAGCCGATCCGGTCGGAGAGGCGGCCGGCCTGCGGGGCGACGAGGATGATCAGGCACGTCATCGGGAGGAAGGTGGCGCCCGTCTCGATCGCCGAGTAGCGCAGGATGTTCTGGATGAAGAGGGAGTTGAAGAAGAAGATCCCGAACATCGCGAGCCCGACGAGCAGCATCACCGCGTTCGCGCCGGCGAAGGTGGCGTCGCGGAAGAGCGAGAGGTCGAGCATCGGGATCCGCTGGTGCATCTCGAGCAGCACGAAGACGACGAGCGCGACCGCCGCCACCGCGAAGAGCGAGAGCACGCGCGCCGACGTCCACGAGTGGTGGTTCGTGGAGATGAGCGCGTAGGTCAGCGCGAAGAGGCCGATCCCCGACGAGACGAGCCCCGGCACGTCGAGCCGCTGCTCCCGCGAGGTGTCGCGCGTCTCGTCGATGAAGATCCGCGCGGCGAGGATCCCGAGAACGCCGATCGGCACGTTGATGAAGAAGATCCAGCTCCAGTTGATCTTCTCGGTCAGGATGCCGCCGACGAGCGGCCCGATCGCGAGGGCCATTGCGGAGACGCCCGCCCAGATGCCGATCGCCATTCCGCGCTGGCGCGGCGGGAAGGTGGCGGTGATGATCGAGAGCGTCGCCGGGTTCATCAGCGCCGCGCCGATCCCCTGCACCGTGCGCGCGGCGATCAGCACCTCGGGTCCGTTGGCGAGGCCGCACGCGAGCGACGAGGCGGTGAAGATCACGAGGCCGGTGATGAAGATCAGGCGGCGGCCGAGCAGGTCGGCGAGCTTGCCGCCGCTCAAGAGGAGGACGCCGAAGGTGAGCGCGTAGGCGTTCACGACCCATTCGAGCTCGGCGCGGTCGATGTGGAGGGCCCGCTGCATCGACGGCAGCGCCACGTTCACGACCGTGTTGTCGAGCATGATCATGAACAGGCCGAAGGCGACGGCCGCGAGGGTCCACCACTTGCGGTTCTCGGGAGCGAAGAGCCGGGCGCGCATTGTCTTCCTCGAACGTGTCTCTCGGCCGTAGTGTTCCGGCCGTGTCCGATTTCGTGTGGAATCCGACTGCCGCCATCGTAGAGGCGGCAAACTTGACGCGGCTCTACCGACTGCTCGGCTGCTCGGGCTACCACGAGCTCCACCGCGTCTCGGTTGAGGAGCCCGAGCGCTTCTGGCCCGCGCTCGTCGACGACCTGGGCCTCGTCTTCACGAAGCGATGGGCACGTGTGCTCGACACCTCCGACGGCATCGAGTGGGCGCGCTGGTTCGTCGGCGGCCGCGTCAACGTCGCGACGAACTGCGTCCACAAGTGGGCGGAGCTGCCGGGTGAGGCGGCGGTGTTCCTCGGCGAGGACGGCTCGCGCTCCGCGCTCACGTGGCCGGAGCTCTCGCGCGAGGTGACGCAGGTCGCAGAGGCGCTGCGCGGACGGGGCGTCGAGGCCGGCGACCGGGTCGCGATCTTCATGCCGATGTCGCCGGCGGTGGCCGTCGCGTCGCACGCGTGTGCGCACATCGGCGCGTTGCAGGTGCCGATCTTCTCCGGCTTTGCCGCTCCGGCCGTGCGCGCACGCCTCGAGGACTCGGGCGCGAAGGCCGTGATCACCGCGGACTGGTCGTACCGGCGCGGCAAGCGCGTCGAGATGCTC
>DASQXE010000193.1:0-3734 GCA_035639875.1 Gaiellaceae bacterium | reverse complement strand
TCTCGATGCTCGCGGCGTTGCTGGCCCAAGCCCCGAAGGTCGTCGATCAGCTGAAGCTCGACTCGCAGGTCCTCTCCGAGCAGTTCTACTACTACACCGTCGTCGTCATGTGGCTGATCCACGTCGGCTTCATGTCGTACGAAGCCGGCGACGGTCGCCGCAAGAACGTGATGGCGACGGCGATGAAGAACATCCTCACGATCGCCGTCGTGACGCCGACGTTCTACTACTTCGGCTGGTGGATCTACGGCTGTTTCAGCACAGGAATCGTCCCCTTCAAGGCGAGCGACTTCGTCAACTCCGCGCACTCGACCGAGGTGGCGATGGGCAATTTCTGCTCGACGACTTACCCGTGGGCGGCGAACTTCGGGCCGAACCTCACCGATCACATTTCCGGCGTCTTCTGGGCCGCCTTCCTCCTCTTTTCGTGGACGACGGCTTCAATTCTGTCGGGCGCTCTGATCGAGCGCGTGCGGCTCTCCGCTTACCTCGTGCTGGGCTCGATTCTCGGCTCAGTCATTTGGATCTTGGATGCATCATGGGGCTGGAGTCCTTACGGCTTCCTGAACGTCCGCTACGGCTTCCACGACTCGATCGCAGGCCTCGTCGTGCACGGTGTCGCAGGCGCCTTCACGCTGGGCGTTCTCCTCAACTTAGGGCCCCGCATAGGCAAGTTCACCCGGGACGGTCTCGCGCGCACGTTCCGGCCGCACAACCTGCACCTGACCTTGATGGGCCTGATGCTCATCTTCACCGGCTTCTACGGCTTCTACGCGGCCTGCCTCGTCATACAGTCGACGACCTTGCCGGGCTGGGGGAACATCTACCTCAACCCGACAACCCTCTCGTCGATCATCTTCGCGATCACGATCGGCTTCGCGGGGGGCTTCACCGGAGGTTATTTCGCCAGTCGAGGCGACCCGTTCTGGACCTTGTCCGGTGGGCTCGCCGGCGTGATCTCCGTCTCCGCGGGGGCAGATATCTACGCGCCGAGCCTCGACTACCTCATCTCCATGTTCGGAGGCGCGCTCGCGGTCTACGCCGGTAACTTCATCGAGAAGAGGCTGCGCATCGACGACGCCGTCGGGGCCGTGGCCGTCCACGGTGTCGCGGGGTTCTGGAGTCCTCTGGCCGTGGGCCTCTTCGCGGCCGGTTACCCGACCGGTCTCAACAACGTGGACTCGTCGTTGACCGGTCAGCTCTACGGGATGATGGTCTTCCTGCCGCTCGGATTCTTCGGCGGCTACATCCCGTCCTGGATCATGAAGAAGCTGAACATCTTGCGCGTGCCGCCTGAGGTCGAGCTCGAGGGCCTCGACATGGCGGAGTTCCAGGCCGACTTCTACCCGGAGTTCGATCGGCCGCCCGAAGTCGTCATCCTCCCCGACGGGACCCAGGTTGAGTCTGCGCCGATCTTGCTCGAGGGCTATCACGAGGTAATGACCAACGGCCGTGTCAGGGCCGGGCCCGGAGAGAGGGTGGAGCGGTGACGCAGCTCGCTCTCAGCATCGTGGTTCTCGTCATCGTTTTCGGGGCACTCGGCGGATGGGCTTTCCGCGAGGATCGACGACGCCGCCGGGCGGAGGAGCATTGAGGAGGGAGGAAGATGGCACTCGGATGGCATAGCGAGCCCGGCTGCATCCAGCACGGCGTCCCTGGCTCGGAAGGCGTCTACAAGCCATACGAGAAGTGCGCCGACTTCTTCACCTTCGGGCACGGCTCGACCTTCGGAACTGATGCAAGCGGCGTGAATTCCTCCTACTGGATCCTGACGATCATCGGCATCATCGTGATGGTCGCCGCGTTCGTCGCGTGGGTCATGACCGAGGATCGCAAGCTCAAGCAGCAGGCTGCGCGGCTGCTGATATCTGGGCAGGCCGGCCAAGTCGTGATCAAAGATACGGGCGTGCCTCAGCCAGGGCTGGGCGGCCCCGCCGACCTCGGCGACGTCTAGGAGGTATTGATGGCGACTCCAGGAACCCGGTGGCGACGCGGCAAGCAGGTGGTCTTCGCCCCGGCGCAACACCACAGCCCCGCCTTCGAGCTGGGATTCATAATCTTCTGCATCCTGTGCATCGTCGTCGCGGTGATCATCGCCAAGGCGACGGACTGGGGAGTTACGACTCGTCCCTAGCCAGAATGCAGGACCCATCCGAAGACGCGGACACTGACGCCAGTGAATCTCCGCTGTAGTCTTTGCGGCCGCATACAGGCCGTTGGAATGCTGTCGAGCATGGCATGGGGCACCGTGCTCTCGAGAGACGGAACGACTCTGAGTGCTTGTCCCGAGTGCGTGGAACGGCACCCGAATTGGAAGGGGCTTCTCGGTAACACTGAGGGCGAGGATGCACCGTCCTACGGCGCGGCCTTCGGCGGTTCCTACCGCGAACCCTAGGGCGCGGGTTCGAGCACGCGGCGGCTGATGCGTCGCGCCATCTCGACGAGCTCGCGCGCCCGTGCGATCCGCTCGTCGTCCGCCCGCATGGAGAGGTTGATCTCCACGAGGTTGGCGGTCGCGCGTACCGCCGCCTCCCCCAAGAGCGCCGCCGTCGCCGCGTCCCCGCGCAGGTTGGGGTTCCCTCGCTCCGCGAGCTCGGCGGCGAGCGACGAGACGTCCAGCGCGGTCTCGGCGATCGCCAGCGGCACGTCGGCGGCGCGGGAGAGCGCCTCGCCGATGGCGGCGTCGCGTGCTTCCGGCTGGAGCTCCCTGGGGAGGCGCAGCGCGACCAGCACGCTCTCGTAGGCTCTCGCGTCCTCGTCCGCGAGCGGCAACAGGCGGGCGCGCAGCGCCTCGGCCTGGGCGACGGCGCCCGGCGCCTCTTCCCACTGCTCCGTGGAAAAGCGGGCCACCATGGCGGCGAGGGCGGCCCCGAAGCCAGCGACGATCGCGGCCACCGAGCCACCCCCGGGAGCGGGCGTCTCGGCCGCGACCGTGTCGCAGAACCCGCGGAGGCTCTCGCTAGAAAAGTCCGACGGTGCGGCCGTTTTCATCGATATCCACGTTGAAGGCGGCCGGTTTCGCACCCAGGCCGGGCATCGTCTGCATGTCGCCGAGAAGAGGCACGAGCCAGCCGGCGCCCGTGTAGGCCCGGATGTCCCGCACCGTGATGGTGAAGCCCGTCGGCGCGCCCAGGAGAGTGGGGTCGTGCGAGAGGGAGAGATGGGTCTTCGCCATGCAGATGGGCAGCCGGTCGAAGCCGTTCTCGGTGAACGTCTTGATCTTCTCCTGCGCCGCGGGCAGGAACACCACGTCGTCCGCGCCGTAGACGCGCTTGCAGATGGCCTCGATCTTGTCGTCGATCGCAGCTTCAAGCGGGTAGATGGGCGCGTAGGAGGACGGTTGGTCAGCCGCATCCACGAGCGCCTCGGCAAGCGCCGCGGCGCCCTCGCCTCCGCGCTCGAACGCCTCGTTCAGCTCGGCGGCGTGCGCGCCGTACTCGAGGGCGAGCCGTCGCACCGCGTCGACCTCCTCGTCGGGATCGTCGGGGAAGCGGTTGATGGCCACGACCGCTTTGAGGCCGAACTCGGCCACGATGCCCAGGTGGCGCTGGAGGTTCGCGGCGCCCCGCTCGACGGCCTCGACGCCGCCATCGGGATCGCCGCCGTGATGCTTGAGCGCGCGCACGGTGGTGACCAGGCAGATCGCGCTTGGCTGCAGGTTGCCGACTCGGCACACGATGTCCAGGAACTTCTCCATGCCCATGTCGGAGCCGAAGCCGCTCTCGGTCACGACG
>DASQXE010000192.1:0-2022 GCA_035639875.1 Gaiellaceae bacterium | reverse complement strand
TATCAGCTAGGGGAGGAGCGCTTTCCGCCCCTGCGCACGATCTCGAACACGAACCTCCCGCGACCCGCGAGCTCCTTCGTCGGCCGAGAACGCGAGCTACAGGACGTGCTCGCGCGCATCGACGGGGGCGCGCGTCTCGTGACCCTGACTGGACCGGGCGGCTCCGGCAAGACGCGGCTCGCGCTCGAGGCTGCGACGACGCTGGTTCCCATGTACAAAGCGGGCGTCTTCTGGGTCGGGCTCGCAGCTCTGCGTGATGCCGCCCTCGTCCTGGAGCAGATCGCGCAGACGCTTGGCGCGAAGAACGGCATCGCTGAGCACATCGGCGACCGCGACATGTTTCTTTTGCTCGACAACCTGGAGCAGGTGATCGAAGCCGCACCTCAACTCTCGAAGCTCATCTCTGCCTGCCCCAATCTCACCCTCCTTTGCACCTCCCGCGAGCTCTTGCGTGTTCACGGCGAGGTCGAGTACGAGGTGCTGCCTCTCGCTTCCGCCGAGGCAGTCTCGCTCTTCTGCGCGAGGTCCGGACTCGAGGAAAACGACGAGATCGCCGAGCTGTGCGCCCATCTCGACAACCTTCCGCTCGCGGTCGAACTCGCAGCCGCGAGGACGAAGGCCCTCACTCCCGCGCAGATTCTCGAGCGACTGTCGCAGCGGCTCGACCTCTTCCGGGGCGCGCGCGACGCGGACCCACGCCAGCAGACGCTCAGGACGACAATCGAGTGGAGCTACCTCCTCCTTTCAGGCGAAGAGCAGCGGATCGTCCGCGCGCTCTCCGTCTTCGCAGGCGGCTGCACACTGGAGACCGCAGAGCAGGTCTGCGACGCCGAACTCGACATCCTGCAGTCGCTCGTCGAGAAAAGCCTCCTTCGCTTCTCCGCTGGGCGCTACTGGATGCTGGAGACCATCCGCGAGTTTGCGAGCGAGCATCTCCAGCGAGACAACGATCGCGAGCAGCTTCTGCGCCGGCATGCTGATCACTACGTCGCGCTGGCGACACGCCTCGCCGCTAATGACTCGGACCCTCTCCAACCGGCGGGCATCCGGCTGTTGGCGGACGAGCACGACAACCTGCGTGCGGCAGGGTCGTGGTTCCATGACGCTGGCGAATCAGACGCCGAATTGCGCTTGGTCTGCGCACTCCCCGAGTTCTGGAACGTGCGCGGTCACTTCCGCGAAGGTCGCTTGTTCATCGAGGCGGCGCTCGACAGCGATGCGCCCCAGTCGCCGGTCTTAAGGGCAAAGGCGCTGGCAATCGGATCCGATTTCGCGCGCGCATCGGGTGACTTGGGACAAGCCCGACGCTTCTCCGAGGAAAGCCTCTCGCTCTTCCGGCGACTGGGTGACGACGCGGGCGTTGCGCGGGCGCTCCACGAACTCGGAGAGGTCGCCCTCGACGAGGAGGACTACGACCGTGCGGTCGACCTCTTCAACGAGGCGATTGCCGTGGCGCGCGGGGCGGGCAAGGACGCGGCAGGCTCCATCGGGAATCTCGGCTACACAGCACTGCTCCAGGGCGATTACGCACGCTCGGCCGCGCTTTCCGAGGAAGCGTTAGCACTGTTTCGTCAACGGAGGCACACATCGGGTGTGCTCGTCGCTCTCGGGAATCTTGCCGAGGCAGAGCTCGCCCTTCGGCAAGAAGAGGGCCGGCTTCATCTCGCAGAGTGCCTCGAACTCGCGCGAGACGCTCAATTTCTGGAGGTGCTCGCCTCCTGCCTTGCGACTACGGCCGCGCTCCTGCTCGAGACTGGAGATGCCGAAACGGCGGCCCGGCTCACCGGCGCAGAAGACGCACTGCTCGAGCAGATCAATCTTTCGCTGCATCCGGCTGAGCGGCGGCGCCGGGAACGCCTTCGTTCGCGTCTCCGCGCAGTCCTCGGAGCCTCGAGCGAGGACCTGCGCGCCGAGGGGCAGCGCTTGAATATCGACGAGGCGGCGAACCTCGGGCTCGAGGCGCTGTCGACGGCGGCTTACGCCGCCAGAAAGTGATCGCGCGACCGTAGCGGGGCGGGAGCT
>DASQXE010000191.1:0-5346 GCA_035639875.1 Gaiellaceae bacterium | reverse complement strand
GCTGTTGCTCACGTTTCCTCCTGTCTGCTTGGTCTTCAGGCTGTGCCTGTCTGCTTGGTCTTCAGGCTGTGATCGAGGCTACGGGGCGCGCCGACGCTTGCCATCGGGCGCAAGGGCGATTTCGTCTCGTGCGCCTGGACGGTTTGGGTGTCGTTCTCAGGGATGACCTTCGGGTCGCTCGCGGGGACGACGCGAGTCCGCCGTTTCTGGAGTACCTTCGGCTTGTGAAGAGGTTTCTGCGGTTCGCGCGCCGCTACTGGTTCGACGCACTGGTGCTGGCTGGCCTCGGCGTCGGTCTTGCCGGCACAGTGGTTGGCCAGGGCTCGACGGACGGGCCGACGGGTCCGCTCTGGATCGACGTGCTCGCGATCGCGGCAATCGTCACGCCGCTCTTCGCCCGCCGGCGCTTCCCGTTCGGCGCGCCGGTCGCGGTGGGTGCGGCGGTGGCTTTGACGTCGTTGGTCGACGAGAGGCTGGTGCCCTACGCCTTCATCCCCTTCCTCGCGGGCTGCGCGGCGGTCTTCCTCGTGGGGTTGCTCCGGGAGCGCACGCAGGCTGTGGCGGGCCTCGTGCTCGCAATCGGGGTCGAGGCGTTGGTCGCGTACAGGGACCCCCTGAAGAACGTCAGCGCCTTCGTCGCCACGTGCGTGGTCTTCGGCCTGATCTGGATGGTCGCGTTTACGCTCGGCCGCAAGTTTGAGGAGGCGGCCCAAGCAAGGGACCGGGCCGCGCGGGCCGAGCGGGAGCGCGAGGAACGCGCACGGGCCGCGGTCACGGAGGAGCGCGCGCGCATCGCAAGGGAGCTGCACGACGTCGTCGGCCACAGCGTCAGCGTCATGACCGTGCAGGCGTCGGCGGTGCGCAGGCTGCTCCGGCCCGAGCAGGAACGCGAGCGCGAAGCGCTCCTCATCGTCGAGCAGACAGGGCGAGAGGCGCTGGCAGAGATGCGCCGGATGGTGGGCGTCCTCAGACGACCCGAGGAGGCGCCGGCGCTCGCACCGCAGCCGAGCCTCGAGCATCTGGACAAGCTAATCGAGCAGGCTCGCGAGGCCGGGTTGCCGGTCGAGGTACGAGTCGAAGGCGACCCGCTGCCGCTCCCGGCCGGCGTCGACCTCACCGCTTATCGGCTCGTGCAAGAGGGGCTCACCAATGCGCTGAAGCACGCGCAGGCAAGGCGGGCGCAGGTGCTCGTCCGCTACGGCAACGGCGACATCGAGGTCACGGTGAGCGACGACGGCCAGGGCGCGGGCAGTGGCGACGGCGGCGGCCACGGCCTTGTCGGCATGCGCGAGCGGGTCGCGGTCTACGGCGGCGAGCTCGAGGCGGGCCCGCGGCCGGAGGGCGGCTACCAGTTACGGGCACGGCTGCCGCTGGTGCCCGCATGAGCGTCGGTCAGTGGCCAAGGGGCGACGAGTGAGCCTCGCCGTCCTGATCGTCGACGACCAGGCGCTCGTCCGCGCCGGCTTCCGCATGATCCTCGAGGCCGAGCAAGACATGGAGGTGGTGGGCGAGGCCGCGGACGGGCGGGAGGCGGTCGATGAGGCGCGGCGACTGCGTCCCGACGTCGTGCTGATGGACGTCCGTATGCCGGAGGTCGACGGGATCGAGGCCACCCGGCGGCTGCTGGGCGACGCGGCTGACACGAAAGTGGTGATGCTCACCACCTTCGACATGGACGAGTACGTCTATGACGCCCTCAGGGCGGGCGCGAGCGGGTTTCTGCTCAAGGACGTACCCCCCGAGCAGCTCGTCGCGGGCATCCGGGCGGTCGCAAGCGGCGACGCGCTCTTGGCGCCGTCCGTGACGCGCCGCGTAATCGAGGAGTTCGTCCGTCGCCCGCCCGCCTCCGTCCGTACCCTGCCGGCCAAGCTCGACGACCTGACGGCGCGCGAGCTCGAGGTGTTGAAGCTGATCGCGCGCGGTCTCTCGAACGCCGAGATCGCGACGGAGCTCTTCGTCAGCGAGACGACGGTGAAGACCCACGTTGCGCACGTTCTCATGAAGCTCGACCTTCGCGACCGCGTACAGGCCGTCGTGCTCGCCTACGAATCGGGCCTGATCGAACCGGGCCAGGCGTAGCCCTCCTCCCTCCGAGGGAGTCGCTCTCCCCCGCACGGCGGAGTCGCGGCGGCCACGAGATCACCCTGCGCGGCGAGTGAAGATCGTGCCGGCGGGCGACGACTTTTAGCGCCCGCGGTCCTAGCCTCCCGCCTGTCAGCAGGCAACGAAGGAGGCTCAGATGATTCGCACAGGCGACACCATTGAGAACCCGATCACCGGCGAGCGCATCACCTTCCTCGCCACGTCGGCGGATACGAACGGCGAAGCGGTCGTGATCGAGACCGTCGTCCAGCCGGACGGGTTCGTCGCGGCAGCGCACGTCCATCCGATCCAGAGCGAGCGCTTCACGGTCGCGGCCGGAACGCTGGGACTGCAGGTGGGACGCAAGAATCTGACCCTCGGGCCGGGCGATGTCGCCGCAGTCGAGCCCGGAACGGCGCATCGCTTCTGGAACGCGGATGAGGACGAGGTCCGCTTCGTCTGCGAGGTACGCCCCGCGTTTCAGTTCGAGTCGCTACTCGAGACCATGTTTGCTCTCGCCGCCGACGGCAAGACGGGGCGCAAGGGCATGCCGAATCCCCTCCGCCTCGCCGTGATCGCGAAGGCGCATTTCGACACCGTCCGGCTGCCGTTCCCACCCTCCTGGGCTCAGAAGGCCGGGCTCGCCGTGGGCGCGCCGCTCGGACGCATCCTGGGGTACCAGCCGACCTACGCTGCCGAGGGTACGCCGGCGGCGGCCGGGATCTGAGGTGGGAAGATGAGGAAGCGGCTCTACTTCATCGTCCTCGTGCTCGCCGTCATCCTGCTCGCCTTGCCCGGACTCACTGCCAAGGGCATCGGGCGAGTGATCCGCCCGCGTCGCTCGCGCCGCCCTAACGGAAAGCAAGCCGCCGTCGAAAGGGTTGACGTGCGCACGCAAAAATCCGTCGCCGCTCGAGGGGGGCTCCTCGCGATGCTCGTCCTGGCGCATCTCGCGCTCGGTCTGACCGGATGTGGAGTCGGCCCGGCCACCGACAAGGAGAAGGTGAGCAAGACCGCGACCACCTATCTCAGAGCGCTCGCCGCGGGCGACACCGCCACCGCGTGCACGCAGCTCACCCGGCGGGCGAAGGACGGAGGGTGCGAGAAGGCACTTGCGGCGCGCCTACCACAGCTCGATTCAGGTGCCTTGAGGCAGGCGGCCGATGGTTCGATGGACATCGAGGTCGAGGGCGCCAGAGCGACCGCTGGTCTCTCGCAGCCACGAGGCGCCCGTTTCGTCCTCGTCAAGGTCGGCGGCCAATGGCGTATCGACGCCGGCTACACGGTCGGTTGATCATTCGCCGGGGCGGGTGGACCACTGGCGCGCGGCGCCTTAGGTGACTTCCCGAATTCTCCCGGTCTCGACCTCGTAGACGAAGCCGCGAACGTTGTCCTTCCTCGGGATGAAAGGGCTCGCCTTGATGCGAGCGATCGATTGGCGCACGTCGTCCTCGAGATCGTCGAAGGCCTCGGCAGGCCACTCGGGCTTCACCCCCGTCTCCTCCTGGACCTGGCGCCTGAACTCGTCGTCGCTGAAGGTGAGCATGCCGCAGTCGGTGTGGTGGATGAGCATGATCTCCTCGGTTCCGAGGAGCCGTTGCGAGATCGAGAGCGACCGGATTTCGTCGTCGGTGATCACGCCGCCGGCGTTCCGGATCACGTGCGCGTCGCCCTCGCTCAGGCCGAGGAGGCCGTACGGGTTTAGCCGGGCATCCATGCAGGCGACGATCGCCACCCGCTTGGCCGGCGGCAGCGGCAGCTCTCCTCTTTCGAAGGCATTTGCATAGCCCGCGGCGTTCTCAAGGAGCTGGTCGATGGCGCCCATGTGTTCTCCTCCTTGCTTTATCTTTTGAAGGAACGTCACTATACAAACTAAAGCGATAGGAGGGAGTCGGTTCACTCGGTGCGAGCGCGTCGGGGAATGACTCGCCCGTCTGGCCGTTGACTACCGGGATGGAACAGATAAAGCGCTTGGCGGCCCCTGGATCGTCCAGGCTCACGGCGTCGGACGTGCTCACCCTGCTGGACTGGAAGAGGACGATCTTTGGGCTCTATGCCGACGTGCGGGCGTCGAGCGACGCCGAGGCGGCCTGGCAGCGCTGGCGCGACGTCCGCGGTCATCTCATCCGAACGCATCCGCAATCGCCGGTCTCCGAGGCTCGTCGGGCAGACTTCGGCGGCTGCCGCTATTTCGAGTACGACGCCGCCGCACGCGTCTTGGCCGACGTCTTGCCGCTCCCGCCCGAGCAGCGCGAGATCGTCACGAGCACCGGGGTGTCGTACTTCTTCACGCGCTTCGCTCGCGCGGCATTCGAGCTCTACGGCGCGGCCTGCTCGCTCGAGCTCTACTGGCTCGAAGGGTACGGCGGCGGCCTCTTCGTCCCCTTCGGCGACGGCACGAGCGGCGAGACGACGTACCCGGCCGGCCGCTACCTGCTCGACACGGTCAAGGGCGCAGACCTCGGCTCGTCGGGCGCCCGGCTCGTCTTCGACTTCAACTTCGCCTACAACCCGTCCTGCGCGTACGACCCTCGCTGGGTCTGCCCGCTTGCGCCGACAGACAACTGGCTCCCGGTGCACGTCACGGCGGGCGAGCAAACGCCGTAGGGGCGGCAAGGCTCCTCCGCGAGGCGCGCCATGCCCCACGGAGCGGCTTCTCAGAGCTCGCCGGGAGGAGCGAAGCGGTAGAAGACCGGCCCGATGTTCGCGAAGACGGAGGGCACGAAGTCCTCGAGCGCGCGCGCGTTCTCGATCCCTCCCACGCTCACAGGCTCGTATCCGGCGTCACGGATTAGCTGCTCCGTGACGTCGCGCGCTTCGTCGTCGGGCGCGTACAGGCAGCTCGGGCGCACACGCTGTTCGCCGATCCGGTCGTACAGCGTCGTGAAGTTCGCGTTGAACGCCTTCGCGACCGGGGCATTCGTGTGGGCCTTCACCTCGTGGGCGAAAGACTGGTACTGCTCGTTTCGCCCTGCAAAGGCATTGGCGGCGTCGATCGCGACCTTGCCGTCGAGGCCCGTGACCCTCCCGAGCGCATCCGAGATCGCGCCGGAAGGTACGGCGACGAAGACGACGTCGGCGTTCGAGGCATCGCCGCCCTCGCGGCCGAGCGCAGTCACGTTGTGACCTGCCCGTTCCCACAGGCGCGCGAGCCCGCCCGCGACGCTTCCTCTGCCAATGGTGACGATGTTCACGTCCGTGTAACCGTTGGGCTCTCTCGAGTATGCCTCGCCCCGCGTGATCCAAAGCGAGGACGGCTACGCT
>DASQXE010000190.1:0-7979 GCA_035639875.1 Gaiellaceae bacterium | reverse complement strand
GGCCCGGCTCGATCTCCTTGAGCGGCGGCACTTCTAGGCTCGACTGCTCGACCTCGAAGCGGCAGCGAGGCTGGAACGGGCAGGCGCTCGGCGGCCGGAGCATGTCCCGCGGGGCACCGTGGATCGGGTGCAGGCGCTCTTTCCGCGTTGCGTCGAGGCGCGGGATCGACTGCAACAGGCCGAGCGTGTACGGGTGTCGCGGCCGCGCGAAGAGCTGCTCGGCGTTGCCCGTCTCCATGAACATCCCGGCGTACATCACGTTCACGCGCTCGCACATGCCGGCGACGACGCCGAGGTCGTGGGTGATGAGGATGAGCGCGGTGCCGCGCTCTGCGACGAGCTTGCGCAGGACGTTGAGGATCTGCGCCTGAATCGTCACGTCGAGCGCCGTCGTCGGCTCGTCCGCGATCAGTAGCTTGGGCTCGCACGCGAGCGCCATCGCGATCATCGCTCGCTGACGCATCCCGCCAGAGAACTGGTGCGGGTAGTCCTTGATCCGCTGTTTCGCGCTCGGGATCCCGACTTGGTCGAGGAGCTCAGCGGCGCGGCGCTCGGCTGCCCGCTTGTCCATGTCGAAATGGGTCTCGAGCGCCTCGCGGATCTGGCGTCCGACGGTGAGCACCGGATTCAGGCTCGTCATCGGGTCCTGGAAGATCATCGCGATCTCGCGGCCGCGGATGCGGCGCAGCTTGTCGTCCGAGAGCTTCAGCAGGTCGCGCTCGCCGAACATCGCCGTCCCGCTCGTGACGCGGCCGGCACGGGGAAGGATCCCGAGCAGCGCGAGCGACGTGACGCTCTTGCCGCAGCCGGACTCCCCGACGATGCCGAGCGTCTCGCCCGGCGCGATGTCGAACGAGATCCCGTTGACCGCGTAGACGGTGCCCCGCCGGGTCCAGAACTGGACGCGCAGGTCTTCGACTGAGAGAAGGGGGTCGGGTCTAGCCACGGCCCCGGAGTTTCGGGTCCAGGGCTTCCCGAAGGCCGTCGCCGATGAGGTTGATGCTGATGGCGGTGATCACGATCGCGAGCCCCGGAATGATGGCCAGATGCGGGGCAGTCTGGAGGAATCGCACGGTGTTGGTCAACATCGTTCCCCACTCCGGAGTCGAAGGATCCTGCGGGCCGAGGCCGAGGAAGCCGAGGCCGGCGGCGTCGATGATCGCGGTGGCAAGCGCGAGCGTCCCCTGCACGATCACAGGTGAGATCGCGTTCGGGAGGATGTGCGCCGCGAGGATCGAGCGTTTCGGCACGCCGACGGAGCGCGCGGCCAGGACGAAGTCGTTCTCCCGCTGAGCGAGCACGGAACCGCGCAAGAGGCGCGCGAAGAGCGGGACGTTGATGACGCCGATCGCGATCATGATCTGGGTCAGGCCGGGGCCGAGGACAGCCACGATCCCGATTGCCATTAGAAAACCTGGGATGGTGAGCCAGATGTCGACGAGGCGCATGATCGCCGTGTCGATCCAGCCGCCGAAGAAGCCGGAGATGGCGCCGAGAATGCTCCCGAAGAAGAACCCGACGGAGACCGAGACGACGCCGATCAGAAGCGAGAAGCGGGCTCCGAAGATGATCCGCGAGAGCTCGTCGCGGCCGAGCTCGTCGACGCCGAACAGGTGGTCATGTGACAGCCCCGGACAGCAACCCTGACGCAGGAGCGAAAGGTTCTGGTCGCGTGGGCCGAACGGCGCCAGAAGCGGGGCGAAGATCGCGACGATAACGAGGACGACGATGACGCAGAAGCCGACGATCGCGGCCGGATTCCGGCGGAGCCGAAACCACGCGTCGCTCCAAAGCCCCATCGACGGGGTCTCGATGGCGACGTCACGGGCTTCGAGCTCGACGACGCTCATGAGAGTCTGATCTTCGGGTTGAGGAGCCCGTAGGAGAGGTCGACGATCAGGTTCACGAAGACGACGATGATGGCGACGAACATGACGCCGCCCTGGATGACCGGGTAGTTGCGCGCCTTGATCGCGTCCACGAGCCAGGACCCGATGCCCGGGAAGGCAAAGACCGTTTCCGTGAGCACGGCGCCGGAGAGGAGCAGCCCGACTTGGAGGCCGATGATCGTCGAGATCGGCAGCATCGCGTTCCGGAGCACGTGGCGGTAATCGACGGTGATGGGCGGCAGCCCCTTCGCGCGCGCCGTGCGCACGTAGTCCTCGTTCTGAACGTCGAGGACGGCCGCGCGTGTGATCCGCGCGATGATCGCGAGCGGGATCGAGCCGAGGGCGATCGCCGGCAGGACGAGATGCTTGCCGACGTCCACGAACGCGCTCATGTTCCCGTCCAGGAGCGAGTCGAGCAGGTAGAAGTTCGTCGGGTGCGGGATGTCTATGAGCGGCGATATCCGCCCGACGCTGGGGAGCCAGCCGAGCTTCACGGCGAAGATGTATTTCAGGATCAGCGCGAGGAAGAAGATGGGCGTGGATATCCCCACAAGCGAGACGACCAGGCTCACGTGGTCTATCGGCCCCTGGTAGCGCTTGGCGGCGATAAAGCCGAGCGGTATTCCGAAAACGAGGGCGAAGAGTCCTGCCGCGATCGAGAGCTCGACTGTGGCCGGAAAGCGCTGCTTGAACTCGGTGGAGACGGCCTGACGGGACGTCGAGCTGTTCCCGAACTTGAACGTTCCAACTTGCTTGAGGTACTTCCAATACTGAACTGGTATCGGCTTGTCGAGCCCATACTGGTGGCGGATCGCCGCCACCGCCTGCGGCGTCGCGCGCTCGCCGAGGAGCGCCGACGCCGGCCCACCGGGGAGGGCTCTGATCCAGAAGAAGACGAGGATCGAAAGCCCGAGGAGGATGGGAACGAGGAGAAGCAGCCGACGGACGACGAATCTCAGCATCTGCTCGCCGTCCGCCGGCTGCTAGCTCACTCCTTGCCTACTTCTTGATCGAGACGGTCGCGAAGGACTGCAGGTCGACCGGGCTCGGCACGTAGCCGGACACGTTCTTCGTGAACGCGAGCGCCGGCTTGCTGTGCGCGTAAGGGACGCCGGGCAGGACATCCATGATCTGCCGGTTCGCCTCCTCGTAGAGCTGGGTCCGCTTCGCCTTGTCGGTCTCCTGCTCCGCCTGGTCGAGGATCTTCATGACGCCGTCCAGCTCGTGGTTCTTGGTCGTTCCCCACTGCTTCTGCGGGGTCTGGAAGAAGACGCCGATAAAGTCGTCCGGGTCGCCGAAGTCGCCCGTCCACCCGAGCAGGTAGGCGTTTCCGAGGTTCCCGGCGTCGGAGCGGCCGAGGTAGTCGGGGCTCCACGGAGCGCTGTGAGCGACCACCTTGAAACCGGACTTCTCGAGGCTTGCAGCGAACGCCTCGAAGTTCCGCTTCGGGTCGGGCATGTACGGCCGCGAGACGTCGCTCGGGTACCAGAAGTCGATCTTCACAGGCAGCGTGTAACCGGCCTGCTGCAGGATCTGCTTCGCCTTGTTGGGATCGTAGGTGTAGGTCGTGACGTCGTCCGCGTAGCCGAAGAGCGTCGGCGGCATGAACTCCTTCGCCACCTCGGCGCGTCCGGCGTAGAACGAGTCGACGACGCCCTGGCGGTCGAGGCCGTAGGCGATGGCCTGACGCACCTTCGGGTCGTCCGTCGGCGGCTTCGACATGTCGAAGCCGACATAGGCGACGTTGAACGGCGGACGATCGAGGATCTGCAGGCTCGAGTCCCCCTGGATCGTCGGAATATCCTGCGGCTCGACCAGGTCGTAACCGTTCACCTCGCCGGTCTGTAGCGCCTGCAGACGCGCCGCGTTATCGGCGATCGGCTTGAAGATGAGCTGGTCGAGCTGGGCACCCTTGCCGTTGAACCCGGTCGGGCTGTCGGAGTTCTTGCCCCAGTAACCGTCAAACCGCTTGAGCACGAGCTTGTCCCCGCGCGTCCATGAATCGAACTGGAACGGACCCGTGCCCGTCGGATGCTGCGTCGAGTACGTGCCGGTCGGATGGAAGATGCCGTCGGCATCGACGTTCCCCTTGTCGGCGTCGTACTTCTGCAGCGCCGTTGGACTCCCGATCGAGAACGGCGTCAAAGTCAGCCCCGCGAGGAACGAGGAAGACGGCTTCGTCAGCGTGATGACGGCCGTGTTGGCATCCGTGGCCTCGCAGCTCTTGTAGAGGCTGCCCTTGGGAGCGCCGCTGTTGGGATCGTAGGTCTTGAACCCGCCGAAGATGACCTGCCAGTAGTAGGTCGCACTAGGGTTCTGGAACGAGCCCTTGAAGTTGTACCAACGGTTGAAGTTGAAGCAGACGGCGTCGGCGTTGAAATCCGTCCCGTCTTGGAACTTCACGCCCTGGCGCAGATGGAACGTGTATTGCGTGCCGTCGGCGTTGGCTTCCCAGCTCTCGGCGAGGCCGGGCTCGAGATCGGTCGTGCCGGGCTTCAGGTCGATGAGCGTCTCGAAGATCTGCTCGATGACGCGCGAAGACTCACCGTCGGAGACGAGGATGCCGTCGAGTGCGACGGGATCGGCCGCCGACGCAAAGACGAGCGTGCCGCCCTGACCACCCCCTCCGGTGCTGGCCGACGTACCTGTTGCTCCGCCCCCACCGCCTCCACAACCCGCCGCGGCGAGGGCGAAGAGCGCGACGAGCAGGAGGACAAACTTGAGCGACGTTCCCCTCACGTGTTCTCCTTTCGTGTATCGACCGCCCCCAAGGCGGATGGGACGGGAGTATCCAAGAGGTACGACGTTCCGGCAACCCTTGGGTTAGGCCGGAAGTAGGATCGGAGCCAAATGCGCACTACCCCGCGCCTCTACGAGCGGCTCACCTGGCCGGAGGTTCGCGACGCCGCCGGGGAGGATTTGGTGTGCCTCATCCCCGTTGCGACGCTCGAGGATCACGGGCCACACCTGCCGATCGACACCGATTTGCGCATCACGGCCGAAATTTGCCGCCGCGCCGCGGAGCAGGCGCCGGATGAGATCCTGCTCTTGCCGCCCGTTCCGCATGGTTATTCGCCGCACCACATGGACTTTCCGGGGCCGATCACGATTGGATGGGACACGTTCACGCGCTATCTCGTCGATATCGGTCGGTCCCTGGCCCACCACGGCTTTCGGCGGATGCTCTTCCTGAACGGACATGGATCGAACCAGAATCTCGTCGAGATGGCCGCGCGGCTCATCGGTCTCGAACATGACGACATTCTCGCCGCGGCGGCTTTCCACACGTCAGGCTCAGAATCGGCGCGTTTGATCGCAGAGCTGCGGGACTCGGAGCTCGGCGGCATGGCGCACGCCTGCGAGCTCGAGACTTCCATGTACCTGGCCATCGAGCCTGACGCGGTCGACATGGACAAGGCCGTCGACGAGCGCGGTTACCCCGCCGGTCGCCACTCCTGGATGGACTGGTCGGACGGTCCCCTGAAAATGATGCCGTGGTGGTCGTCCTTCTCACGCACGGGAGTCCAAGGCGAGCCCACCAAGGCGACGGCCGAGAAAGGCGCCGCCCTGTTGGACGCAGCTGTGGCAGAGTGCATCGAGTTCGTGCGTGAACTGCTCGAAAAGCCGCTGCCGACGCGGCGAGAGCCACAGGAGACGCTGTCGTGATCCCGCTCATTCGCGCCGCCGGAACGCACGCCGAGGCCGGCGCGATCATCGGCGAGGCGACCGCCGACGCGCTCCGCAAGCGCGCCGAGCGAATCGAGCTCGACATCGAGCTCGTGTTGCGCTACCGCGCTCCCTCCGCGAAGTACCTCCCATGGATCCTCGAGGAACTCGACGCCGCGGCGACGGCTGCCGACATCGATCCGCTCCTCCTGTTCGCCGATGCGGTGGAGGAGCTGAACGCCGCCGGCACCCGCGAGGCGGCGCCGACTCGCTGCACGGATATCGCGGCCGCCCCCCTCTTGACCGCGGACGGACACGTCCTCGTGGCGCACAACAACGACCTCACCGCGGGCGAGGCGGACGACGTGGTGGCGATCGAATGGCGCGTCGGGGACGAGCCGACCATCTTCACGCTCGGTGTCGGGCCCTGGATCAGCGTCGGGTGGAACGATGCGGGTCTCTCGGTGACGGGAAACGAGGTCGCGCCGAAGGACGAGGGAGTCGGCATCCCGCGTCTCCTTCAGGTTCGCGATGCGCTGACGCGGCGCACGCTCGCCGAGGCGGTCAAGGCGATCCTCCACCCGGCGCGCGCGTCCTCGTACAACTGGGTCGTCGCGCAGGGGGACTACGTGGCGTCGCTCGAGGGCTCAGCCACGACGGCGGAGACGCTCACGCCCTCCGAGGACGGGACGCTCGTGCACACGAACCACTACGTCCACCCCGAGATGCTCGACTACGAGGCGAGTGAGACGCTGGATGGGTCCGCAACACGGCTGCATCGGGCTGGAGAGCTCGCGTCGGCGGTCACCGGCGAGCCGATGACGAAGACCCGTCTGCGCGAGATCCTCTCCGACCACGAAAACGCGCCCGATTCGCTCTGTCGGCACGCGCAAGGGGAGGGAGAGTCCCAGACCGCGTTCTGGTGCGTGGCCGACGTGACCGCGCGCACGATCATGTACGGCCGCGGCAATCCCTGCGACTCGGAGCCGCAGCTCTACGCGTTCTCGTAGCCGCGGGCTGGCCCCGCCCGCATCCCTCGATCAAGGGATGCCGCTGGGTTGCCAGCATGTGCAACACTGACTAAGCCTGGCGTAAACGGGACAATCCCGGCTGCGGCCCCGGGGTCGGATGTGGAAGGGGGCGCGCGATGGGTCGGCGGCGAGCGAGGCTCGTCGGCCCGAAGGTCAAGGAGTCGCAGGGGCAGCCGCCCGGGCGGCTGAACCGGGAAGCGTCACGCCTTCTTCCGGTCATCGTTCCGGTCGTCTGCCTTGGCGCGGGCGCAGTCGTGGTCGCCGCAGTCGCGTTCACGGACTCCTCCCCCACGTTGTCGACACTTGCCGGTGTCTGGGCGCTCCTCGCGGTGACCACCCTCGCAGAGGCTATCCCGGTGCCGCTGGAACGAGTTCCAGTCGGGGGCACCTCACTCGCGACGATCTTCATCGTCGGCAGCGCGGTCTTGTATGGCTGGGAGACGGCAACGCTGATCGCTTTCCTGGCCATGAGCGTCGTCGAAGTCGGCCGCAGCAGGCCCCTCAGTCGCGTCGCGTACAACGCCGCCGTTTATGCCCTGGCGGGGATGGCTACATCGGCATACCTCCTGATCGGCGACAGCCACGCGTTCGGGTGGTTGTTCCCACAAGTCGTTCTCGCCGCGCTCGGTTTCTACGTCGTCGATGTCCTGCTGGTGGCCGCAGCGGTATCGCGCTCCGCGCGCGAGCCGTTCCCGTCCCTCTTGCGCGGCGCGGTGTCGTCCACCTTGATCCCGTTCTCGATCATGGCCTCGCTGAGCCTTTTGCTCGCCGTCCTGTGGCAGCGAAGCCCCTACCTGTCGGCCGCCCTCGTGGGACCCGTCGTCGCGATCGCGCTCTACCAGCGCTCCGTCCACCGCGAGCTACGGGCGATGCGCCTCGCGCTCACCGACCCTCTCACCGGTCTCGGCAACCACCGCGCCTTCCACGAGGAGCTCGCGCAGGCGCTGGTCGCCACCGAATCCACCGGGAAGCACGTTTGCTTAGTGCTCTTCGACATCGACGACTTCAAGGAGATCAACGACGCGCACGGCCATCCCTTCGGCGACAAGGTTCTCATTGCGATCGCGGGACGACTGAGGCAAGACGGCGAGGCCTTCCGGCTCGGCGGGGACGAGTTCGCGCTTCTCCTCGCAGGCTGTCGTGAGGAGCGCGCCGTCCGGATCGCGAACGGAGTCCTGAGCCGTGCTTCCGAAATCGATGCGGGCGAAGTCGTCCTGAGCCTCTCGGCCGGAATCGCCGAATATCCCGCCGTCGGCGTCGAGCGCGCCGAGCTCGTGCGCGTGGCCGACTCGGCCCTCTACCTGGCCAAGGAGCACGGCAAGAACCGCGTGCGCGTCTACCGCCCCGACCTGCTCGAGCTGGCCGAGCTGCGGAGATTGGCCGAGGGACCCGA
>DASQXE010000189.1:0-11413 GCA_035639875.1 Gaiellaceae bacterium | reverse complement strand
GCGAAGCGCTACCGATCGCGTTCTAGCCGACCGGGAGCGCTATGTGGCCGCCGGCGTCGCGACGCCGCCGCTCGTCGTCTCGCGCGCCGAGGGTGCCCATCTCTGGGACCTCGACGGGCGCGAGTACATCGATTTTGCAGGCGGTCTCGGGTGCCAGAACGCGGGTCACGGCCTCCCTGCCGCCATCGCGGCGATCCACGAGCAGGTCGACCGCTACCTGCACCAGTGCTTCATGGTCGGGATGTACGAGCCGTACGTGGACGTCTGCCGTCGCCTGGCCGAGCTTTCTCCCTGCCCGGGCGACGAGCAGAAGAGCCTCCTCGTCAACTCGGGGGCCGAGGCGGTCGAGAACGCTGTCAAGATCGCCCGCGTCGCGACGGGACGGCCCGCGGTGGTTGTCTTCGACCGCGCCTTTCATGGGCGCACGCTCCTCGCCATGACCATGACGAGCAAGGTCGTCCCGTACAAGCGCGGCTTTGGTCCCTTCGCACCCGAGGTCTACCGCGCACAGGCTCCGTATCCGTACCGCGGGATCTCGACCGACGACGCCATCCACGGCCTCGAGGCGCTGTTCAAGGGTGACGTCGACCCGGCCGCCGTTGCCTGTGTGGTGCTCGAGCCGGTCCAGGGCGAAGGTGGCTTCATCCCCATGCCGCCGGACTTTCCGCCTCGCTTGAAGGAGCTCTGCGAACGCCACGGGATCCTGTACGTGGACGACGAGGTGCAGGCCGGGATCGGGAGAACGGGACCGATCTGGGCGATTGAGCACTACGGCGTCGAGCCCGATCTCGTCGTGTCGGGCAAGTCTCTCGGAGGAGGACTTCCGCTGGCTGCCGTGACGGGGCCCGCCGTGCTCATGGACGCCGTCCCCTCAGGCGGGCTCGGCGGCACTTTCGGGGGAAACCCGGTCGCGTGCGCGGCCGCTCTCGCCGTCCTCGACGAGGTCTCGACCGAGGAGTTCCGCCGCCGCGCCGAGCACATCGGCGAGCGGTTGCGCGCGGGGCTCGAGGAGATCGCAACGCGAGTTCCCGCCGTCGGCGAGGTCCGCGGGCTAGGGCCGATGCTCGCGCTCGAGCTCGTCGACGACTCCGAGACGAAGCCGCCCGCAGCGGAGTTGACTACCGCGACGACGGCCGCCGCCCGCGAGCGCGGGCTTGTCCTCCTCTCGTGTGGGATCTACGGCAACGTCGTCCGAATTCTCGTCCCGCTCGTCATAAGTGACGACGATCTCGATCGCGGGCTGGAGATCCTCGAAGAAGCCCTTGGCGACGCAAGCAAAAGAGCGGCCTAAGGACGTCGAGCTCACGGACGCCGGGCGGGTGCCCGACGTCCGTCTCGAGTCCGTGCGCAAGTCGTTCGGCGAGGTCGTCGCCGTCGACGGGGTCGACCTCGAGATCGAGCGCGGCGAGTTCTTCTCGCTCCTCGGCCCATCCGGCTCGGGCAAGACAACGATGCTCAGGATCATCGCCGGGTTTGAGCGGCCCGACTCCGGGCGCGTCTACCTCCGGGGAACGGACGTGACGGCGCGTGCCCCGTTCGAGCGGGACGTCAACACCGTCTTTCAGGATTACGCGCTCTTCCCGCACATGACCATCGGCGAGAACGTCGAGTACGGGCTCAAGGTCAAAGGCGTCGGGCGGAACGAGCGCCGTCAGCGGGCCGACGAGGCGCTCGCCATGGTCCGCCTCCCCGGTTTCGGGAAGCGCAAGCCGAGCCAGCTCTCGGGCGGCCAGCGGCAGCGCGTCGCCCTCGCGCGCGCGATCGTCAACCGTCCGCAGGTGCTGCTCTTGGACGAGCCCCTGGGGGCTCTCGACCTGAAGCTGCGCGAGGAGATGCAGGTCGAACTGAAACGCATCCAGCAGGAGGTCGGCATCACGTTCGTGTACGTGACGCACGACCAGCAGGAGGCTTTGACGATGAGCGACCGCCTCGCCGTCTTCAAGGAGGGGCGAATCGAGCAGGTGGCTGCGCCCGCGGAGGTCTACGAGCGCCCGGCCACCGAGTTCGTGGCCGGGTTCGTGGGCGTCTCGAACGTCCTCGAGCGGGAGGGTCGGCGCTTCACCGTGCGGCCGGAGAAGATCCGCATCCTCATGGACAGCGATTCGCCCGAGACGGGCGCGCACGTCGAGAGCGGCCGCGTCAAAGACGTGGTCTACGTCGGCATGGTCACCCGCTACGTGGTCGACCTGGATGCCGGCGGGGAGCTGATGGTCGTGCGACAGAACCTCGAGACGTCCTCGCAGGACGTCCTCGAAGCGCGGGGGAAGCAAGTCCGCCTGGAATGGCGCCCAGAGCAGGCATACGCGATCGAGCAGAGGGGGGAGACGGAGGCAGAGGAATGACACGGAAGCGGTACGTGGCGGCCGGGGCGCTAGCCCTGTTCGTTGCCGCACTCGCCCTGACGGCGGCCGGCTGTGGAGGCGGTGGAGGAGGAGGCGGCACGGGAACCGGCGGCGGTGGCCCCCAAGCGCCCCAGTCCCTCGGCCCCGGAGAGGGACAGCTCAACATCATCGCCTGGGCCGGCTACGCGGAGGACGGCTCGACGGATCCCAGCGTCGACTGGGTGACGCCGTTCGAGAAGAAAACCGGCTGCAAGGTCAACGTCACGATCGGCAACACGTCCGACGAGATGGTGACGCTCATGAAGACGGGCAACTTCGACGGAGTGTCCGCTTCTGGCGACGCCACCCTTCGCCTGATTGCGGCCGGAGACGTTGCGCCGGTCAACGTCAAGCTCGTCCCCAACTACAAGGACATCTTCCCCGCGCTCAAGGACCGGCCCCACAACACGGTCAACGGCGTCCACTACGGGATTCCGCATGGACGGGGCGCCAACATCCTCATGTGGCGGACGGACGTCGTGAAGCCCGAGCCGGATAGCTGGGGCGCGGTCTTCGACGAGAACTCGCCGTACAAGGGCAAGGTCACCGCGTACGACAGCCCGATCTACATTGCCGACGCGGCGCTGTACCTGATGAAGACGCAGCCCGATCTCGGCATCACGAACCCGTATGAGCTCGACGACGACCAGTTCACGGCCGCGGTCGACCTGCTGAAGAAGCAGCGCACGATCATCGGCGAGTACTGGTCCGACTACACGAAGGAGCAAGCGGCCTTCGCCGGCGGGGACAGCGTGCTCGGCACCACGTGGCAAGTGATCACGAACCTGCTCGAGGCGGACAAGGTTCCCGTCAAGGCGATCCTCCCGAAGGAGGGGGCGACCGGCTGGTCGGACACGTGGATGATCTCGTCCAAGGCGAAGCACCCGAACTGCATGTACCGGTGGATGGACTGGATCGTCTCGCCGAAGGTGAACGCGGAGGTGGCGGAGTGGTTCGGCGAGGCGCCCGCGAACTCAAAGGCGTGCGCCGAAACTGCCGATCCGAACACGTGCAAGATCTACCACGCCAACGACGAGGCCTACTTCGACAAGGTCTGGTACTGGACGACGCCGCAGAAGGATTGCCTCGACGACCGCGGCGACGTCTGCAAGGACTACTCGGAGTGGACGAATGCGTGGACGGAAATAAAGGGATAGCTCGGCCCTGACCTTGATCGCGTACGAGAGCCCGCCGCCCCGGCGTTCGCTGGGGCGGCGGGCCGCAGCCTTCCTTTACCGGCACCCGCGAGCACAGGTATCGCTTCTCCTGGCCGCTCCGGTGGGCTGGCTCCTGATCGCGTACCTCGGCTCGCTCGGCGTTCTCTTCGCGGCCGCCTTCTGGCGCCTGGATCCCTTCACCGCCGACGTGGTTCGCGACCCCGGCTTGCAGAACTTCAAGACGCTCGTCGAGAACGACGTCTACCGCTCGATCACGATCCGCACGGTGAAGATCGCCGCGGCGGTGACGCTCACCGACGCCGTTCTCGCCTTCCCGATCGCGTACTACATGGCGCGTATCGCGAGCCCACGCCTCAAGGGACTCCTCGTGGTCGCCATCCTCATGCCGCTCTGGTCGAGCTACCTCGTCAAGGTCTACGCCTGGCGGGTGATCCTCCAGGAGGACGGCGCCTTGAACTGGGCGCTCGGGCCCATCGGCCTCCACGGGCCCGGGTTCGGCGAGGTCGCGATGTGGCTCGTCTTCAGCTACCTCTGGCTTCCGTACATGATCTTGCCGCTCTACGCCGGTCTCGAGCGCATACCGGACTCGCTGCTCGAGGCCTCCGGCGATCTCGGCGCTCGTGCCGGTCGCACGTTCCGGAGCGTCATCCTCCCGCTCGCCCTGCCGGCAGTCGTCGCCGGCTCGATCTTCACGTTCTCGCTGACGCTCGGCGACTTCATCACGCCGAACCTCGTCTCGAGCGTCCAGTTCATCGGCAACGTCGTGTACGCGAACGTCGGCGTGGCCAACAACCTCCCGCTCGCATCCGCGTTCGCGACGGTGCCGGTCCTGATCATGATCGTCTACCTGCTCGTGGCGAAGCGCCTCGGCGCCTTCGAGTCGCTCTGATGGAGACGCGAGCCACCCGGATCGGCCTCCGCGTCGCGACGCTCGTCACGCTCGCGTTCATCTACGTCCCGCTTGGCGTCATCGCCCTCTACGCGTTCAACCAGACCCGGACGCAACGGTGGCCGATCAGCGGTCTCACGCTTCGCTGGTGGGAGAAGGCGTTCCACAACCCAGGCGTGCGCGACGCGATCGTGCATTCGGTGGAGGTGGCCCTCGGCGCGACCGCGATCGCGCTTGTCCTCGGAACGCTCGCCTCGCTCGCCGTCCAGCGCTACCGGTTCTTCGGCCGGGAGACCGTCTCGTTTCTGGTCATCCTCCCGATTGCGTTACCCGGAATCGTCACGGGGATGGCTCTGAACGCCACCTTCCGGACCGTGTTCGAGCCGCTCGGAGTCGGATTCGGGATCTTCACGATCATGGTCGGCCACGCGACGTTCTGCATCGTCGTCATGTACAACAACGTGCTCGCGCGCCTGCGCCGCTCCGCGCGCTTCATCGAGGAGGCGTCGATGGATCTCGGCGCCGACACTTGGCAGACGTTTCGCTACGTGACGCTCCCCCTTACGCGCACGGCCCTGCTCGCCGGGGGCCTCCTCGCGTTCGCGCTCTCGTTCGACGAGGTGATCGTGACGACGTTCACCGCTGGTCCGATCAAGACCGTCCCGCTCTGGATCCTGACCAACCTGTCGCGGCCGAATCAGCTCCCGATCGTCAACGTCGTGGCGGTCGGGCTCGTGATCCTGTCGGCCATCCCGGTGTACGTCGCCTCGCGCCTGACGCAGGAATCGGGAATCCTTCGGCGGCGATGATCAAGGTCATTGTGTTCTACGAACAGGAACCGGACGCGGCGGCGTACGAAGAGCACGCCGAGCTCTGTCGGCGCGTCGAGGGCGGGACGTTTCGTCATGGGAAGGTGTTCGGTTCGCCGACGGGCCAGCGGTACGCCTACTACGGAGAGTGGGACTTCCCGGACATGGAGACGTTCAAAGCCGCCTCGCGTACGGAGGAGTTCGCCGCGACGGGTCGGCAAGCGGCCGAGATGGGCGTCCCCTTCCACGTTCACTTCGTAGAGGTCGAATGACGGAGCCCGAGCGGCCCGCGCCGGTCGATCCCGCCGAGCTCGGCTTCGAACGCATCGTCTACGAGAAGGCGCCGCCGCGGGCGACGATCACGCTCAACCGCCCGGAGATCCTGAACGCGTTCGACTTCCGCATGCTGCGGGAAATCGCGCGAGCGTGCGAGGACGCGTCCTGGGACGATTCGATCCGGGTCGTCGTGCTCACCGGCGCCGGTCGCGCGTTCTGTGTGGGCGCCGACCTCAAGTCGTGGAGCGAGGAATACCTCGGCAATCCGAGCGAGTACTGGAAGTGGTTCGGGGCGTTCAAAGACGCCCATGACCGCCTGCGCGAGATCGGCAAGCCGACGGTGGCGCGCATCAACGGGATCTGTGTCGGCGGCGGGAACGAGCTGCAAATGGCGTGCGACCTCGCGGTTATGGTCGAGGACGCGTTCATTCGGCACGTCGGACCGGAGCACGGCTCCGTCCCAGCCGGGGGAGCGACGCAGTGGCTGCCGATCATGGTCGGGGAGCGCCGCGCGCGCGAGATCGTCCTCCTCTGCGACGAGATTCCGGCCCGCAAGGCCGAGGAGTGGGGCCTCGTCAATCGGGCGGTGCCGGCCGCCGAGCTCGACGGTGAGGTCGACCGGTTCGTCGAGAGCCTCGCGCGCAAGCTGCCGCAGACGATGCGCTACGCGCGTCAGCACCTGAACTTCTGGCGCGAGTTCGCGTGGGCCCAGACGATCAACCATGCCCGGGACTGGCTGGCGCTCTCGATGGCGACGGACGAGCCGCGCGCGGCAATCGAGAAGTTTCTGGTCCGGAAGCAGAATGATGAGTAACGAATTCGCGAGCCTCGAGGACGAGTGGGCGGGAATCGTCGAGCGGCGCGACGCGGAGGCTGCGGAGCGCTTCCTTGCGGACGACTTCCTCCTGACGAGCACAGGCGGTGTGTCCGGGCACATGCCGAAGGCCGACTGGATAGCGTCGCTTCCTCACACCGAGACCGACGTCCTCGAGGCCGAAGTGGAGGAGGCGCGCCGCTATGGAGACGTAGCCGTCGTCAAGGCCCGGCTCCGCTGGTCCGCGACGATGCAGGGGCGCGACCTCACGGGGGAGTACGCCGTGACAGACGTATTCACGAACAACGACGGGCGCTGGAAACCGTCGTGGCGGATCTCCGTCCGCCTGCCGGCCAAGTGACCGTCCTCATCGAGCGGGAGGAGCCGATCGCCGTCGTCCGGCTCAACCGTCCCGAGCGCATGAACGCCTTGTCCAGCGAGCTGATGCGCGAGCTCGTCGGAGCGCTCGAGAACCTCGACGCCGACGAATCGATCCGGTGCATCGTCCTCACCGGCGACGAGCGCGCGTTCGCGGCGGGAGCCGACATCGACGAGCTCCGTGACACCCCGACGATCGAGCTCTACTTCGGCGCCCGTCTCGATCTCTGGGACGCCATTCGCTCGGTGCGGACTCCGCTCATCGCGGCCGTGTCCGGCTACTGCCTCGGAGGCGGTTGCGAGCTGGCGATGGCGTGCGATCTCATCGTCGCCTCCGAGACGGCGCAGTTCGGCCAGCCCGAAACGGGGCTCGGGGTCATGCCGGGCGCCGGCGGCACGCAACTCCTGGCTCGTTCGATCGGCAAGGCAAAGACGATGGACGTGGTCCTGACCGGCCGGCGCCTGACCGCCGAGGAGGCTGAACGCGCCGGCCTCGTCGCCCGCGTCTTTGGAGCGGATGGCTGGCTCGAAGGCGCCAAGGACGTCGCCGGCGAGATCGCCGCGAAAGGGCCGGTCGCCCAGCGCCTCGCGAAGGAGGCTGTCAACGCCGCCTACGAGACGACGTTGTCGGCAGGCTTGGGCGTCGAGCGCAAGCTCTTCCACCTCGCGCACTCGACCGAGGACGCGAAGGAAGGCCTCGCCGCCTTCGGGGGCAAGCGCAAGGCGGAATTCAAGGGCCGCTAAACCGCGAGCTCGACCGGGATGAGCTCGAGCGAGCGCAGCTTGCCTTCGCGCACGGTTTTCACCGTCACCTTCTGCCCGATCAGCTCGCCCGCCATCAGCCGCTGCAGGTCGTCGACGCCTTCGACCGGCTCGCCGTTCAGGTCGACAATCAGATCCTCGGCGCGCAGGCCCGCCTTCGCGGCGGGGCTTCCCTCCACGACCTCGACGATCTCAACGCATTCCTCGCGCCCGAGCTCGCGCGCGAGGCGAGGAGGCAGCGGCCGCGAGCCGCCGGCGATTCCGAGATAGGAACGTCGGAATCGACCTTCGCTCATGAGGGCGCCGATGATCTTTCGGGTCGTGGCGTTGATCGGGACGGCCAGCCCGAGCCCTACGCCGGCCACCGCGGTGTTGATCCCGACCACGCGCCCGCGTCCGTCGGCGAGCGCACCTCCCGAGTTGCCCGGATTGAGAGCGGCGTCGGTCTGGATGACGTTCTCGACGATCCGACCAGCGGCCCGCGAGCGCACCGGCAGCGAGCGGCCGAGCGCGGAGACGACCCCGGCGGTGACTGAGCCGGCAAACCCGTTCGGGTTTCCGATCGCGACGACGAGCTGCCCGACGCGCAATCCCTCGGCGTCGCCGAGCTCGGCCGCCGTGAGGCCGTCGTTCTCAGCTCGGAGGACAGCGAGATCTGAGAGCGGGTCGGTGCCGACGACCTCGACGTCGATCTCGCGCCCGTCCACAAAGGACGCGCGCGGACGGCCGTCCGAGCTCGCCACGACGTGCGCGGACGTGAGCATGAATCCGTCCGGAGTGACGACCACGCCGCTCCCGCCGCCGGCCAGTACGCGGCCGCCGCGTACTCGCCGCGAGATGCGCAGGTTCGCAACCGACGGCGCGAGCCGCTCCGCGACCGCAATCACGGCCCGCGAGTAAGCGTCCAAGGCCTCTTCGTCGGCGACCTCGTGGGACGAGATGAACGTAAGATCCGCCACCGATTCCACGCTAGCAGCGGCGGCAAGGTCTACCGAGTGGCCGAGGTCGAGACACGCAGAGACGATGGGGTCCTGACGGTGACGCTCAACCGTCCAGACGTCCTGAACGCGTTCAACCGGGCGATGCACGAGGGTTTCGGGACGGCGCTCGAGGAGGCGCGCGAGCCCGAGGTGAGAGCGGTCGTGCTCACGGGCGCCGGTCGTGGCTTCTGCGTGGGTCAGGACTTGAACGAGTTCAGGGGGGGCGCCGGGGATGTCGGCGACCGCCTCCGTCAGACGTACAACCCGAGCGTCGCCGCATTGCGCGGGCTGGAGAAGCCGGTCGTCGCGGCGGTGAACGGCGTGGCCGCCGGGGCCGGACTCTCGCTCGCGTGCGCCTGCGACGTCCGCGTCGGGGCCTCTTCGGCCACGTTCATTCCCGCCTTTGTCAATATCGGGCTCGTACCCGACACAGGCGGCACCTATTTTGTCGCCCGCCTACTGGGCTACGCACGCGCGTTCGAGTGGCTCTGCTCGGGCCGACGCCTCTCGGCCAGCGATGCCCACGCGTGGGGTCTCGTCGCCGAGGTGGTTGAGGACGGCCGGCTGGCCGCGCGGGCCGCCGAGCTGGCCACGGAGTTTGCTGCGCTGCCGACGCGCGCGATCGGTATGACCAAGCGCTTGCTCGACCGCGCTGCCCTCTCCACTTTGGACGAGCAGCTCGAACTCGAGGCGGAGCTCCAGTCAGTGGCCGTCGAGAGCGACGATTTTCGGGAAGGCGTCGCCGCCTTCCTCGAGAAGCGTGAGCCACGCTTCACCGGCCGCTAGTCCGAGCTACTGGCCGTACCACACTCCCGAAGCCCGAGTTTCGTCGCCAGACGATCGCTCTGCTTCGAGATCTCGTTCAGCGAGGCCGAGATGGTTTGCACGGACGCTAGATCGCCCTTCTCCGCCGCCGTTTGTAGATCGCGGACCTTCTGGAGACCCTGATCCTGGAGCTTCATCGCCTGGTCCCAGTCCGCCTTGAGCTCCGACGGAGGCTGAAGGCTGTGCAGCTCGGCGTTGCCCTTCTCGAGGATGGGGACCGCCTTCGTGACGTAGTCGCGAAGGTCGTCGAGGGATGTCGGGTTCCCGAGCGCGTCGAGCTGGCGCTCGTGCTTCGCACAGAGCGCGTCCGCTTGCTGGCGGAACTGGGCGGGCGTCACGGTTTCGCTGGCCGTTCCGCCTCCTCCTCCGCACGCCGCGAGCGCCGCGGACAAGACAAGCGAGACGAGAGCTAGGCGGCCGCGCAATCCGACAGCCCCAGCTTGGTGGCGATCCGGTCGGAGGCCTGATCGGCCGCGTTGGCCTCTTGGAGGGCCTCCTGGACCGCCGCTGCGTCCTGCTTCGCGGCCGCGTCGGAGAGCTTTCGCGCCGCGGGGATCGCCCTTTCCGTCTCGTCGAGCATCCGGTTGTAATCGGCTTGGAGCTCGGCGGGCGGCCGCAGAGCACGCAGCTCGGCGAGGCCCTGCTGGATCAGCGGGATTCCCTTGGCGACGAAGTCAGGGATGTCTGAGGGCGAGGTCGGATTGCCAAGGGCGGCGATCTTCGCGTCGTAGCGCTTGCAGATCGCGTTTGCCTGTTGCTGGAAGTCCTCTTTCGATAGCCGGTTGTCTCCGCCTCCGCCGCAGGCGGGAACGAGGGCGAAAACGAGGATGGCAGGAAGGACGAATCTCACGCGTGCCCGCAGGCGCCGCAGTGTAGCGTCCCCACGCGACGCGGCTGGGCGCACGTCGAGCACTCCGCGATCACTTGCCGGCCGCAGCCCTCGCAGTGATCGTTGGTGCCGACGGGATAGCCGCAGAACGGGCATTCCCGCTTGCGGACTCGGCGCAGCGGTACACGCTTGGCGAGGTAGCGCTGTAGTCCCATGAAGGCGAGCAGTGTCAGGCCGATGCCGATCACGGCGAGGACGAGCGGTCCGAGCTCGACTGGGTCGACGTAGTCGGTGATGTAGTCGCCGGCCATGATCAGCGCGAGGACCCCGGCCGACGCGACCACGGCAAGGGCGACCGGGAAGTAGCGCGAGCGCGTCCGCCTCAGCCGTCCCATGAGCGCATACCCGAAGCCGAGAAGGAGGAGGACGAGGCCCAACCGTAGGAGGAACGCGACGAGCTCGTGGCGATCGGTCTTCGTCTGCAGCGTCTCTTGCTGGTGACGGTAGGCAACTTGGGCGGCCGGCGCCGCGGCCGCCATCTCCGCCTGCGCGGCATTCGCCTCGTCCTGGGCCTGGGCGAGATCCGCCTGAGCCGCCTGATATTGCTGTTCGAGATCCTTGGCCGGCTGCCCGGCCTCGAGGGCGGTTCGGTACGCCTCCCTTTTGAGCTCGAGATTCGACTGCGCCTGCATGATGTGCGTCTGCGCCGCTGCAAACCGCTGGCTCGCAGCTGTGCTCCGCGCGATGGCCGCCTGGTCGGCAGGGCTGAGCTGAACCTGCACGGGAGCGACCTTCTGCGCGACCCAGTCGTCAAGCTTCTGGTACGTCCAGACCGCTGCGATGAGGAGGAAGACCGCGAGGACGACCGCGAGCAGCTTCTCGCTCTTGGTCGTGTGGATCTCCTCGACGTCTACCGCGGCCCGTGGGCTGCGCGTGACCGTGCTCATCGTTCACCTCGCTTGGTGTTCGTGCGCGGCTTCAGATCGACCAGAAGCTCGCAGTCCAGTGCATCGGCAATTCGCAGGAGAGTGTCAATACGCGGGGGCCGCCCTCCGCTTTCGAGCCGGGCGATCGCCGACTGTGTCGTAGCGACGAGCTCGGCGAGCTCCGCCTGCGAGAGCCCGAGCTCCTTCCGCCGCTCCGCCACCTTGTCGGCGATCTGGGCGAAGAACCAGCCGTCGTCGGCATGCGCGAGGCGCTCGCGGATGCGCTCGATCGCTTCGGTTGACAGTCGCCGCCTTCGCCGGGGGACTTGACTCATATCTCAATTAAGCTATATAGCAGATATGAGA
>DASQXE010000188.1:0-30540 GCA_035639875.1 Gaiellaceae bacterium | reverse complement strand
GTGATGGAGCGGCGGCACGACGACCTCGACGCCGTTGTCGACGACTACCTCGAGCTTGCCGAGCACGTGTTGCTCCGACGGCAGAATCCGGGTCGAAGCGGAGTCGGACCTCGTAAACCGGTCGACTAGGCCGTAGATTCCGGCCGCGGCGAGCGCGCCCGCGCCGCCGGCGACGAACTGCCTCCTGGTCAGCCGCACGTCAGGACTGCTGCGGATCGATCCGGACGAGGCCCCGCACGATTCTGTCGAGGTTCGCCGTCACTCTCGCGTAGGTGATGCCGAGGTCCGGGACGACGTGCTGGCTCACGGTGTACAACGACCCATTCGCCCGCCAGGCGTACAGCACGTGCCACGTGTCGGCGCCCCGGTTGACCGTATACGGCTGAATCTCGAACGGCCCGATCGTCTTCCGAGCGATCGGATCGTTGAAGCACGGCTTCCCGTTGCAACCGGGCACCGTCGTCCGGTCGGGGTAGGCGCGGAAATTGACGTGCGTCTCGGCCGCGTTCGGCTCGTACCAGAGGAAGCCCATCAGGTAGCTCCCGTCCTTCCGGATCGACCTCATCGTGTTCCACGGGCCTCCGATCTGCCCGGTGAGCGGAGAGGGCATCCAACTGGGGCAGTACACGGGGGCGTGGATGCGGTTGGCGAGGCGCTGCCACCCCGGACGCGACGCGGGCGGGCAGATCGGGGCGCTCGCAGCAACGTTTCCGCTGGTCGTGGTCGGCGCTTTCGACGTCGAGCCGCCGTCGCACGCGCTAGCGGCAACCATGATGACGAGCAGGACGAGGACGCACGCAGTCCGTCGCATCGCGGTCATGATCGCAGAAGGTCTTGGCAGGAGGGTCCGCTAGCGACCGGTCAACTCGGCGATTGCCGACGCGAAGTCGGGCGATTCGCTGAGGAATTCGCTTCCGACCAGGATGGCGTCGACGCCTGCACGCTCGAGGGCGATCACCTGTTCGCGGGCGACCACGCGGGCCTCCGAGATCACGAGCTTTCCAGCGGGCACGTCGACGAGGAGATCGAGCGTGCGCTCGAGTTCTTCCGCGTCCTCGCCGCGCGCGCGTTCCGAGATGAGGATCATCTCGGGATCGACTCGCTCCAGCGCGTCTTCCAGGTCCTCCTCGTCGTGGACTTCCACCACGCAATCGACTCCGTCGCTTCCGAGGGCCGCGTATGCGCGTTCTAGGGCGCCCTCGTCGCTGAGAGAGCGAACGGACAGCGCACAAGCGTCGGCGTCGAGGACGTCCGGGTTCTGCGCCGCGGCCAGCACCGGCGTTCGGACGAGGACCGGGAGATCGGTGTGAGCCTTGGCGAGCTCGACGTCCTCGGACGACCACACGGCCACGGCCTCGGCGCCCGCGTCCTCTGCGAGGCCCGCGAGCTCTCCGACCTGGCCCTCGAGTAACGGGACGATCGAGATCCCGTCCCCCTCGGCGATGGCCTGCATGAAGCGTCCCATCGTCAGGACGCGCGCACGAGCGCGGGGACGCCTAAAAGGTCGACCGCGACCGTCGAGCCGATTCTCGCCGCTCCCGCGTTGGCCATCGCGTGGATGTCGGCGATCGTGTCGATTCCGCCGCAGGCCTTGACGCCGACGGCCTCGGGAAGCGCCTCGCGCAGGAGTTCGACGTCGTGGATGGTCGCGACCGCCTCGTCGTGGCCGACCGACGTCTGCACGAAATCAGCTTCCGCACGCTCGACGATCTTGCAGGCCAGCAGCTTGAGCTTGTCGGGTAGGTACGCAGTCCCCACGATCGCCTTGAGCACGACGACGCCCCGCCCGCCGTTCGCGCTCTTCATGCGCATCCTGCGCACGAACACGAGGAGCTCATCGCGTACGAGCCGGACGTCGCCCGCTCGCAGCGCGCCGACGTTCATGACGAACTCGAGGGCGCGCGCGCCGTCGCCCAGGGCATGCTCCGCCTCGACCATCTTGGCGCGCCCGGAGGTGGCGCCGGCGGGAAATCCGACCACGGCGCAGACCTTCACGTCGGAGCCGCGCAGGTGCTCGGCGGCGTCGCCTACGTGCGCCGGGAGGACGCAGACCGAGGCCAGATGGAGCGCCCGCGCTTTTCGGCAGACATCTTCGATGTCAGCCTCTGTCGCGTCCGCATCGAGCAGCGTTTGGTCAACGGTCTTGGCGAGCTCGACTGTGCGGAGGGCCATGAAACGAGTGTAAGCGACTAGACGCCGATCGGATGCCAGACGGTTTTGAGCTCGAGGAACGCGGCGACGTGCCACGGGGACCGACCCTCGCCGTTTCGCACGACGCGCTTGACGTTGTCGGCTGCGAGCCGCTCGAGCTCCGCGCGGTCCCCGTTGACGCCTGCCAGGTCGACCGCGTTCACGTCCATGTGCGCCGCGAGCACGGGGCAGAGCTCTTCCTTCCGGCCGGTGAGGATGTTGACGACGCCGCTGGGAACGTCCGAGGTGGCGAGCACCTCGGCAAGGGTGACGGCGGCCAGCGGCCGGCGCTCGGAAGCGATCAGGACGACCGCGTTGCCGCCCACGACAGCGGGGGCGAGCCGGCGAACGACGCCGGCCAGCGGAGGCTCCTCCGGAGCAACGACTCCGACGACGCCTGTCGGCTCTGGAACTGTGAAGTTGAAGTACGGGCCGGCGACTGGATTCGACGAGCCCAGCACCTGAGCGAGCTTGTCCGCCCAGCCCGCATACCAGACCCAGGAATCGATCGCTTCGTCGACCTCGGTCTCGGAGCCCGTCAGCTCGGCGAACTGCACGCGCCTCCCCTCCATGATCTCGGCGACGCGATAGAGCACCTGACCGCGGTTGTACGCGGTCATGCCGGCCCAACCGGGGAGGGCGGTCCGCGCAGCCCGCACGGCGTCACGCAGGTCTTTTTTTGACGCGCGCGCGACGTTCGCGCCCTCGGCCTCATACGAGCGACCGGACTCGGAGCGCGGGAACGCGCCGCCGATGTAGAGCTTGTACGTCTTCCGGACCGGAAGCCTCACGGTTTCGTTCCAGTCCGCGCGCCACCCGTAACGACGGCGACCTTATGATCGAAGTGGGTGGAGGCGCGGGGCGGCCCCGAGATTTTGAGCGGCCTCATTCGAACTCCAGGTAGGGCTCGAGGCCGTGGAGACCGCCCTCGCGCCCGAACCCGGACTCCTTGTACCCGCCGAACGGCGAGGCGGGATCGAAGCGGTTGTATGTGTTCGCCCAGATGACGCCCGCCCGCAGGCTCTGCGCCATCCAAAGGATGCGCGAGCCCTTCTCTGTCCAGACGCCCGCGGACAGGCCGTATGGCGTGTTGTTCGCCTTCTCGACGGCTTCATCCGGCGTCCGGAAGGTGAGCACCGAGAGCACTGGGCCGAAGATCTCCTCCTGCGCGATCCGGTAGCTCTGCGCCACGTTGGTGAACACCGTTGGGGCGAACCACCACCCCTTCTCGGGAAGACGGCAGGGCGGCTGGTAGATCTCGGCCCCCTCCTCCTCCCCGGCCGCCACGAGCTCCTTGATCTTCTCGAGCTGCTGGAGCGAATTGATCGCTCCGACGTCGGTGTTCTTGTCGAGCGGATCGCCTACCCGCAACGTGCCCATGCGCCGCTTCAGCTTCGACACGACCTGTTCGTAGATGGACTCCTGCACGAGCAGGCGCGAGCCCGCGCAGCAGACGTGGCCCTGGTTGAAGTAGATGCCGTTGATGATCCCCTCGACGGCCTGGTCGAGCGGCGCGTCGTCGAAGATGACGTTGGCCGCCTTGCCGCCCAGCTCCAGCGTCAGCTTCTTGCCCGTCCCGGCAACCGCGCGCTGGATCTCCTTGCCAACCTCGGTCGAGCCGGTGAAGGCGACCTTTTTGACATCGGGGTGCTTGACGATCTCGGCCCCGGCGCGCCCGTCGCCGGTGACGATGTTGACGACGCCGGCAGGCAGTTCCGCCTGGCGCACGATGTCGCAGAAGAGGAGCGCCGTGAGCGGGGTCGTCTCGGCCGGCTTCAGGACGACCGTGTTCCCGGCGGCGAGCGCGGGCGCGATCTTCCACGACAGCATCAGCAGCGGGAAGTTCCAAGGGATCACTTGGCCGGCGACCCCGAGGGGACGCGGCGCCCTGTTGGGGAAAGCGTACTCGAGCTTGTCCGCCCAGCCCGCGTAGTAGAAGAAGTGCGCCGCCGACAGGGGCAGGTCGACATCGCGCGACTCTCGGATCGGCTTGCCGCCGTCGAGCGACTCGAGGACCGCAAACTCGCGCGAACGCTCTTGGAGAATGCGAGCGATCCGGAAGAGGTACTTGGCGCGCTCGCTAGGCGGGAGGTCGGACCAGCCGTTGGCGTAAGCGTCGCGCGCGGCGCCCACCGCGAGATCGACGTCCTCGGGGCCGGCGTAGGCGACCTCGGCCAGTGGCTCCTCGGTCGCCGGGCTGATGCTCGGATGGAACTCGCCCGAGCGCGGCTCGATGAACTCGCCGCCGATGAAGAGGCCGTACCGCTCTTCGAGGCGGACAATGTCGCGGGACTCGGGCGCAGGTGCGTACTCGAATGCGGAGGGGACCGGCGAGCGGTCCTGGCGGCGTTCGAGCTCAGCCACCGGGATAGACCTCGTCGAGGGTGAAGGTCTCGAAGCTCTCCAGGAGCGAGTCCATCTCCGCGATGTGCGGCTCGAGCTCGGCACGGAAGCGCCCGATCGCCTCGACGTCCGGCCACGGTCCAAAGCTGCGGAAGACGTTCGGGCGCTCGCGCTCGCGCAAGAGCTTCGGATCGCCCGAGCCGAGTCTCGTTCCGAGCGGAACGATCTCCCGCCAAGCGGCGATGAAGTCGCTCTCCCGGCCGGGCTTGACGGTCCAGACCCCGTGCGTCCAGATCCGCGCCATCAGTCGATCGTGAAGTAGTCCGGCGACTGGTAGCGGCCGGTCTTCTCCTTGCGGATCTGGAGGAGGACGTCGTTCAGGAGCGAGGAGGCGCCGAAACGGAAGAGGTCGGGGGTTAGCCACTCGACACCGAGCGTCTCGTGCAGAAGGACCAAGTACTGGACAGCCTGTTTCGCGTGGCGGATACCACCCGCCGGCTTCATTCCCACCCGGCGCCCGGTCTCCTCGTAGACGTCGCGAATCGCCTCGAGCATCACGAGAGTGACGGGGAGCGTGGCGGCGGGCTGCACCTTTCCGGTTGACGTCTTGATGAAGTCCGCCCCGCCGGCGATCGCGAGCAGGCTCGCGCGCCTGACGTTGTCGTACGTGCCGAGTTCGCCCGTCTCGAGGATGACCTTGAGATGAGCGTCGCCGCACACCTCCTTCACGCGCCGCACCTCGTCGTAGACCTTCGCGTAGCTGCCCGAGAGGAAAGCGCCGCGGTCGATGACCATGTCGATCTCCTGCGCGCCCATCTCGGCGACGCGTGCCGCCTCCTCGACCTTGATCTCGAGCGGGGACTGGCCGGACGGGAACGCCGTGGCGACCGAGGCAACCTTCACGCCCGAGCCGGCGAGGCGCTCGAGGGCGTGCGGGACGAGATTTGGATAGACGCAGACCGCGGCGACCGGAGGAACGGTCAGGTCCGTGGGATCGGGTCGCATCGCCTTCGAGCAGAGTGCGGCGATCTTCCCGGGCGTGTCCGCCCCTTCGAGCGTCGTCAGGTCAATCATGCGGACCGCGAGATCCAACGCGAACAGCTTGGCTTCCCGCTTGATCGAGCGACGACCGAGCGAAGCCGCGCGCTCCTCGACGGCCACCTGGTCGACGGAGCCGACCCGTGTAAATGAACGCGAATGCGTATCTAGAGGAAGCTCGAAGCCGCTCGGAAGAGCAGGCGCCTGCGCCATGGATCAAGTGTAGCCCTGAGGAGGAGGAGACCCTTAGAGGGCGTCCGCCCGGAGGAAGCCGCTCTGGATCCGGGCGACGTACGAGCTCAGCTCCGTCTCGCGGCTGCCGAGCTTCTGGTCGAGCTCGGCCAGGCGCCGCTCGCGCTCCTCGAGTGCCTCTGAGCGAATGAACGCCTCGGCCTCGAACTCGGCCTCGCGCTGCTCGAGCTCTGCCTCCCGGATCTCCAGCTCGAGCGCGTGTCGGCGAAGCTCCTGCTCGTACTCGTCGAGGCGCTTGCTGCGCTTCTCGAGCCACTCCGATGAGACGAGCGTCCGGTCGGGCTCTGCGCGCGGTTCCGGCTCGACGAGAGCCGGCTCGCCGGTCGCGGCGCCAGCGCCCAGCCAAAACATGTTGATGTTGGTGACGTTTGCCCGCGGACGCCGCCGGCGTCGCAAGGTTGCTGGAGAAGTGCCGCTTTCTTCCGCCATGGCCGCTAGATCGGACAATAGGCACGGCGCGCCAAGGCGCATCCCTCGGACGAGGTAGCGCCCCAGAGCGCCCTCAGGACGCGAAAACGGTCTCGTTGAGCAGCGGCCGCGTGTCGAGCGGGTCGAAGCCGATCCGGACTGCGATCTCCTCGCTCGAGGGCTTCGTCCCCTCGGCGAACAGGCTGCGAAGGAGCGTTCCGGTCTCGGGGCGCTCCCACCAGTCGGACCCGATCGTCTCGCGCAGGTGCGCCCGGAGCTGCGCGGCCCGAATCCAGGCGCGCAGGTAGTCGGCCGAGTAGAAACCGTCGTCCATGTCCGTGAGATAGCCGTCGGGCCGGTAGCGGAATCCGGTCGCGGCCCGCAGGTTCTCGGCATAGGTCGGGGCGTAGTCCGGCGCGTGGGCGAAGTCGGCCCAGATCTCAAGCTCGTACGCGAGCTTGGCCTGGTACCGACGGAAGAGGAGGACGTCGAGGAATCGGGTGGCGTCGGCGCGCTCACGTGCCTCCTCCACCTCGAGCCCGAAATGCTTCTGCTGCCAGTCGGCCTCGCGGGAAACGGATTCGACGAGGAACGAGTAGATCTCCGTCAGGGCGTGGTCGCGCGCGAGGCGCCGGAAGGTGTACGGAAGCGTGGGATCGCAACCGGCGTAGTGGAGAGCATGGCCCGCCTCGTGCAAGAAGCTCTGGTAGTCGTGCAAGCCGCCCTGCGCCCGCGTGATGAGGTGCACGACGGACGGCGGATCGGACGCGATCACGCACGCGCGCGGACTCTTTTGCGGGCGGTCGTCGAGGTCGAGACGGATGCGATCGTCTGCGGCCAGGTCCAAGCCGAGGTCGGCGAGCGTCTCCAGGCAGATAGGGACGGCCCGCTCCTTCGAGTAGAGGGAGGCCAGGGGCGTCATGCGCCGGAGGTACGCCACGTGGTGGGAAGCCGGCTCCGCCTCGCGCGCGGCGCCGAGGATGCGGTCCAGCCAAAGCTCGCGCAGGTCTGACCACGCCTCGTCTTGGGCACCCGCGGCCCGCACGAGCGCGGCCGCGAGCTCGCGGAGATCGATGCGCTTGCGCTCGGCGCTGCGAGCAATTGGATCGGACACGCCCGAAAGCTCTTCGTCCAGCTCTTCCGCGGCGCGCAGAAGCTCGAGGCGCTCGTCGTTGAAGCGCGCAGAAGCGTCCGCGGCCAAGGTGCCGAGCTCCTCGCGCTCACCGTAGTCGTCGAGCACGGCGAGCGTGGCCTGCGCGGAGCGGAGCGGCAGCGCCTCGCCGCGGAACTCGACGCGCTCGGCGAGGATTGCGTTCTCGAGCTCGTCGGTTCGCTCAGCCAGCTCGCCGACGATGATCCCGACCAGGCAGGCGTCTCGGAGCCGGTACACCCTTTCGTCCTCCGAGTCCGTGAGCGCCTCGAGCTGCTCCCGCGTGAAGAGGTCGGCATAGCGGGCGACGATGGCCGCCTGCTCGCTCGTCTCCTTCTCGCCGACGCGCACTGCACGGGCCTCCTCGGCCCGCTCGAACAGGAAGCGCGCCAGCCGTTGTTCGAATCGGTTCGCGTCCAGAGCCATGCGCCTAGATTCCCAGCCGCTCGAGCACGGCCTCGTCGCGGCGCCAGTGCGGCCGCACCTTCACGACCAGCTCGAGATAGACCTCGCGGCCGAGGACCCGTTCGATCTCGGGCCGCGCGCGGGAGCCTATCGCCTTGATCATGGCTCCGGCCTTCCCGACCAGGATGCGTTTCTGAGACTCGGTCTCGACGTACACGCTCGCGTGGACGCGGGAATCCTCAACGTCGTCGACCTCCACGCTGATCGCGTGCGGAATCTCCTCGCGCGTTAGCGCGAGCGCCTGCTCGCGCACGAGCTCGGCGAGCTGCGTTTCGAGCGGCAGGTCCGTGGAGGCGCCTTCGTCGAAATACCGGGGCCCCTCGGGCAGCAACTCGACCAGGTCGCGCCTGAGCGGCTCGAGCCCGTCCCCGTGCAGCGCGCTGAGGGGATGAAGGGAGTGGAAGTCGCCCAGCGCTGCGGCCACCTCGATTTGCTCCGCGATCCGCGCTGGCTTTGCGCGGTCGACCTTGTTCAGGGCAATCACGACGGGAGGGGCCGCCGCGTAAATACGCTCGGCGATGAAGCGGTCGCCCGCGCCGATGGGCTCGTCGGCTGCGAGGACGAACAGGAAGACGTCGACCTCCTCGAGTGAGGACTCGACCGTCCGCTGCATGTGCTCAGTGAGGCGGTCGCGCGGACGCTGGAAGCCCGGCAAATCGACGAGGACGAGCTGGTGCTCGTCGCCGTTGACGACCGCCGAGATGCGCCGCCGGGTGGTCTGCGGCTTGTCCGAGACGATCGCGACCTTCCCGCCCGCCAGCGCGTTCACGAGCGTCGACTTGCCGACGTTTGGCCGCCCGACAACGACGACGAAGCCAGACTTCAAAGCTGAAACGAGTCCGGGAGAAGCTCGTCGGGGTGGCGAAGGACCAGCTCGCTGTCCATCGGGAACGCGACTCGGTCGACGCCGAACTCGATCGCCCACTGCCGGCATCCTCCGCACGGCGAGGCGGTCACCGCCAAGGCCTCGATGTCCCCGGGGCGGGCTCCTTCTGCGACGGCACGCGCGAGCGCGCAGCGCTCGGCGCACATTCCGAGCGGGTAGGACGCGTTCTCGACGTTGACACCCGTGACGACGCGTCCGTCTCGCAGCAGCACCGCCGCGCCGACGAAGAACTTCGAGTACGGCGCGTAGGCGCTGGCGGCGGCCGCCTTCGCCTGCTCATAGAGCTCATGGTCTGTCACCGGAAGGCCTGGAAAAGGATCAGCGTGACGAGCGTACCGATGACCGCGCCGAGGACGACCTCGAACGTCGAATGCACTCCCGATTCGATGCGAGTCTGGGAGACCAGCAGGGCCATGATCAGCGCTACGAACGAGACGACGATCCGGTGCTCGATCGTGATGAAGGTGATCGCCGTCCAGCCGCCGAACGCGAGCGCGGCGTGGCCCGACGGCAACCCGCCGCGCAGTGGCGTCCCACGTCCGGTCGCGGCCTTCACCGCGATCACGACGATCATCGTCAAGACGAGCGCGATGATCGTGAGGCTGATCGGCGCATCGCCGAGCGAGTTGACGAAGCGCGCGCTCGGCCTCGCCAGCCGGTCGGCGAGAACGAGGTACCCGACGGCGACTGCGTTCACCGCCGCGATGAGCACCGCTCCCGCGGCGAGGTCCTTGGCGATCTTGGCGAGCGGGTCGAACGACGGCGTCGAGAGATCGATCGTCGCTTCGACGGCCGTGTTGACCATCTCGGCGATGAGGACGAACGCGATCGCGATCATGAGCGCGATCAGCTCGAGCCGTGTCACGTCGTAGACGAAGGCAAGGACAAGCACGGCGGCTGCGATGGCGAAGTGAATGCGCAAGTTCCGCTGCGTGCGCAGGGCGTGGATGACCCCTTCGAACGCGTAGTTGAAGCTCTGAAAGACCGGCGGTGTGCGTCGCGCCACGGCCACCGGTTATCCGCCCAGCTCGGCCTCGCGGCGTTCCATGTCCGGGCCGTGGTCGTAGCCGAGCAGGTGCAGGAGGCCGTGGACGAGCGGGCCGCGCCATTCGTCACCGACGACCTGCGGGCAGAGCACCACGTCGCCGAGCATCCGTGGGATTCCCTCCGGAACCTCGTCGCGGCCGTCGATCGGAAACGCGAGCACGTCCGTGGCCTCGTCGATCCCCAGATGTCGGGCCTTCAGCTCGCGCATCTCGCTCGGCGTCGCGAACGCGATTCCGAGATCGCCGTCGTCCACTCCCTCCGCGCCGAGGACGCGCCGGCTGAGCGCCAGGGCTCCGGGTTCGTCCACGGGCATGCCACTCCGGTTCTCGAGGTCGATCCGGATCACTTACGCCGCTGCGTGCCCGTCTCCTCGGCGTGCCGCTTGTACGCCTCGACGATTCGCTGCACGAGCATGTGGCGAACGACGTCCTGGTTGCCGAATTCGACGAACTCGATGCCCTCGATCGGGCCGAGGATCTCACGCACGTGGATGAGGCCCGAGGCCTGCTCGCGCGGGAGGTCGACCTGCGTCACGTCACCTGTGACGACGACCTTCGAACCGAAGCCGAGCCGAGTCAGGAACATCTGCATCTGCTCCGGGGTCGTGTTCTGCGCCTCGTCGAGGATGATGAACGAGTCGTTTAGCGTCCGGCCCCGCATGAACGCGAGGGGCGCGACCTCGATCATCCCCTTTTCCAGGTACGTGTTGAGGCGATCGGCGTCGAGCATGTCGTAGAGGGCGTCGAAGAGCGGGCGCAGAAAAGGATCGACCTTGGCGAGCATGTCGCCCGGGAGGAAGCCCAGGCGCTCCCCCGCCTCGACGGCGGGGCGTGTGAGGATGATGCGGCTCACCTCGCGGTCGGCCATGGCAGCGACCGCGAGCGCCATAGCGAGATAGGTCTTGCCCGTTCCCGCAGGCCCGATGGCGAACGTGATCGTGCAGTTGCGGATGGCGTCGACATACGCCTTCTGGTTGACCGTCTTCGGCGTGATCTTCTTGCCGCGGTGGCGCCAGACGACGTCTTCGAAGACCTCGCGCGGGTCGTGGGCGGCGTCGAGCGCCGCGAGGACGGCATCGACGGTCGAGGGACCGATCGCGTGGCCACCCTCCACGAGCTCCACGAGCTCGTCGATGACCGCGCGCGCCTCGCCGACCTTCGCGTCGTCGCCCTCCAGCGTGAGGCGGTTTCCACGCAAGAGGAGGGCGACGCCGAGGCGGTCGCGGAGCGCGTGGAGGATGCCGTCGTCGATCGTGGCCAGCTCGGCCGCGACCTCGTTCGAGACCGAAAGAATTTCCTGCAAGTAGTCAGAGTGTAGTGAGCTGTTCAGCGGAACCTGCGCGGCTCGCGCGTTGTAACTCCGAGGATGCTTCGCGCCGTCGCCGCCGCTGGACTTGCAGCCGTCATGGTGGCCTGCGGAGAAGGCCTGCAGGCTGCGCCGCCGCGGGCCAGAGATGCCGAGACGGCGCGAGTGACGCTCTATTTCCTGGCTGAGGACGGCTCGGTCGTCATGGGCGTGCGCCGCGACGTCCTTGAGCGGACGCCTCCTCCGTGGGGATCGGTCGCCGGCGGCGCGCTCGAGGCTCTGCTCGCTGGTCCGACAGCCGAGGAGGCGGACGCGGGTTTCACGACGGCGATCCCGCGCGGAACCAAGCTGATCTCGCTCCGGTCGCGGGGCTACGGCGGCACGGGCCTGATCGCCGACCTCTCTGGCCTGGACCGCGTTCATGACGCGTTGGATCGCGCGCGCATCATCACCCAAATCGTCCGCACGCTCGTCGGCATCTCCTACGGCAGCGTCGACCGGGTCTGGCTTCGCGAGGACGGGGAGCCGTGGGGACTCTTCCTCATGCACGGTGGCGTCGACAGCGGGCCATTCGACTATTCGACGCTCCGCGGCTTTCATCTCGGGGCGGCGTGCCCGGGCACTGAGACAGTCGAATGCGACCATTTCGACGCTTTGCCGTGACAACGCCCCGGGGCCGCCGCGGGCCTCCCTCCGCGTCTTAGCGTACTGACAGAAATCGCGCGGGTGGCGCGCGTAACGTCAAAAGAGCGTGCCGGTTACGCGAGCTTCTCGCGGACGAGCTGGCTCACCACCGACCCGTCCGCGCGGCCGGCGACTTGCGGCATCACGTCCGCCATCACGCGACCGAGGTCCCGTAAAGACGTAGCCCCGGTCTCCGCGATCGCGTCGTCGATGATCCGCTCGAGCTCCTCCTCCTCGATCGGCTCGGGCATGAACTGCTGAATCACCTCGAGCTCGCGCTCCTCCCTCGCCGCCTGCTCCTCGCGCCCACCGTCCCGAAATGCTTCGGCGGCTTCCAGGCGGCGCTTGCGCTCGCGCTGAAGGACGTGCAGCTCCTCGTCTTCCTTGAGCGGCCGCTGCACCTCCTTCTCGGCCGCCCGCAGCGACGCAAGGGTCAACCGGAGGACACCGATCAGCTCCTGGTCCCGCGCCCGCATCGCGCCCTTCAGCTCCTCCTCGATCCGCGCGATGAGGCTCATTCGAACGGCCGCCCTCCACCGAGGACATGCCAATGGAGGTGAAAGATGGTCTGGCCGGCGCCCCGACCGACGTTCACGACGACCTGATAGTCCTCGAGCCCCGCCTTGCGTGCTGTGTCGGCGACGAACTCGAGCATGCGCTTCGCGTCCTCGGCCGCAAACTCCCCGACGTCCCGAAAAGTCTCGACGTGGCGCTCCGGAATGACGAGGAGGTGCACGGGTGCCTTGGGGTTGATGTCCTCGACGGCGACAAAGCCATCGGCCCGATTGATGTGGTTGCCCTCGGCATAGAGCTTGCAGAAGAGGCAATCAGGCTGCGCAGCCAACGATTCCCTCCTCGCTCACAGCTTCGGCACGGGCCCGGACGAGCGCTCCCACGTGGCCTTGGACGAGCCACGGCGTGTAGTCGTCTCCGTAACCCCGTCCGGGGCGATCGACTAGGACGACGTCTTCGCTTCCGAGCTTGGCGAGCCACCGGCGCCGACAGGCGTCGGCAGACCGCGCTCGCAGAATGGCACCCCGTTCCTTCTTCACCGCGGGGGGAACCGAGTCGCGGTCGGCCGTGACGGTTCCGGGGCGCGGGGAATAGGGGAAGACGTGCACTTTCGTGATCCCCGCTGCCTCGACGACCCGCAACGTGTTCGCAAACGCCGTCTCCGTCTCGCCCGGGAAGCCGACGATGACGTCCGTCGTCAGGTTGAAGCCTGTGGCGCTCCCAACCCGACGCAAGTACATGGACGCGGAGTAGCGGCGCCCCATCGCCTCGAGGACGGCGTCGTCGCCGGACTGGAGCGGGACGTGGAGGTGCGGCGAGACGGCTGGTGTCTCCCGCATGGCGGCGAGCAGCTTTTCGCTTAGGTGGTTCACCTCGAGCGACGACAACCGGAGGCGCGCTAGGCCAGCGGTCTCGCCCGCCGCCCGCACGAGCTTCGCCAAATCGAAGCCGGCCTCGCGGTCGCGATAGCACCCCAGGTTGATCCCGGTCAGGACGATCTCCCGGTGCCCCTGGCCGACGCGGCGACGAATCTCCGCGAGCACTGCCGCCGCCGGTCGGCTCCGCGACGGGCCGCGCACGTGCGGAATGACGCAGAACCTGCACGAGAAGCTACAGCCGTCCTGCACCTTCACGAACGCGCGGACGCGGTCGAGCCCGAAGTCCGCCTGAACGCAGCCGATCGCGCCGACATCGCCGGCGACGAAAGCTGCGGTTCGCTCGCTCGGCACGCGGACGACGGTGACATTGGTCGGTAACCCGTCGAACGCGCCCTCGAGCCGGGCCGCGCAGCCGGTCACGTAGACACGCGCGGCAAGCCTCGCGGCTCGACGCACGGCCTGCCGCGATTTGCGGACCGCTTCGTGCGTCACGCAGCAGGTATTGAGGACGGCGACATCCGCCGCGCCGAGGCGCTCCTCGTGCCCGTCCGCAAAGAGGTGTTCGCGGATCTCCTGAGCGTCGGTCTGCGAGACCTTGCAGCCGAGAAAATCGACGCTGAAGGTCGCCATGACGGCCCGATGCTAGCCGACTAGCCCTGCGAGGTATCTCGGCGGCGCGTAAGCCCGTACCCGCCCAGGCCTGCGGCAGCCAGCACGATTCCGGCAACGAGCCAGGAGCGGGGGTCGAGCCCGCCGGGCGCGCGCTGCAGCCACGCGATCAGGAAGCAGATTCCTGCCGCTCCGACGAGAGCCCCGAGAGCCTCGCTCCGGCGACGAGTCAAATTCGCTGCAAGCACCGCGAGAACGATCGCCAGGGGAAGGAAGAACAGGCCGATCGAGGCGGACGCCAGCAACGCGAATGCAATCGCCGCTCCGACGAGCGCCCAGAGCCAGAAGCGTCCGCAACCGAACGCATGCATCGCGGCTTAAATCGTAACTTCCAAGCGACGGAACAGGTCCGCCGCCCACCCTTCAGCTTCCCGCCGGTCCAGATGCTCCCAGCCCGCGGGATCGGGCCGTTCACCCGCGAGATAGCCCGAGGCGACGAGCTCGCCGTCGCGTAGGCGCTCGGCGACGGTCATGACGCCCTCGAGGTTGAGGTTCGCGAGCGCGAGTTCCGCGGAGGGGAGCGGATCGACGAACACATCCGCCCGGCTGACGGTGACGGCGGTCCCGTTCGCGCGCGCGTTCTCACGGGCGGCCTTCACTGCTGTTGGATCCGTGTCGAGCGCGCTTACCGGAGCAAAGCCGAGCTTCGCCGCAGCGACGGCGAGAACACCGGAGCCGCAGCCGAGATCGATCACGCTCGTTCGCGGGCGTTCGAGGAGGAGCTCGAGGCAGAGCCGCGTCGTCGCATGCGCCCCCGTCCCGAACGCTTGGCCCGGATCGATCACCACCGGCACGGCATCCGCGTCCGGCGGCTCCCAACGAGGCCCGATCCAGAGAGGGCCGACGCGCACCGGCCGATGGAATCGCTTCCAGGCCGTTTCCCAGTCGTCCTCGACGTCCGCGGCCGTGCCGGGACCGAACGCGTGCCAGAAACGCTCCTCACCCGCGGCGTTCGAGTACGCAGCGAGCTCCAGGTCCTCTTCGTGCTCGACCTCTTCGAAACCCTCAGGGAACAGCTCGAGCATGAGGGCCCGGGCCTGTTCCGCACGCTGGGGCGGTACGCGAACTGACAGCCGGCGGAGGGACGGCCCGCTCAGCGAAACGCCGCCCGGAGCTTCTCGAAGAATCCTTCGTCGGGCTTGTAGTTCGCGTCGTGCTCGGAGCGGGCAAACTCGTCGAGGAGGCGCCGCTGCGCGTCCGTCAGGTTGCGGGGAACGGCGATGTTGACGAGCAACCGGTGATCGCCCCGCCCGAACCCTTGGAGAACGGGCATACCCCGACCGCGCAGGATGCGGATCTCGCCAGGCTGTGTCCCGGGCTTGAAGTCGAGGTCCGCGTCCCCGTCGAGCGTCGGGACTTTGACGTGTGCACCGAGCGCCGCCTGCGTCATTGTCAGGTCGACCGTGGAGACGATGTCGTTACCGTCGCGGACGAACCGTGCGTGCGGCTTGACTCGGACGAGGACGTAGGCATCGCCTGCCCTCCCTCCGAGCAAGCCCGCGTGGCCCTCGCCGGAGAGCCGGATGCGCTGGCCGTCGTGAATTCCGGCCGGGATCTCGACCTCGAGCGTCCGCTCCTCAGTCGTCTGGCCGCTGCCGCCGCAATCCTCACAGGGCGTCCGGAGAACCTGACCGCTGCCTCCGCACTGCGGGCACGTCTGGGTTCGCACGAACTGGCCGAAGATCGACGACGACACCGACTGGAGGCGACCGACGCCCTCGCAACGCGGGCACGTCTCCGGCATCGTCCCAGGCGCCGCACCGCTTCCACCACACGTTTTGCACCTCACGCTGACCGGGAGAGGCACGGACCGCACGGTTCCCGTCGCCGCCTCCTGAAGCTCGATCGATACCTCGGAGAGGACGTCGGCTCCACGCGCCGCGCGCCGCGACGGCCCCCTCATCCCGAAGAGATCGTCTCCGAAGAAGACGGAGAAAAGATCGGCGATGTTGGCGAAGTCGAACTGAGTCGGACGGAATCCGCCCGTTCTCAGGCCTTCGTGGCCGAAGCGGTCGTACAGCTCGCGCGTCTCGGGTTTGGAGAGGACCTCGTACGCCTCGGCGGCCTCGCGAAAACGCTCCTCGGCATCCGGCTCTTCCGACACGTCGGGATGCAGCTCCCGTGCGAGCCGGCGGAAGGCCGACTTGATCTCCCTATCGGACGCGCCGCGCGGAAGCCCAAGGATCTCGTAGTAGTCGCGTCTGACGGTCGCCACGTTCTTAGAGTACTCGCGCCCTCTCCCGGATTCCGCGCCCGGACCCCCGCTTAGTCTTCGTACAGCTCCTCGACGAAGCGCGAGAGCTCGCGGGCGGCCGAGCGTACCGCGTCGATGGCGCGCACGTAGTCCATCCGTAGCGGCCCCAGAAGGCTGACGGTGCCGAGGTTGCGATGCTGGAGGCCGTAGGGAGCTCCGACGAGGGATACCCGCGCGAGCCCGGGATCCTCGAACTCCGAGCCGACGCGGACGAACGGACGCTTCGACACGAGACTCGCGCGCATGAGCTCGAGCAATGCAGCCCGCTGCTCGAGCACCTCGAGCAAGCGTCGGTAGCCGCTCAGATCCTCGGCCTTGAACTCGTCGAGGACCCCTGCTCTACCGCCGACGTAGAGTATCTGCTCGCCGGCTTCGAGCACGTCCGTGAAGGCCGGCCTGATCTCGGCCAGGAAAGCCCGCTCGCGCGCCGAGAGCGCGGGGTCCTCGAGGCGGTTGCGTAGGAGCCTCGCTCCCAGCTGGAGACCAGCGACGCGCTCGTTCAGGTACTCGCTCGCCCACTCGGCGAGCCGAGGGTCGACTGACTCGGCGAAGGTGAAGAGGCGCTTCGTAACGCCGCCGGTCGCCGTGATCAAGACCACGAGGACGAGTTGCGGCTGCAGGAGGATCACTTCCACGCGGCGCACCGCCGTCGTCTCGATCGGTGGTGCGGACACGAGCGCGAGCAGATGTGTCATCTCCGCCAGGGCCTCGGTCGTCGCCCGGAGGGCTCCCTCGACTTCGCTTCTCAGCTCGGAAAAATCGAGGCTCAGCTCCGGGTCGGCCGGCTGGGGCGCGAGCGCCTCGATCACTCTGTCGACGAAGAAGCGGTAACCAAGATCGGTGGGCACGCGGCCCGCGGACGTGTGCGGGTGCGAGAGGAGGCCGAGCTCCTCGAGCTGGGCGAGCTCGTGACGGACGGTCGACGACGACACTTCGAGCCCGCTTCGCTGGACGAGGGTCTTGGACCCGACGGGCGAGCCCGTCGAGACGTGCTCCTCGACCACTCGCACGAGGATCTCCTCCTGCCGCGGGCTCAGCTCGGGTGTCCCGGCATCCATCATCGGCTCAATTGTACTTTTTTGCAGGGATTTCCGTGAAAAGCTCTGCGGTCACGCCGCCGCCGACGAACCGCCCCTGCGGAGTGAGAGCGAGTCCATCCCCGCGGCGCTCCACCAGACCGAGGCCCTCCATGCGAACGAGGGCTTCCTCGTCGAGCGCGGACGCGACTTCGCCGAGCGGCACGGGCTCATCCAGCCGCAGCCCGAGCATGAGGCGCTCGCGCGTACGAGTTGCCCCGTCGAGTTCCTCGAACTCGCGCGGAGGACGCCGGCCTTCCGCGAGCGCGAAGACATACGCCGCCAGCCGCGGTGAGTTCCGCCAGCGCAGACCGCGGACGGTGGAAACCGCTCCGATCCCGAGCCCGAGGTAGTCGCGGCCGAGCCAGTAGCCGAGGTTGTGACGCGCCTGGCATCCGGCGCGACAGAAATTCGCCGTTTCGTACCAGCGGTAACCGGCTCCAACGAGCTGCTCGACGACGACCTCGAAGTACCCCTCCATCGCCTCCGCTTGGCGAGCGAGCTCCTCGCCCCACGCGTGGGTGAATCGCGTGCCCGGCTTGGCCTCGAGCTCGTAGCACGACAGGTGCTCGGGTTCGAGCACGAGCGCCTCCCGGAGATCCCGTTCCAGATCGGCGGTGCTCTGGCCGGGGATTCCGTAGATGAGGTCGAGAGAGATGTTGTCAAAACCGGCATCACGAAGAAGGTAGAAGGCTCGCCGGACATCATCGGGTCCTGCCCGCCGCTCGAGCACGGAGAGGAGGTGCGGCTGGAAGCTCTGGGCGCCCAGCGAGATGCGCGTGACACCGGAGTCGTGGAGCAGCTCGGATAGGCCCGGGGTCACGGTCTCTGGATTGGCCTCGACCGTCACCTCGTCGGCGGCCGGCAGGGCGGCCAGGAGCCGCGCAAGAGCGCCCGGTTCGGTGAACGTGGGCGTCCCGCCGCCTACGAACACTGTCTCCACCGGTGTCGCCAGGGCTCCGCACTCGAGCTCGAGCTCACGCAGGAGGGCGTCCGCATACCCCGCGTGCGCCTCGTGGCGCCCGACGAGGGTGACGAAGTCGCAATACCCGCACCGGTGCGCGCAGAAGGGCAAGTGGACGTACAGGTGGCGAACGCCGTCCACCGAGATCACCGCTTGTCTCCGTCCAGGTTGAGGACGGCGAGGAACGCCTCCTGCGGCACCTCGACCTGCCCCACCTGCTTCATCCGTTTCTTGCCCTTCTTCTGCCGCTCGAGGAGCTTGCGCTTCCGCGTCACATCGCCGCCGTAGCACTTCGCCAGCACGTCCTTCCGCTTCGCTCTGATCGTCTCCCGCGCGACGACGCGCGAGCCGATGGCCGCTTGAACGGGGACGTCGAACAGCTGCCGCGGGATCTCGTCGCGCAGGCGCTCGACGAGGGCCTTCCCCCGCGAATGGGCGTTCGAACGGTGCACGACGAGGCTCAGCGCATCGACCGACTCGCCGGCCAGCAAGACGTCGAGCCGGACGAGGTCGCCTTCCTCGAAGCCGAGGACGTCGTAGTCGAAGCTCGCGTAGCCCTTCGTCCGGCTCTTCAGCTGGTCGTAGTAGTCGTAGACCACCTCGGCGAGCGGAAGATCGTAAGCCAGCATCACGCGCTCCTCGCTCAAGTACTCCATGTGGTGGAAGCGGCCACGGCGCTCGTTGTTGAGCTCCATCACGGTTCCGACGTAGTCCTTCGGAACGATCGTCGCGGCACGGATGTACGGCTCGTCGACGCGGTCGAGCTCGCGCGGCATGTCAGCCGGGCTGTGCACCTCGACCTCCTGTCCGGCCTTTGTCAGCACGCGATACGCGACGTTGGGCGCGGTCACGAGCAGGTCGAGATCGAACTCACGCTCGAGACGCTCCCGGACGATCTCCATGTGCAACAGTCCGAGAAACCCGCAGCGGAAGCCGAAGCCGAGCGCCTGCGAGGTCTCGGGCTCGTAGAACAGCGAGGCGTCGTTCAGCTTCAGCTTCTCGAGCGCGTCGCGCAGCTCCGGATAGTCGTCCGAATCGGTCGGATAGAGGCCGGCGAAGACAGTCGGCTTGACGTCTTTGTAGCCCGGCAACGGTTTCGCTGCGCCGCCGCGGGCGCTCGTGATGGTGTCCCCGACACGCAGGCGGCTCACGTCCTTCAGGCCGGTGATGACATAACCGACCTCGCCTGCAGCGAGGGTCGGCGTCGGCCGGCGATCGGGTGAGAAGAACCCGAGCTCCTCGGCCTCGAAGCGCGTTCCGGCGGCCATTGCCTTGAGCTCCTGACGTGTGCTGAAGCTTCCGTCCACGGCACGCACGAAGGCGACGACGCCGCGGTACTGGTCGTAGGCCGAGTCGAAGACGAGCGCGCGTGGCGGCCCGGCTGGATCGCCCTGCGGAGGTGGAATACGCTCGACGAGCGCGTCGAGCACCGCTTCCACTCCCTCTCCGGTCTTCGCGGAGATCCGCAGGACGCGTTCAGGGGTCTCGCCCACGAGATCGGCCAGCTCGCCCGAAGTCGCGTCCGGATCCGCCTGCGGGAGGTCGATCTTGTTCACGACGGGGATGATCTCGAGACCGTTCTCGATGGCGAGATAGGCGTTGGCGAGCGTCTGTGCCTGGATCCCTTGCGCTGCGTCGACGAGGAGGAGCGCGCCCTCGCAGGCCTGCAGGGCACGCGAGACCTCATAGGTGAAGTCGACGTGGCCGGGCGTGTCGATGAGATTCAGCTCGTAGCCCTTCCAGGTCACGCGCACGGCCTGCGCCTTGATCGTGATCCCGCGCTCGCGCTCGAGCTCCATCGTGTCGAGGACCTGCTCACGCATCTCGCGTTCCGACAGCGTCTCGGTGAGCTCGAGGATGCGGTCGGCGAGCGTCGACTTGCCATGGTCGATATGGGCGACGATGGAGAAGTTGCGGATGCGGTCGAGCTCGGGCATTACTCCGTTGTAGCGAATCGGCGCCGCAGCGACAGCAGCGCGTCCAGCTCCCGGATCGTCAGCGCGCGAGAGAGGACGAGAAAGGCGCCGGTGGCCGCCGCGATCGCCCCGCCGACCGAGACGATCTGCCCTCCGAGCGAGCGACCTACGGCGGCGTCGAGCCCAAACCAGACTCCGAACGCGATTCCGGCCGCGACCGCCGAGGCAAACGCTATTCGCACGTAGGCATCGGCGATCCGTGCGCCGTCGACGCGGCCCATCCTCCGGCGAAAGACGATGAGGAGCGCCATCGTCCCCGCGATGTTGACGAGCGATGTCGCCAACGGGATGCCCCAGACACCAACCGGATAAAGAGCGGCGTCGAGCGCGGAGTTCAGCCCGAGATTGGCGAGCGCGATCGCAGTTGGAGTCCACGGCGACTGCAGGCTGAAGAACGCCCGGTTGAGCATCAGCATCGTTCCGTTGAACGTGAGCCCGAGTGAGAAGGCGGCGAGGGCGCCGGCGACGACGCCCGTCTGGTCGGCGGTGAAGGCGCCGCGCTCGTACAGGAGGCGCACGATCGGAACCGCGAGGACGGCGGAGACGGCGCTCGCGGGCAGGAGGAGGAAGCCGATCTGCCGCAGCCCCATCGAGACGGTCTCGCGGAAACCCTCGGTGTCCGCGCGCGTGGCGAGGCGCGCCAGTCGCGGGAAGAGGACGGTCGCGACGGCGACGGAGAACATCCCCTGCGGGAGCATGTAGATCCGGAAGGCGGCGTTGATCGCGCTCGGGGCGATCTGTGGATCGATCAGTTTCGCCGCGAACACGCCGTCGATCAGCGCGTTGACGTTGATGAGCCCGAGCCCGAGCGTAACCGGGAACATGAGGACGAATACGCGCCGCACGCCCGGGTCGCGCCAGTCGAGGACGAGCTGGAGCCGTCCGTCGCGGCCGCGGAGCCACGGGAGCGGCAGCAGGAATTGGAGGACGGTCCCGCCGAGGATCGAGCCTGCGTAGACGTACAGCTTCGCGTCCTCGGAGTGGACGTGAGGGACGCCGAGGACGAGCCCGCCGATGATCGTGAGGTTCCAGAAGACGGGTGTGAGCGCGGGTACGGAGAAGTGCTCGTAGCTGTTCAGGACGCCGACGACGACCCCGAACAGCCCGAGTAGGAGCACGATGGGGAAAAGGAGGCGCGAGAGACCGACGAGCAGGTCGGCCTTGTACGGAAAAGGCGCCATGATCCACGGCGCGAGCAGGACGAAGAGCGCAGTCACGGCGCCCAGTGCAAGCAGCATGAGCCAGAAGAGGGTCGAGGCGACGCGCCATGCGCGTGCGCGGTCACCCTTCTCGAGCAGCTCGCTGAAAACGGGCACGAAGGCGGACGAGAGAGCTGCGTCGGCGACCAGCGCGCGGACCGTGTTCGGTATGAGAAAGGCGATCTCAAACGCGTTGATCGGGCCACGAACGCCGAAGTAGTTCTTGGCGACGATCTCTCGGACGAGACCGAAGACGCGTGAGAGACCGGTAGCTGCGGCGAAGATCGCGGTCGACCAGGCGAGCCGACGGCCGCGGCCGGGGTCCTGTTTCACGTCCGCGAGCATAGGCGAGGGGCCGGAAGGGCCTTGCTACCATCACCGGCCGGCATGGCGAACATCAAGCAGCAGAAGCGCCGCGTCGAGATCGCCGCCCGGCAGCGGGTGGAAAACCTGCGCTACCGCTCGGCCGCGAAGACGCTCTTCAAGCGGCTCGAGCAGGCGATCGCGGACGGCGACGACGACCGCGCGTCGGAGCAGCATCGTTCGCTCGTTCGGCTGCTGGACAAAGCCGCCGCGGACGGAGCCATCCATCCGAACAAGGCCGCCCGCAAGAAGTCGCAGGCGGTGCGCCTCCTCGATAAGAGGAGCTAGGCCGGCGTCGGCTCGGGCGCCTTGGTCACTTCGATCAAAGCGCGCTCGAGCTCGAGTTCGGACGAGAGCCGGCTAGAGCCCTTCAGCGCCGCGTCAAGCTCGGCGAGGCGGATCACGGCGAGGTCCAGGTCGTCCCCGGAATAGCGCTCGGCATGCGCGAGCGCCTTGCGTACGCGGAACTCGTGTTTCTTCAGGCGCGCTGCGATCTCTCGGGTCGCCAAGCCGTCGGCGGCGAGGGCCTGAGCCGAGCGAACGAGGCCGACCTGGGCCGCGAGCCGGACGGCGATGAGGAATGGCTCGACACCTCGCTCGAGCTCCGCCTCGCAGGCCGCCAGCACCCCTGCCACGTCCCGATTTCCCCACGCGTCGGAAACGATCCAGGACGGAGCCTCGGCCGAGCTCGGCACCGCAAGGGCCTCAACGTCCCGCGGCTCGATCGGCTGACCGGCCGCCCAGGTGGCGAGCTTCTCGACTTCCAGCCCCAAGGTGTTCACGTCGTCGCCGACGATCTCGACGAGCCTGCGCGCAACGTCGTCGCCCGCCCGCGCCTCCAGCCGCTTGAGCTCGGCGCGCACCCAAACCGACGGATCCTTGGGCTTGGGGACGTCGTAGCGCAGAACCTCGCCCGCTTTGGCGACGATGGTCGCAAGCGTGCTGTCGCGGGGAGGTTCGTCCGTGACCAGCGCAAGGACGGTGCCGGACGCGGGCGCCGCGAGGTACGACCGCATGGCTTCCAAATCCGCCTTCTTCCATTGCTCGGCGCCGTGGACGACGACGAGCCTGCCGTCGCCGAACAACCCCAACGAGTTCAACGCGGCGACGGCGTCTTCCCCCGAGGCCGCGTCTGCGGCCAGCGTCTCGACGGCCTCGGCGCCGAAGCGAGCGCGCAAGCGGGCAAGGGCGCGAACGATCTTGGGACGATCGGTTCCGGTCAGGAGATAGACGGGGTGGAGCGCGTCCTCGGCCACCGCGGCCAAGCATAGTCACCGCTCCGTCCGTACCGAGAAGCTCTGGCCATCGGATTCGACCGTCACGCGACCGTCCTCGTCCGTGCGATAGACCGAGAGCCCGGAGAATAGACGGAGGCGAGCAATCGTCGACGCGGACGGGTGCCCGTAGTCGTTGTGGGCGCCAACCGAGATGACCGCCACGCGTGGAGCCAGGCGGTCGAGTAGCTCCGCCAGACCCGTATCCGCCGAGCCATGGTGGGCGACCTTCAGGATCTCGACCGCAGGCGGCCGCAAGGGGAGCGTGACGTCAGACTCCGCATCCGCGGTAAAGAGTGCATCCACTCGCCCGTAGGAGACGAGCAGGACGACCGCGTGCTGATTGGGGTCCTCCCCAGCGGGGCCTGGCCCATCTGGCCAAAGCACGCGGAGATGGAGCTTCCCGAGCGCGAACGTTTCGCCTGCCCGGGCAAGCACGATTCGGACCCCGTGGCGCGCAGCGGCGGCGCGGGCGGCCCGCTCGTCCGGACTGTGGGCGGGAATGCCCGGATCGAGCAGGAAGCCGACCGCGAGCTCGTCCAGTACCTCAGCCGCACCACCGACGTGGTCGCGCTGCGGATGCGTCAACACCGCAGCCGCCAGCTGGTGTATGCCCAGCCTTTCGAGCTGGTAGGCGACATGCGCTTCCGGAGGGCCCTCGTCCACGAGGACCGCGCCCTCGGCAACCTGGATGAGCGCGGCGTCGCCCTGGCCGACGTCGAGGAACGTAATCCGCAGCCCGGTCGGGGGCGGAGGCACATCGGTAGGCCACAGGCGCCAGCCGACAAGGACGAAGGCGAGCATCGCGACGAGAGCCCCGGCGCAGCGACCGCGGCGCACCCGGAGGCGCGCGAACATGACAGCGAAAAGTGCGACACCTGCGACGCCCGCGGCCGCCTTCCACGAGGCGAGCCGCGCGTGCGGAAGCCCGCCGAAGAGTCGGGCGACGCCCGCCAAGTAGGCCGCCAGCCAGGCGTTGAGCCACGCAAGCGCCATCGCCGCGCTCGGAAGAACAGGATCAAGGACCGAGCTCACCAGCGCGAGCCCGAGCAAGGGCGCGACGACCGGCGCCGCGAGGGCATTACTTGCAACCGAATACACAGGCACGTAACCGAAGTGCGTCAAGAGAATCGGCGCCGTGATGACACCGCAAGCGGCCGAGACGGCTAGGACGGCCGCGAGTCCGTCCGGGATCGGATAGCCCTCGAGCCATCCTTGTATCCGTGGGACGAGGACGAAGATCGCTGCGACTGCGGCAAAGGAGAGCTGAAACCCGGGATCGAGAAGCGAATACGGGTTCCAGCCGAGCAGAACCGCGGCGCCGACGAGGAGGAAGTACCAGCGGTCGCGCGGGCGGCCGTAAAGCCAAGCGAGCGACGCGAGGCTCCCCGCCACACCGGCTCGAACGACGGACGGCTGCCAGCCCACTGCCATCACGTAGCCTGCGACCGCTGCGAGCGCGCCGCCCTGCCCCAGCGCCCGCGGTATGCCGAGGAGCCAGGCGAGTGCGAGCGCACCCCCAACCACGTAGGCGACGTTCTGGCCCGAGACCGCTAACAGGTGGTAGAGGCCCGAGGTGCGGAAGTCGTCCCGTAAGCCGCGCGTCAGCCCCTCGTCCTCGCCCAGCAGGATCCCGGCGATGACCGCGCGCCGCTCGCCGGCCACCCCGGGAGCCAGTGAGCGGGCGAGCCGTTCGCGGAGCGAATCAGCCAGGCCGGGAAGCCCACCTCGTCGACCAACGACCCGGAACGAGCGCGCCGACAGCACAACGTGTATGCCCTGCCTGCGCAGGTATGACGATTCGTCGAAGCCGTTCTCCGGCCCGCGCGGGCGCTCGACCCGCGCGACCACGTCGACGATTGCTCCCTGGGGCGGCGCGCGACCGCGGGGGAGGTCGAGCCGCGCCCGCTCGTCCGATTCCACAGCGCCGAAACGGAGAACGCGCACCGGTACCCGTACCTCGAATGTGCTCCGGCGCGCAGGTCCGGTCACCTCGAGACGGGCCTCGCTCACCCGACCTATCTCGCCGAGAAGCACGCTCCGGTCGAGAGCGTCGAGCCGCAGCGCTCCCCACCACCAGCCCGTGACGAAGAGGGCGCCGGCGAGGCAAGCGGCGCGGCCCTCGCGCATTAGCAAACCGGCGGTGGCGAGAAGGAAGGCTGCGGCTGCCGCGGCCACGCCCGGCGCCGGGAGGAGCAAGGCGACGGCAAGACCGGCGCACAGCGCACCCACGAGGAGATGGGGAGCCGGCAACCGGACGAGCGCTCTCACAGCTGGACGACCTTCTTGAGCTCGGCCAGCCGGGTCGGACCGATTCCGGGGACGGAGTCGAGCTCGTCCACCGAGGCGAAGGCACCGTGCTCCGTCCGGTAATCGAGAATCTTCTGGGCGGTGACCGGACCGATCCCGGGAAGCGAGTCGAGCTCCTCGAGCGTGGCCGTGTTCAGGTGCACCGGGCCGCCCGCCGGCATGCCGTGAACGGCCGCGGCGCCGCCGCTCGGAGCCGAGCGCCCGCGGACCGGCACGACGATTTGCTGGCCGTCCGCGACCGGTGCCGCCAGGTTTATGGCCTGGAGATCCGCCCTCCGCCTTGCTCCACGCGCGGCACGCAACGCATCGGCGACCCTGCTTCCGTCGTCGAGCCTGTACAGGCCGGGCTTGCGAACGGCCCCGACGACGTGGACGAGCACCTTGCGATCCGGCCCGGCTTCTGCCCGCAGCGGGAGAGGAGTGGGCTTTGCATGGGCGTGCGGATCGCCGTGAAACGCAACGCGGCCTGCGAGCGTGAGGGCAAGGAGGACGGCTGCCACGTACGCGAGCGCGCGCTCACGCGAGATGTGTGGCATGCGCATCGGGCGTCAGGGCGTGCGGATGAAGACGGCAAAGCGCATGCCTCGATGCTCCCGCGCCGCGGCGCGCTCGTGGCACGCGCTTCGTGCCGAAGTGGCACGGAGTCGGAACGAAACAGCTCCGCCGGGTGTACGAAAGGCATCCACCAGGAGGTCGGCGATGCCTCTTCTCCCGCTTCCAATCCTTCTTCCGCCCCTCGTCCCTCTTCAGCTCATCTGCGGCGCGCTCGGCGGGTGGATCTTCAGGGAGAAGAGCCGGCGCGTTTGGGCCGGCGTCCTCCTCGGCCTCTTCCTCGGCCTCCCCCGGCCTCGTCTTCGCGGCGGCGTTCCCGCGCGCGGCGGCCGCCGGGCAACGCAGCGCACCCGTCTAGATAGCTAGCCCAGGCAGGGACCGGAAGAAATGGGCTGGAGCCCAGTCGAGGCGCCGCGCAGGACGAGCTCCACTGGGACCGCGAAGCCGCTCGCGCCGTGCTTGGCGCCGGCGAAGACCATCGCGACCACCGAGCCGCGACGATCGACTACGGGACCGCCGCTGTCGCCGGGCTGCACCTTTCCGCGCATCGGAACGACCACGCGCGTACCGACGCGCCGGTCGTAGGCGTCCGGCGCGATCACCTCCCGCGGTGCTCCCGCGGTCGCCGCGACTGCCTTGAGGGGCCCGTCGCGCGGGTATCCGAGGATGACGACTGGTCTAGGAAAGGAGCCGTTCTGGTCGACCCCGTTGGGAGAGATTGAGAGCGACGGGACACGCAGGAGAGCGACGTCGTTGTGGCTGTCGACATAGACGGGCTGGCCATCGAGGTCTTGCCCGTTCGGCGCGAGGACGCGCGTGTCGTGCTCGCCGGCGATCACGTGGGCGTTCGTGGCCACGAGACCCCTTCGAACCACCCATCCCGAACCCTCCGTTCCGAGCCCGCAGGCCGTGCCGTGGATCTTCACGACGCTCCCGGCAGCCGCCTTCGCGCCGGGAGTCTCGAGAACGCTCGTGTCCGGAGGCGGGAGCGGACCACCTCCCAACGTCAGCTCGGGGAAGGGGTCGAAGCGGTTGAGCGCCTGCAGCACCCGATCGGGGGGCACGGCGCGCATCAGCTTGGGAAGGATCGTGGAGTCGCGGACGTCGTTCCTGAATCCGAGGCCGGGCTGGTGAAGCGCAACGACCGCGAGGAGATAGGCGAGGCCCAGGCCGAGCGCGCCGCCGAGAAGTCCGCCGCCCATCGAATCCAACAGCCGAAGGGCCGGCCGGAAGGCGAGAAAGCGCCTCGGAGCCTCCGCGAGGGACGCCCCCGCCGCTCCTAGGAGCACCGCTCCGACAACGCCGCCGACGAGGCTCGCGAACGCCAGCCAGGCCGAGTTCTTCGAGAGCAGGTGCGGCGCGATCCAAGACCCCGCGAGGGCCCCGATGGCTAGCCCCACGAGCGAAAGCGCTTGGGCTATTAGCCCTCGGTAGGCACCCTGGACGACGAAGATCGCCGCCCAGAGGATGACCAGGACGTCCGTCACGCCTGGCACACGTTAGACCCGTGGCTAGACGACTAGGTTGACGAGCCGTCCCGGGACAACGATCGCTTTCTTGACCTCCTTGCCGTCCACGTGGGCACGCACCCGCGGTAGCTCCTTCGCGCACGCGACGAGCTCGTCCTCGCTCAGGTTCACGGGCACCTCCGCGCGGTCGCGCACGCGTCCGTTCACCTGGACGACGAGCTCGAACGTCTCACGCTCGAGGAGGGCCTTGTTCGCTTCCGGCCACGGACTCTCCCACAGGCGCTCATGGCCGAGCCGTTCCCAGAGCTCCTCGGCGATGTGGGGAACGTACGGCTGGACGAGGCTCACGGCCGTCTCCGTAGCGAAGCGCACCTCAGCGGCGCGGGCCGGGTCGTCCTTCGCGTGGTAGATGTCGTTGACGAGCCCCATCACGGCAGCGATCGGAGTGTTGAACTGGAAGCGCCGCTCGATGTCGTCGGTCACCTTCGCGATCGTCTGATGCGCCTTCTTGACGAGCGCGCCTTCCGTGAGGCCGCCGTTCGGCTCTTGGGTCGCAACCTCGAGCCCGAGGCGCCACAAACGGCCGAGGAACCTGAACATCCCTTCGATGCCGCTGTCCTGCCACTCCTTGTCGTCCTCAGCCGGGCCCATGAACAGGACGTACAGGCGCACGGCCTCGGCGCCGTAGCGCGCGACGTAGTCGTCGGGCGCGATGATGTTCCCCTTCGACTTCGACATCTTCGCGCCGCGGTAATAGAGCATTCCCTGGTTGAACAGGCGCGCGAAGGGCTCCCGGAAGCCGACGATGCCGAGGTCGTTCATGACCTTGGTGAAGAAGCGCGCGTAGAGCAGGTGGAGGATGGCGTGCTCGATTCCGCCGATGTACTGGTTGACGGGCAGCCAGTAGTCGACGATCCCGCGATCGAACGGAGCGGCCGCGTTTTCCGGGTCGCAATAGCGGAGGAAGTACCACGAGGAGTCGACGAAGGTATCCATCGTGTCCGTCTCGCGGCGCGCCGGCCCGCCGCACTTCGGACACGTCGTGTGCACCCACTCTTCGGCGGCCGCCAGCGGTGAGCGGCCTTTGGGCAGGTACTCGTCCACCTCCGGGAGCAGGACGGGCAGGTCCTGCTCCGGAACCGGGACCATCCCGCACTCGTCGCAGTAGAGGATCGGAATGGGGCAGCCCCAGTAGCGCTGGCGGGAGAGCAGCCAGTCGCGCAGGCGGTAGCTGACGGCCGGGCGCCCACGCTGCCGCGCCTCGAGCCACTCCACGATCCCTTTTTTGGCCTCCGGGCTCGTCATCCCCGAGAACTGAGCCGAGTCGACGAGCTTCTCGTTTTCCGAATGACCCATGAACGCAGTGCCCTGTTCGACCTCGCGATCCACCGGGACGACGACGGGCACGACGGGGAGCTCGTAGCGCTGCGCGAAGGCGAAGTCACGCTCGTCGTGGGCTGGGACGGCCATGATCGCCCCCGTCCCGTACTCCATGAGAACGTAGTCCGCGACCCACACGGGCAGGCGGTTGTCGTTGACCGGATTCGTGACGAAGTGGCCCGTGAAGACGCCGGTCTTTTCCTTCTCGGGATCCGCGCGCTCGACGGTGGGGCGCGTGGCGGCGTGCCGCGCGTACTCGAGTACCTCCTGCTCGTGGGGCGTCCCCGTCGCCAGGCGCGCCACGAGCGGATGCTCTGGGGCCAGGACGAAGAAGGTGGCGCCGAAGAGCGTGTCCGGTCGCGTCGTGAACACCGGGACGTCGACGTCCAGCTCCTCGATCCGAAAGACGACTTCCGCGCCCTCGGAGCGCCCGATCCAATTCCGCTGCATGGTGAGGACGCGCTCCGGCCAGGACTCGAGCAGGGTCATCTCCTCGAGCAGGCGGTCGGCGTAGGCGGTGATCCGGAAGAACCACTGCTCGAGGCTGCGCGCTTCGACTTCGTAACCGCATCGCTCGCAGCGCCCGTCGATCACCTGCTCGTTGGCGAGGACCGTCTGATCGTTCGGGCACCAGTTGACGAACGCCTCCTTGCGGTAGGCGAAGCCCGCCTCGTAGAACTTGAGGAAAAGCCACTGCGTCCAGTGGTAGTACTCCGGTTCGGCCGTCGAGAGCTCGCGGCTCCAATCGATCGACCAGCCCATCCGCTTCATCTGCTCGCGGATGGCCGCGATGTTGCGATTCGTCACGTCGCGGGGGTGGGCGCCTTCCTTGATCGCGGCGTTCTCGGCCGGGAGGCCGAACGCGTCGTAGCCGATCGGCCGGAGGACGGTGAAGCCGCGGCGGCGGCGCAGGTGGGCGACGACGTCCCCGAGCGTGTAGTTGAGGACGTGGCCCATGTGGAGCTCGCCCGAGGGGTATGGGAGCATCTCGAGCACATAGGTCTTCTGGCGGGAATCACCGCCCTGCGGCGAGTCCGGATTGGGAACCGTGAACGCGTGCTCACGCTCCCAAACGGCCTGCCACTTCCTCTCGATTGTCTGAGGGTCGTACCGCTCCACCTTCACTCCTCAGATAAGAAAAAACCTCTCTTGCGAGAGGCCGCGGGAGAGTCGAGCAACCGGCGCAAGGCCGCTTGCTAGCTCCCCCTGGCGCTCTTGAGGCCGAGTTCCATGCTCGTCGCAACTGTAGCGATAAACTCGGCTAGGTGTTCCTCACGCGGCTCGGAATTCCGAAGCTCTGGCGCGAGGATCCCGAGACACTCTGGCCGTTTGCTCGGTACCTCGCCGCATCCGCGACGCTCTGGCTTGCGCCGTCGTACGGGTACGGGCACGAGCGCGTTCCGGCGACCGGCGGCGGAGTCGTCGCCGCGAATCACCTCTCTGCCATCGATCCATCCCTGATCGGCGCTCTCAGCCCGCGCGCGATCTACTACATGGCGAAGAAGGAGCTGCTCGACATGCCGCTCGTCGGGGATGTCCTCATGTGGACGGGGGCCTTCCCGGTGCGGCGGGGGGAAGGCGACCGCGAGTCGCTCCGCCGTGCGCGCGAGATCGCGCGGGACGGGCACATGGTCGGCGTCTTCGTGGAGGGCACAAGGCAGCGTTTCGGCTATCCGGGCGAGGTCATGCCGGGCGCGATGATGATCGCGCTGCAGGAGGGAGTACCGATCGTCCCGTGCGGTGTCTATTCGTTCGGCTGGACGCGTAGGAACCGCATGCCGTGCGCGGTTGTCTGGGGTCACCCCATCGACCTCGACGGGCTCCCCCGTTCCGGTCGCGGATACAAGCAGGCGGCCGATATCGTGGGGAAGGAGATCATACGGCTGTGGCGGCTC
>DASQXE010000187.1:0-2696 GCA_035639875.1 Gaiellaceae bacterium | reverse complement strand
GCGACAGTCGCCGAACGGAAGCTGCGGGAAGCCGATGTGAGTACGCGGGCGCGAATGGCGCGCGATTCCTTCACCTTCCTGCACCTGCCGATGGTCGCCGGGATCGTGATCTTCGCCTTCGGGGTGAAGGTGACGCTGGCCTACGTGCACGCCCACCTGGCGAGCCTCCCCGCCGTCGCGCTGACCGGCGGCGTCGCGCTTTACCTCGTCGCGCTGAGCGGTCTCAAGCGCCGCAACATCGGCTCCTGGAACTACCCGCGGCTGGTGGCATCCGCGCTCCTGGCTGGGGTAGCGCCCCTGGCGACGCAGATTCCCGCCCTGGCGTCGCTTGCGCTCGTCGCGGCGATTGCCTGCGGGCTCGTCGCCTACGAGACGGTGCGCTACGCGGAATCGCGCGACCGGATCCGGCACGGTTGAGCGGCCGCTGGTGCGGCCTCGCTAGGGGCCTAGGCGCGCGCGTCGCGGATCGCATCGGCGCGCCGTTGGAGACCGTCCGCCTCCTCGTCTTTGCCTTCGTTACGCAGGGTGTGGGCGAGCTCGTCCAGGGTGACTCGAACGTCAAGGTGGTCTGGCCCCAGGAAGGACTCGCGGATACCGAGGGACCTAGCCAGCCCTGCCCGCCTGCTCCGAATATCCCTGCAACTTTCGACCCTCCGCCGTCCGTCCGCAGAGCTGACTTCGGATGGGCCATCATCGCGCGCCGGCCGCCCGAAGAGAAGAGGGGCCGCCTGGTTAGGCCGTCTTCTGGCCGAGGTAGACCTCGTTGCCGTCCGGGTCGCTCGAGGTCGGCGGTGTGTGGAAGATCGGAAACGCGTCGCGGAATGCCATGTGGCGAGCCTAGACTCCGCGCGTGCCGAACATCCACACCGACGAGCTCTACGAGGAGGACGGCTACCGGCGCGCGCGGCTGGCCGAGCAGGCCGGAGCGGAGCATCTCGGCCTGACCGTCTACGAGCTGCCGCCCGGCACGGGGATGCATTTCCACTATCACCTGCAGCGCGAGGAGTTGCTCGTCGTGCTCGAGGGAACCGTCGCCGTGCGCACGGCCGGCGGCTGGGAGGACGTCCCCGAGGGCGAGGTGCTCGCGTTTCCCCGCGGCGAGCGCGGCGTCCACGGCTACGAGAACCGCGGCGACCGGACCGTGCGTCTCCTGATGTTCAGCGAGCAGAACGCGCCCAACGTCAGCGTCTACCCGGACGCGAACCAGGTCGGGATTTACGACGTCGCAAAGCCCGACCAGCGCCGCTTCGGCGCGCTCTTCAACCTCCGCGACGCGGTCGAGGGCTACGGCGGCGGCGAGCCGAAGGCGTCCTAAATCGCCGTCGGATGGCGCGGCTCGTAGAGGGTCAGCTCGGCATCGCCGGGCAGCAACATCGTGACCGCAATCCCGTAGCCAAGGTCCTCGGGCTCGCCTTCGAACTCGATTCCCTTGGCACGGAGCTCAGCCATGGTCGTCCGAATGTCGTCGCACATCAGGCTGAATTCCTGCGCGTGTCCGGGCTTGGCCGGATGGACGCCCAGTTCGGCGGGCGGCAATCCGAAGATCAGCCAGCCCCCGCCTGCGTCGACATGTTCCCAGCCAAATACGTCGCGGAAGATCGCGCGCACAGCCTCCGGCTCGGACGTATAGACGAGGCCGTGAAAGCCGGTAATGGCCACGCGTCGATCCTACGCCGAGGGGCTAGCGTGAGGCGATGTGCCTCGCAATGTGCTTGGCGTCCCTGTACACGCCGCCGACGTTCTCCGACGCGAAGGAGTAGAGGAAGTCGAGTCCCAGGAAGTACAGGCCCGGCTCGGACGCGACGCCGCGCTCGTGGTCCGGCGCACCGTCCCCGTCGAAGACCGGCACGTCGAGCCAGCTGTAGTCCTGGCGGAAACCCGTGCACCAGATCACGTTCGCGACGTCGAGGATGCGGCCGTCCTCGAGCACGGGAAGGCCGTTCTCGACGCCGACGGCCCTCGGCACCTGCTCCACGCCTGCCGCGTCGAGATCCTTCGACTTGACGCGGATCCGTGGAGCGCCGTGCTCGAGCACGTGCGGCCGGGCCTTCCGGCCGAGCGGTGTCTTGACCGTCAGGACGTGCCCGGCCAGGAACCAGAGCATCGGGACGACAACCCGTCTGAGCGGATGCTCGATCCGAAACGGGATCTGGCCCTTGTCGGGCCCGGAGAGCCAGGTGTGGTGCGTCCTCGAGACATCCATCGCGATGTCGGCGCCCGAGTTGCCCGCACCGACCAGCAGCACGTCGCCTGGCTGGAGCTGCGACAGGTTGCGGTACTCGCTGGAGTGCATCTGCACGATGCGCGGATCGAGCTGGTCGGCGAACGCGGGGATGTTCGGCGTCCCGTAGAAGCCGCTTGCGAAGACGACGCAGTCCGCGGTGAGGCGCTGCTGGCCCGCCTCGATCACGAAGCGCCCATCCGTCTTCGACACACGCTCGACGCGCGTGCCGGTCCGGACCGGGAGCTCGAACCGGTCTGCGTACGCCTCCAGGTAGTCCGCAGTCTCGCGCGCGGTCGGGTACGACCAGCCCGGGGCGGGGAACGGCCAGCCTGGGAGCCCGTTGTAGCGGGCGGGCGTGAACAGCCGTAGCGAGTCCCAGGTACGGGTCCGCCACGAGCCGCCGATTCGCTCGTTCGCGTCGAGGATGACGAACGGCCGGCCGAGCCTCTTGAGGTAGTAGCCGAGCGAGAGG
>DASQXE010000186.1:0-24377 GCA_035639875.1 Gaiellaceae bacterium | reverse complement strand
GGCTCGCGTCCGATCTTCATCTTCACGCGTGGAATCCCGGCTGCCGCCCAGCCGCCGAGTTGCTCCGCCACGAGCTCGGGCGAGTACGACGTGAACCCGCCGCTGCCGTAGACGGGTACGGCTCCGTGCACCGCGCCGATGACATCGAGGAGCGGCGCGCCGAGCAGGCGGGCCTTCAGGTCCCACAGCGCGACGTCGACGGCGGCGATCGCCATCGACCCGAGACCGGGACGACCTGCGTTCCGTAGCTTGGCGCCCATCGCCAGCCAGGTCCCCTCCACGTCCATCGCGTCGCGACCGCCGACGACGCCTACGAGGAGCTCCTGTACGAGCTTCGCGGCGGCGGCGGGGCCGTACGTGTACCCGAGTCCGTGCTCCCCGCCGGCATACGCGTCGACGACGACGATCGTCGTCGAATCCCATTCGAACGTACCGTCGGATTCAGGCTCGTCCGTCGGGACGGTGTATGCGGAAACGTCGAGCCGTCCGACGGGGACCTCGACCCGCTGGATGGCGCGCGTGGCCACTTAGCGCCCTGGCAGGAACTCCTGCAGCTTCCCGCGGAGCGACTTCTCCATCACGCCGACACGCTCCGGATCGCCCTTCACCATTGCGCGGGCCATCTTCTTTGCCTCCGTGATCGTGACGTGCGGGGGCAGAGGCGGGATCTCGGGATCGACGACGACCTCGAGCACGGAGGGGCGGTCGGCGCTCAGGACCTCCGACCACGCGCCGGCGAGGTCCTCGGGCCGGTCGACCTTGATCCCGTGCAGGCCGACGAGCTCGGCGTAGCGGGCTGCCGGGAAATCCGGGATGTGCTGTGTGCCCGGAAACATCGGGTCGCCCGCCAAGACGCGCTGCTCCCACGTCACCTGGTTGAGATCCTGGTTATTGAACACGCAGAAGACGAGCCTGTGGTCCGACCACCGCTCCACGTACTTGGCGACCGTGATCAGCTCGTTCATGCCGTTCATCTGGAACGCGCCGTCGCCGACGAACGCGATCACCGGCCGCTCCGGGTGCGCGAACTTCGCTGCGATCGCGTAGGGAACGCCGGGGCCCATGCTGGCGAGCGTGCCCGAGAGAGAGGCCATCATTCCCTTCCGCATCTTCAGTTGGCGCGCGAACCAGTTGGTCGACGAGCCCGAATCCGCCGTGATGATGCAGCCGTCCGGTAGCTGCTTGGAGAGTTCGTGCACGACCCGCTGCGGGTTGACCGGATCGGCGTCCATCATCGCCCGCTCCTCCGTGAGCCGCCACCAATCCTCGATGTCCTTCTCGATCTGGTTCCGCCACGAGCGGTCTTCCTTGCGCTCGAGACGCGGAATCAGCGCCTGCAGCGTCTCCTTCGCATCGCCGACGAGAAGCACCTCCATCGGGTAGCGAAGCCCGATCATCGTCGCGTCGATGTCGATCTGCACGCCCCGAGCCTGCCCCTCCTTCGGCAGGAACTCCGAGTACGGGAAGCTCGAGCCGATCATGAAGAGCGTGTCGCAGTCGACCATCATGTCGTAGCTCGGCTTCGATCCGAGGAGCCCGATCGGGCCGGTGACGAAGGGGAGATCGTCGGGCAGAACCGCGCGTCCCAGGAGCGCCTTGGCGACGCCGGCGCCGAGAAGCTCAGCGGCCTCGACAACTTCGTCGACCGCGTGCTGTGCTCCCTGGCCCACAAGCATCGCGACCTTCTGTCCCTGGTTCAGGACGTCGGCGGCGCGCTGTAGGTCGCCCTCCGCGGGCACGATCCGCGGCCGCGAATAGCCGACACTCGAGAAGACGGCGCCGTGCTCGTGCGGCGGAGTGGGCACGGCCTTCTCCTCCTGGAGATCGTTGGGGAAGATGATCGTCGAGACGCCCCTGCGGTCGAGCGCAATGCGGATCGCGCGATCGACGAGATGGCGCGCCTGTGCGGGCTCCATGCAGACCTGGACATATTCGGAGACGTCCTTGAACAGCGTCTGGAGATCCACCTCCTGCTGGTAGGAGGAGCCCAGCGCCATGCGCGACTGCTGCCCGACGACGGCGAGGACCGGCTGGTGGTCGAGCTTCGCGTCGTAGAGCCCGTTCAGGAGGTGGATCGCGCCGGGGCCCGACGTGGCGATGCAGGCCCCCACCTCGCCGGTGAACTTCGCGTGCCCGCACGCCATGAACGCGGACATCTCCTCGTGTCGCACCTGGATGAACTCGGGATCGCCGTCCGCGCGGTCGAGCGCCCCCAGGAATCCGTTGATGCCGTCGCCGGGATAGCCGTACAGGCGATGAACGCCCCATTGCCTGAGGCGCTCGAGAACGTAGTCGGCAACGAGCTGGGCCATGTCTCCAAACCCCCTTCGGTGACTCGGAAAAGCGATCGTCTCCATAAGCAGTTCTCCGCTTGCGGAGAGTCCAAACGCGCCTGGCGGCGCGCCACGGTTAGCGGCCGGTCTGACGGCGCCTGCGAAGCCGCGTCGCGAGGGAAAGAGCGGCCAGCAGAGCGGGAAAACCGAGCGCGAGTGGGACGACTCCGCCCGAGTTGAGCGTGCGCCGCTCCGCCACCTCGAGCCGGAGCGGAGGGCTCACGTCGATGGTGCCCGCTCCGTGCCGTGGGAGCACCGCCACATAGATCGTGAGGCTCCCGCTGTTCACCGCCTTCACGTTCCAGGTGACGGTCGCCGAGCCATGCGCCGGCAGCTCGCTGAGGTAGCGCGTGCGGTACGCCGACCAGTCCTCCGGATCGACGTAGGTGCCGGGGTCGCTGCTCAACACGTTGAGGTGCGCGACCAGGCCGCTCACGGGTCGGTCGGCCGTGTTCCGAATGGTGGACGCGAAGGTGAAATCCCGCCCGATGCGCGTGGAGACGCGCGTCCGGTCGAGCTCGACGGTGGCAGCGCCGGCGTCGGCGGCCAAGCCGAGCAGGAGCGCGACAGCGAGAAGGAGTGCGAGCCGCCTCACGAGCGCGCGCCCCGCAGCGTGAGGACCCGCGACGCGGCCACCGTGGCGACGACCCCGAGCACGCCCGCGATCGCTGGCGCCGCCAGCCACGAGATGTCCTGGCCGGCGCCGTGCGCGTCCACGACCAGCTTGCCGACGTAATGGAGGCCGGACGAGATCGGATCGGCTCGCTGGATCAGGTCCCCCACCCAGCCTTGCCCGGCGCCGCCCGGTAGCTGCGTTGGCGCGAAGAGCGCGAGCAGCACGAACACGCAAATCGAGAGGCTGAGCCGGTTGGAGCCGGCGAGCGTGCTCACGGCGAGCCCAAGGCCGAGGAGGAAGAGGGCGAGCAGCGTCCCGACCGCGAGGCCCGAAACCAGGGCGACGCCAAAGACGCCGACGCCGCGCCCGAGAAACCAGACGTACGGGATGGCCACGACGCCGGCGACGAGCCAGATCGAGAGCGCGGCGACCGCCTTGCCGACGACGAGATCGAGGCGCGAGACCGGCGAGAGGAGCAGCCCCTCGAGCGTCCCGCGCTCGCGCTCGCCGCTGACGGCGTCGGCGCTCCCGAGGAGGACGAGGAGAGCTCCGACTGCGACGGCAACCTGGAGCGTGAGGTTCACGGACTCGCGCTGCTCGAGGAAGTTGAGCGCGGTGTTCGTAGCGGTCAGGTAGGTCATCACGCTCAGCACAAGCGCGAACGCGAGCGTCAAGGGGAGGCCGCGGCCTGCGATCCACAGATCGCGCAGCTCCTGCTCGGCGACGACGAGCCACGATCTCCGCGCTCTCGTCATGTCGTCTCCGTCATCGCGACAAAGGCGTCGCTCAGCCGCCTGCCCTCGAGGGAGAGGCCCAGCACGGGTACGTCCGCGTCGAGCAAGATCCGCAGCGCCTCGGCGAGACCCGCCTCGGGCGCGTGCTCGGCGGCGAAGGTGAGCTCGAGCTCGCCCGGCCGGCCGTTTGTCCGTGCCGCCGCGATGCCCGGGGCCGCGCCGAGCGCCCGCAGCGCATGCTCGAGCCGATCTCGCGCCACCTCGAGACGAGCCCGTCCGGGCGCGGCGGCTCGCCGGACGACCTCCGCAACCGTCCCGTCCGCGACCACCCGCCCTCGGTTCAGGATGATGACCTGGGTGCAGACCTCCTCTACCTCCCCGAGCAGATGGGTGCTGAGAACGACCGTGGCGCCTCGGTCGCCGGCGACTCTCCGCACGAGAGACAGCACCTGGCGCTGGCCGGCCGGGTCGAGCCCCAGAGTCGGCTCGTCCAGGAACATGATCTGCGGCTCGTTGACGAGCGCTCGCGCGATCCCCAGCCGCTGGCGCATCCCCCGGCTGTAGCTGCCGACGAGCGACCGCGCACGCTCGCCCAGTCCGACCTCGTCGAGAAGCGAGGCCGCGGTCACTCGGGCGCTGGCGCGCGAATGCCCGAACAGGCGTGCGTGGTAGCGGACGAACTCCTCGCCGGTCTGCTGCTCCGGATAGCCCGCGCTCTCGGGAAGGACGCCGACGGCGCGGCGGATCTCGGCCGGCCGCGTGCCCGGGATCCCGGCGACGGCGAACGAGCCTGCCGACGGAGCGAGGATCGTCGTCAGTACGCGGATGACGGTCGTCTTGCCCGCGCCGTTCGGGCCGAGAAAGCCGAGCACGGCTCCGCGCGGAACTTCGAGCTCGAGCCCGTCCACCGCGACGAGCGCCCCGAAGCGCTTGCTGAGCCCACGAGCTTCGATCGCAGCCGACATGAACCGAGCGTAGGCGAACCAGATGAAGGGACGATGACGCCGATTGCCCAAGTGACAGTCTGTGACTAGCGCTCGTTCATCGGCGTTTCATGAGCGACCCGTCACACTTCGTTCATGCGAGTACTCGTCGTCGAAGACGAGCCGAAGATGGCGAACGTCATCCGCCGTTCGCTCACCAAGGAAGGCCTGGTAGCGGACGTGGCCCCGCGCGGTTCGGAAGGACTGTGGATGGCGCAGGCGACGCCGTACGACGCGATCGTCCTCGACCTCATGCTCCCCGACATGTCCGGCTTCGAGCTCTGCCGCCAGCTACGCGAGCGGGACGTCTGGTCGCCGGTGCTCATGCTGACCGCGCGCGGCGCCGTCGAGGACCGGGTGGCCGGCCTGGACAGCGGCGCCGACGACTACCTCGTGAAGCCCTTCGCAATCGCGGAGCTGCTCGCGCGGCTGCGGTCACTCGTGCGGCGAGGAGTCTCCGAGCGGCCCGCTGTGCTCCAGGTCGGCGACCTCGCTCTCGATCCGGCTGCGCGCACCGTCCGGCGCGGCGAGGCCGAGATCCAGCTGTCGACGAAGGAGTTCTCCCTGCTCGAGAGCTTCATGCGTCAGCCCGGCCAGGTTCTGTCCCGGCTCCAGTTGCTCGAGCACGCCTGGGACTTCGCGTACGAGGCGCAGTCGAACGTGGTCGACGTCCACGTCGGCCGTCTGCGCGACAAGATCGACCGACCCTTCGGGCGTAAGTCGCTCGAGACCGTCCGTGGCGTCGGGTACCGCCTCCGGGAGGGCGACGGACGGTGAGGCCGCTTCCCATCAGGCTGCGCGTCGCAGCGGCGTTCGCGGTCGCCATGCTGCTGGTCCTCGCCGGCACGGGCGCGTTCTTGTACGAGCGCCTCGGCAGCGATCTTTCGAATGCGCTCGACCAAGATCTACGCCTTCGTGCCCAGGACCTTCGGGCGCTCGTCGAGGATCCGCGGGGATCGCTCGCGGGGCTCTCCTCGGCGCCGCTCGTCGAAAGCGGTGAGAGCTTCGCACAGCTCCTCGACTCCAACGGACGTGTGGTCGAGGGCACGCCGCCGCTGCAGAACCACGCGCTGCTCGACTCGGCAGAGCAGCAACGAGCTGCGAACCGCGCCATTTACGCGAACCGTCCGTCCGTCCCCGGCTTGGACGAGCCCGCACGCATGCTGGCGGTTCCGGTGCAGCGGGGAACCGAGCATCTCGTCCTGGTCGTGGGGGCGACTCGGGAAAACCGTGCCGAGGCGCTGCGCAACCTCCGCAACGAGTTTCTCATCGTGGGCCCGATCGCGCTCATCCTCGCCACGGGCGCCGGCTATCTGCTCGCCGGTGCAGGCCTCCGCACCGTCGACGAGATGAGAAGAAGGGCGACCCAGATTTCCGCCGAGCGGCTCGACGAGCGGCTTCCGGTTCCACACACGCGGGACGAGCTCGAGCGGCTGGGGCACACGCTCAACGACATGCTCGCGCGCCTCGAACAGGCGCTCGAGCGCGAGCGCGGCTTCGTCGCCGAGGCCGGCCACGAGCTGCGTACGCCGCTCGCCCTCCTGCGCGCGGAGCTCGACCTGGCGCTTCGCCACGCACAGGACGAGCAGGAGTTGCGCGCGGCGCTGCGCGCGGCGAGCGAGGAGACCGACCGACTCGCCCAGCTCGCCGAAGGGCTGCTCCTGATCGCGAGCAGCGACCAAGGCGAGCTCCGGTTGCGACAGGAGAAACTGGTCGTCGAAGAGCTCTTGGCGAGCGTGCGCAACAGGTTCCTGTGGCGGAGCGAGGACGCCGCCCGCGGAATCGAGATCGAGGTTCCCGGAGGGCTTGAAGTCGTCGGTGACCGGCTGCGGCTGGAGCAGGCGCTCGGGAACCTGCTGGACAACGCGCTGCGGCACGGCCAAGGCACGGTGCGACTCGAGGCCCGTTCCCTGAACGGGACGGTCGAGATCCATGTCCACGACGAAGGTCCGGGGTTCCCGGAGCCCTTCCTCGCGCGCGCGTTCGAGCGCTTCAGCCGCGCCGACGAAGGCCGAAGCGGCGACGGCGCTGGGCTCGGGCTCGCGATCGTCGCGGCGATCAGCCGGTCGCACGGCGGCAGCGCGGAGGCCCGGAACGCTGCCGGAGGCGGGGCCGACGTCTGGATCGCGCTCAGGTCGAGGCCTTGACCCGCCGCACCGAGCCCCATCCGAACGCAGCCCAGATCACGAGCAGCGCACCGCCGGCCGCCGCGCCGCAGGCGTCCGCAACGAGGTCGCCGATCGTGTCACGCTGGCCGGTCTGCAACCTGCTGCCGAACATGTGATCAGAGATCCACTCGGCGATCTCCCACAGCGCGCCGAGAGCAAGACCCAGCGCCAGGGTGACGAGGAATAGCCCCCACATAATGATGCCGCTGGTCGTGCTCGCGCGGCTCCGCGAGCACTTCGAGGCGGGAGAGCGCGATGTAGACGATCGGCGCGCCCAGCATCGGAACGAGGAAGTGAACGAGCACGTCGTAGTTCCCGAACCGGTCGTAGAGCCGAAGCGCCTCGCCCCAGCCGGTCAGCCACATGCAGGCGATGAAGGCGAGATCGTACGGCTGCGGCAGGTTGAGGAAGCGCACCGCGATCACGGTGACCGCGGCAACACCGAGATTGGCCGCCCCGCCGAGCCCGAGCATCGCGTACACGATCGCCGCCACCGCAAACATGGCCCGCAGGAGATCGAGCGGATCGCGGACGACGCGATTCCAGTCGCCGAGTAGCAGATGGCGTGTCTCGGATGAGATCATGCGACTTTCTCGATCGCCGGGCTGCGCTCGTCCTCGAGCAGGTCGAGCACCGCCTCCTCGATCGCGCCCTGGAACGACGGCTGGCCGATATCGGCCTCCTCACCGAGACTGTCGAGCGCGCCCGCGATCGTGATTCCGTCGCGGTAGCGATCGAACACACGCGGGTCGATGTAGGACGCGCGGCACACGGCCGGCGTGTTGCCCAGATAGTGCGCCACCTCCTTGACCGCCCGCGTGACCGCGCGCTTGCGCGCTGTCTTCGTGGTGGCGACTCGCCCAGAGACCGCGAGGGCCACCGCCGCGATGACCGTCCCCGTCCAGGTACGGAAGTCTTTCGCGGAAAAGTCCTCTCCGGTGAGCTCCTTGATGTACTCGTTGATCTCGTCGGAGCGAATGTCGATCCACTTGCGCCCGTTCTTGTACGCGAACAGCTCGGGGCCCGAGCGCCGACGCAAGAGCGCCTCGATGACCGCGTACACGGGCGGGTCGACGATCGACTGCACGCGGCGCTTCCCGCCCTTGGCCACGTAGTCGAACGTGATCACATGGCCGTCCCCGAGCGTGACATGACGCTTCTCCATCGTCGCCAGCCCGTACGTCTTGTTCTGCTCTGCGTAATCCTCGGTACCGATGCGGAAGAAGCCGCGGTCGAGGAGGCGCACGCCGCACGCGAGCACGCGCTCCCGCGGCATTCCGGTCCTCGCGAGGTGGCGTGCGGCGGTCCGGCGCACCCGCGGGAGCGCGCGCGCGAAGCGCAACATCTCGTCGAACTTCTCCTGGTCACGGCGCTCCCGCCAGAGCTGGTGGTAGAGGTACTGGCGGCGTCCGGCAGCGTCGGTGCCGACCGCCTGGATGTGACCGAACGGATGAGGACAGATCCACACGTTTTCCCAGGCCGGGGGAACGACGAGGCCGCGGATGCGGTCGAGCACGTCCCGATCGACGATCCGCTCGCCGCGCGCGTCCATGTACTCGAACCCGCGGCCTCGACGGCGGCGGGCGATCCCGGGGGTCGAGCAGTCGGCACGGGTCAGTCTCGGCACTGCGCCGCTCCTTCCCATCCACGGCTCCGCTCACACTGAAGACATGCGCGCGATCGTGCTCCTCGACAGCGAGCCGCGCTTCAGGCCCTTTCCGTTTGCCCTCGCCACGGACGCGGCCCTCGCGCAAGCGCTCCGCGACGCGGAGCGCCTGCTCTCGCGCACCCCCGGCCGCTTCGACGGCCCCATTGCCTTCTGCCACGGCGTCTCCGCCGACGGTGCGATCCTGCGCCGCGCGGGGCGCTATGCGGAAGCGATGGTCGTGTTCGAGGAGCCGACGCTCGCCTACCGGCTGGGGTTTGCGCTCGGGGTGCAGGTCTTCCTCGAGCGGCCGGAGGGCCCGGTCCTCTTTCAGCTCCGCGCACCATCGATCGGGCGCGACCCGCTTCTCTGGACAGCTTCCGCATCGGGCGGACTTACGCCCTATGAGGAACCGCGGGCGGCGATCCTCGCCGACGCCGAGGAGGAGATCTGCCTTCCCCGCGACGCACTAGAGGATCTGACGCCGGTGGCGGTTTGCGTGAACGATGACTCAGGATCGGCGCTCGTCGTCTACCACGCGCGCCTCGCGGCCGGTGCCGAGCCCGAGCCCGACGAGACGAAGGTGGCCGAACTGCACTGGGCGCACGACCTCCGCGAGCTGGGCGCGCAGGCCTCCAGCGACACGGTCGCGTGCTGGGAAGCTCTGGAGCGCTGGAAGCAAGCGGCGCGGGAAGGCGCCGCAGCCTAGGCCGCTTCCTCAGGGGCGTTGTCCCCGGTGACCTTGTTCCACCAGGTGGATTCGCGGTCTTTCAGCTGGCTCTGGATCTGCTGGACGTAGGTCGCCAGCTCGCTCTCTTTGTTGGCGAGCCTCTGCTCTAGATCCGCGAGCTCCCTCTCGCGGCGCTCGAGCTTGTCCTCGCGAATGTCGGTGTCCGCCTCGATGCTCGCCTCGCGCTGCTCGATGATCGCCTCGCGGTCGTCGAGCTCGCGCAACCGGTCGCGAATCGTCTCCTCCATCTCGCCGAGCCGCTTTTCCTTGCGTTCGAGCCGGCTCTTCTGCGAGTCGGTCAGCTGCTCGCTGTTCATGAGCTCGGCATCGCGCTCGGCCAGCTCGCGCTCGCGCTCTTTGAGGCGGTCTTCGTATTCCTCCAGGTCGCGGCCGCGCTCGGTGTCTTTCTCGACGCGACCGACATGCGCCTCGCGCCGTCCGATCTCGGCTTCGCGGGCGGCAAGCTCGAGCTCGCGGGCCTCCATCTGCTTGAGCCTCGCCAGGGCGTCCTGCGCAGCCTTTCCCTTGCCGGTCAGCTCGGCCTCCAGCCGCTGCGCGTCGGCGCGCAGGCGCTCCTGCCTTTTCAGGACCTCGGCCTCGCGCTCCTCGAGCGCTTCCTGCCTGGCGTTCACCGCGGCCAGCTGCTTGGCGAGCTCGCGCTCGCGGTGGGCGAGCTTGGCCTCGGCACTCGCGTAGCCCTTCTCCTGCTCTCGGACGGCCGCCTCGCGTGCGGCGAGGGAGCGTTCGCGGGAGTCGTGCCGCGCGGTGATCTCCGCCTCACGGGCCTCGAGAGCTGCCTCGCGCTTCGAGAGCTTCGTCTCTTGAGCCGCAACCGTGGAGGCCTGTTTTTGCAGCTGCGCCTGCACGCGCTCGCGCTCGCGGTCGGCGTCCTTGAGCTCGCGGAGCCTGGCCTCGGCCTGCGCCTCCCGCTCGGAGCTGAGAGCGTCCTGCGCAACGACGCGGGTCTCGATCTCGGACAGGCGTTCCTTCTCCGTGCGCACGAGCGCAACCTGCTCGGAGACACGGCGCTCACGCTCTTCGAGCTCGGTCTCGGCTGCGGCGAGACGAGCAGCCCGGGCGTCGAGCTCCGCGGAACGGGCGCGGAAATCGGCCTCGGCGGCGCTGAAGTCCTCGGCCGGGACCGCCGCCTCCACCGACTGGAGAGTCAGTTCGTCGCGAAGGTCCCGCTCGCGGGCGAGGGCCGCCGCGAGCTCGGCGCGCAGCGCCTCGACGTCGGCGGCCGGCACGCCGTTCGTCGGCTCGGGGCCGCCCTCGAGCGGCGGCACCATGACCGCCTCAGCTTCGGCGACAGGAGACTCGGACTCCGGGGCGCGCCCGAGCTTCGCTCGGAGGCCCGTCCCGAAGCCGGTCTCGATCTCGCTCTTTTGCTCGTCTGCGGCCATCGTCCGCGCGCGACCTACTGGTTGAAGAAGACGCCGTTGAAGTTGAGGAATGCCGGCCCGAGGATGATGAGGAACATGGCCGGGAAGATGAAAAGCGCTGTCGGGAAGAGCATCTTGATCGGCGCCTTCATCGCCTTCTCCTCCGCTGCGGCCTGACGCTTGTTGCGCGTGTCAGTGGCCTGTACGCGCAGAATGCGCCCGAGGGAGATGCCGAGCTCGTCCGCCTGGATGATCGCGCGGACGAACGACGCGAGCTCCGGTGCCTGCACGCGCTGCACCATCTTCTCGAGCGCGTGCCGACGCGTCTCGCCGATGCGCATCTCGCCGAGCGACAGGGCGAACTCGTCGATGAGCGGTCCCTCCATGTGCTCAGTGAGCTTCGAGATCGCCGCGTCGAAGCCGAGGCCGGCCTCGACGCTCACTGCGAGCAGGTCGAGGGCGTCCGGCAGGTCCGAGCGAATCACTTCGCGGCGGCCGCGCGCCTTGAACGAGACGAAGATGTCCGGCGCGAGGAAGCCCATGAAGGCGAACACGAGGGCGAGCAGAATCCCGAGCGAACCTTTACCGGCGAGACCGCCCAGAAACGTTCCGCCGACGAACCCGGCGACGCCCAGGAGGGCCTTGCTGGCCAGGAAGTTCGTCGGGGAGAGCGTGCGTCCCACGCCGGCGCCCATGAGGCGAGCGCTCACCTTTTCGACGCTCATGCGGGGGCTGAGCTTGAGGACGGCGTGCGCCAGGCCCATCTTCATGGGCTCGACCGCGCGGTCGCGGAAGCTCTCCTGCTGGCGACCTGCGTCGGCGCGTCGCGAGCGCCCGTAGTTGGAGGCGCGACGCAGGCTTCCCTCGCGCTGGCGGGCGGGCAGAGTCGCCACCTCGCCGATGAGGAAGGCTGCGAGACCGAGGGATGCGAGACCGAAGACGAGTAGGAAGAACATGGCTCCTAGCCTTTGAAGGACACGATCTTCTTCAGCATCGCCGCCCCGATGCCCATCATCACGAACATGAGAATCAGCAGCTTGTGGCCCGTCGAAGTCGTGAGCAGCGGCTGCATGTACTCGCGGTTGATGGCGTAGATGGCGAGGCCGACGAGGAAGGGAAGGCCGACGAGGACGTAAGCGGACATGCGGCCCATGGCCGTGAGCCCGCGGATCTTGCGCCGGAACTGCTGCCGCTGCCGGACGGTGTCGGCGACCATGTCGAACAGGCCGGCGAGGCTACCGCCGACCTGGCGCTGGATCGTGACGGCGCTCATCACGAACTCGAAGTTGCTCGAGCCCACGCGGTCGGCCATGTCCGCAAGCGCATCGTCCATCGGCCGGCCGAGGCGGGTCTCGTTCAGCACGCGCTTGAACTCCTTCGCCGCCGGGTCGACGCCCTCGTCGACGACGCTCTGGATGCCCTGGCGGAAGCTGTGCCCGGCCTTCAGGGAGGCGGCCATCGTCACGAGCATGTCCGGCAGCTGCTCGTCGAAGGCCTTCAACCGCTTGCGAGCCTTGAAAGAGGCGAAGCCGTAGGTGGCCAGCACGCCCTCCGCGAACCCGAGCCCGGACGACCAGAGCGTATGCCAGGCGAGCGTGTGGAGAAAGGCGATCAGGAGCCCGACGCCGAACATGATGTAGGCGTACTCCGCCGCCCTCAGAGGGAAGTCGGCCCTTTGCAGCACGCGGTCCAGCTTCTTCCACTGACCGAAGCCGCCGAACACGCCTTCCGTCGCCTTGAAGAGGCCGGCGAAGGCGGAGAACCGGCGCTCGCCGCGCTGGCGCTTGATCGCCGAGTGCTTGGCCGACGCAATGTGCGGCTCGAGCCGACCGCGCAGCCAGCTTCCCTTCGGGGCGGCAAGCGCAAAGGCCACCGCGAGGAGGGCGAGGAGGCCCACCACACCCGCAAGCACGGGGAGCCCCCAGTCGCTCGTGTAGAAGAAATCCGGCAGGAGCGGAGCCGGCTCGGTCGTCGCCGGAGGAGCCTCTCCTGGCGCGGTCAGCCTCGCATGAGCCTGCGCGCCGCCGGGAAACTTGACCACGAGGTTCAGGCGGTCGCCGGGCCGAGCGGAGGTGAAGTAGTCGAGCTGCCACGTGCGGTGCAGATCCTCTGCGATCGAGTTGTAGACACCGGTGAGGGCCTCCGTCGAGGCCGCTCCGTAGTACGAGCCGTGCGTGGCGTCCGCGAGCCGCTTCAACGGCTCTGGGGAGAACGATCCGCTTTCGATGCCGATCGTGTAGATGGCGATGCCGGCGTCCTGCGCCGCGTGGATGGCATCGTCGATCGTCGTCCCGCTCTCCGACGCGTTTCCCCCGTCCGTGAGCAGGACGAGGACGCGGGCCGGGTTCGGCTCCCGCCCGAGCATGCGGGCAGCCTGGACGACGGCGTCGTAGAGCGCCGTTCCCTTGGTCGAGTCAACGTCGAGCTGGCCGAGGACCGAGTCAGCGTCGATCGTCGAGGTGGAGAACTGCGTCAGCTGGACCGCTTGGCTCCCGAAGGCAAGCAGAGCGACCCGATCGCCCGGCGCCTTCGCGGCGATGAACGCGCCGGCACCGTTCGAGGCATCGTAGAGCGCCTGGCCGAGCATCGAGCGCGAGCGGTCGATGGCCACGACCAGGCTCTTGACCTCACCCAGGTTGCGCTTGTTCAAGCCGGCGACGGGACGGCCGTTTTCGGTCAGCGTCGGAGCCGTCCGCGAGGCCGACGGCGCGACGACGGTTAGCTCGACCTTCGGCCAGTCGCTCGCGCCGACGTGCTTGACCTCGGCGCCGGCCGCGAAAGCGGCCGTCGGGACGATAAGCGCGAGGACGAATGCTGCGAGGGCAACGCGTCTCACTTGAACCCGCCGTAGCTCGCCGCGGTGAAGCTCGGCCGGAAGGTCGGATCTTCCTGCTGGAAGAACGTCGCCGGCAGAGCCACGCCGTTGGCCGCCATCTTCTCGAGGAAGTGGGGCTTGAGGCCCGTGCACGCGAGCGGGGAAAGCAGCCGCGTGACCTGGGCCGTCGCCGCCTCTTCGTCGGGCGGGCGGGCGAGAAAGATGTCCTGCAGCGTGATCACGTCGGACTCCATGCGGAGCACCTCGGTCACGTGGCTGATCCGGCGCGAGCCGTCCACCAGCCGCGTGATCTGGACGAGGACGTCGAACGCGCTCGCCACCTGCTCGCGGATCGCCCGCAGCGGCAGGTCGACTCCGGCTGTGAGGACGAGAGTCTCGAGCCTGGCGAGGGCGTCGCGAGGCGAGTTGGCATGGATCGTCGTCAGGGAGCCCTCGTGGCCCGTGTTCATGGCCTGGAGCATGTCCAGCGTCTCCGGGCCACGGACCTCGCCGACGATGATGCGGTCGGGGCGCATGCGCAAGGCGTTGCGCACGAGCTCGCGGATCTTGACCTCGCCCGAACCCTCGATGTTTGCGGGCCGAGCTTCGAGCGTGATCACGTGCTCCTGCTGGAGCTGGAGCTCGGCTGCATCCTCGATCGTGACGATGCGCTCGTCGCCCGGGACGAAGGCCGAGAGGGCGTTCAGGGTCGTCGTTTTACCGGTACCCGTACCGCCCGAGATGAGCATGTTGAGCTTGCCCTGGACGCACGCGGCCAGGAAGTGCGCCGCCTTCGGCGTCAGTGTGCCGAAGTTGATGAGGTCGTCCATCGTGTACGGGTCGCGCGAGAATTTGCGGATGGTGAGCGTCGGCCCGCGCAGGGACAGCGGCGGGATGATCGCGTTCACGCGGCTGCCGTCCGGCAGGCGCGCGTCCACCATCGGCGAGGCCTCGTCGACTCGGCGGCCGACCTGGGAGACGATCTTGTCGATGATGCGCAGGAGGTGCGCGTCGTCGACGAACGTGGTCGGCGTCCGCTCGATCTTGCCGTTCCGCTCGATGTAGATTCGGTCATAGCCGTTCACCATGACCTCGGTGATCGAGTCGTCGCGAAGGAGCGGCTCGAGCGGGCCGTAGCCGAGGATGTCGTCGGTGATCTCGCGGACGAGCTGGCGGCGTTCGTCGCGCGTCAGCGGCGTCCGGTCGAGTGCGAGCTGCTCGGTGACGGCGCGCAGGACGCGCTCCGAGAGGTCGCCCGTCGTCTCGGCGGTGAAGAGCTCGGGGCCGAGCTTGGCGATGCAGGCGTGGTGGACGCGGGTCTTGAGCTCTGCGTATGGGTCGATGGCGCCACGCTCGACCTGCTGCGTGACGGCCTCGGCCCGCTGGGCCAGGGTCTGGTCGACACCCAGGCCGGCGCCGTTCCCGCTGTCGCCCTTGAGGCGGTCGTGGAGTCCCATCGTCTATGCCCGGCTGAAGAGCCTTCGCTTCTGACCCTTGACCGCCTCCTCCGGAAGGAGCGACTTGGCCATCGCCCGCACGGAGCGGGAGAAATCGGCCTTGTCGTCGGCGAGAACAAGCGGCGTGCCCCGGTTGACGGCGAGGGGAACCTTGCCGTCGCTCGGGAGCTCGAAGCGAACCTTTACCTCGAGTGCGCCTTCGACTTCGCCCGGCTTCATCCCAACCTTCGAGTTCGCCCGGTTGAGGACGACGCGGATGCGGTTGGACGGGAAGGCCAGGAGCTCCAGCGTCTGGAGGCTCAGGCGCACGTTTTTCAGGGTCGGCACGTCGAGGCCGCAGACGAGCAGAAGCTCGTCGGTGCGGTCGAGCGTGGCGAGCATGGGGCCGTGGAAGAAGGGCGAGGTGTCCACGACGATGATGTCGTAGGACTCCCGCGCCACTTCCAGCAGGCGGGCCAGCTTCGCCTCGGTCACGAGCTCGGCGTCCTCCGGCCTGAGCGGCGCCGGCAGGATGTCAAGTCCCGACGTGTGTCGCGTGGTGTAGCCCGCGAGCTTCTCTGAGTCGAGCTCCCCGGGGGCGACCACGAGGTCGTAGATGGTCTTCTCCGGCTCGAGGCCCAGCATGATCGCTGCGTCGCCGAACTGGAGATCGAGGTCGAGGAGGAGCGCCTTCTTGCCCTCGTACTTGGCAAAGCTCGAGGCCAGGTTCGTGGCGGTCACGGTCTTGCCGGTGCCGCCCTTGGGCGAGAAGACGGTCACGACGCGTCCCCGGCGTCCGTGGCCGCCGGCGGCCTTGCGGCCTGAGTGGCTCGCCTTGCGGATGGCGAAGACGACGTTTTCCGTCATCTGGGGAAGGAGAAGGACGTCGGACACGTCGGCGTCGAGCGCCTGCTCGAGCAGGGCCGAAGCCTCGCCCGAGGCGAGCAGGATCACGGGCGCGGGCGTGTGCTCGCGGATGGCCGCCAGCTCGTCCTCGGGGAGGCTCGAGGCGCGGGTTCCGTGCAGCACGACCTGCAGGTGGCCGCCGGTCAGGGTGGAGGCAGACTCGCGCACGCCCTCGGTCCAGCCGACGATCTCGACTTCGCCGTGGCGCTCCAGGGCCTCCCGGAGCTCGGCGAGACCGTCACAGCTGCCCGTGACGAAGACGCGAACCTTCTCGCGTGTCGCTACAGGGGTCTCAAGGGTCATCGCGATTTACCTTTCGTTCTTGTTTTGGAGCCAGCTGCCAGCGTGGACGACGGCGGCGCGAGCCGAAGGCCCGATGCCGTCCTCGAGCAGCGTCTCGGCCTTCTCGGCGCCCTCGGGGCTATCGGCAGCGTCCTTCGTGGGCCTGAGCTCGAGCGACCAGTCGCCGTTTTTCATGATGTACCAGAGCTTCTGGGCCTGAGCGTCCGTCAGCGCGAGCATCGCGAACTTGTCTTTGCTCGAGTCCGCGTTCAACCGCTTCGTGTCTTCCGAGGCGAGCGGCGCCTGTAGGACGAGAATGTCGCGCAGGATCGTGCGCGAGTAGTGGGGCGCCTCGCCGACGTCCGGCACCCTCCAGTTGCCGACCACGTCCACGCGGTCGCCGTCCTTCAGCGTGCCGGCGAGGAGCTGGTGCTCGTCGCCGGGAACCTGAATCGCGCGCAAGGTCCCGGACAGCTGTGCCCGGACTCCTTGCTCGGTCGGGTTGGCGAAGCGAAGCAGGCTGACCTGCTCGTTCGCGTAGATCTGCTCCGTGGAGACCTTGCCTTCGAGGTCGTCGGGCCGGACGATCGCGCCTGGCGCGACAGCGTCCTTCGCCACTTCTACGCGCTGGACGTTGTTGGCGACGTCCTCGCCTGCAGTCCCGGCGGGGATGTCCTCCTTGGCCACGTAGACGGCCGTCAGCGTCTGGCCCTTCTGGAGGTCTTGCTTCTGCTGCTTCACGTAGAAGCTGACGATCATGGCCGCGAGAACGGCCAGGGCGACGGCAATCGCAATGTTACGAAGGCGATAGGTCATTGCACCACGTCTTTCTCAGCTCGTTTGCTTGCAGTTATTCGACTAGCGAGACGCTCTTCACGCCGAAATACGGCGGCGCATCGCCTGCCGATTCGGCCATGATCCCGTCCCAGGTAATCGATTCGAAATGGCCATAGAACTTCTCGTTGCTGCCCTTCAGATCCATCGAGGTGATCAAGAAAGCCGCGAATCCGACGATGTGGTACTTCGCGTTGTTACCCGACCCGCTGATCTTGTCGTAGACCGGGAAGAGGAGAACGTCGCCCTCCTTGATCTTCTGGTTGAGGGCGCCCTGGATGTTCGTCGAGCTGAACGGGTTACCGGTCGAAACGAAGTAGTTTCCGACCCCGAGATACTTGTCGAAGCCGTCCGTGATCCAGTTCCCGAGCTGGTTCGACCCGACTCCGTTGTCGCCGGTTAGGTTGATGAATCCGAACGAGCCGGCGCCGTCTGGGCTCTTGGCCGTCTTGAGGTCGTAGTAATCGAGCTCCGTCGCGTCCTGGCACGGATTCGGATTGCAGTTCAGCATCGGGTGCTTCACGTTGACGACGATCGGCGCGACCCACCTGACCTGAGTCGGGTAGCCCGCCCGCGCGGACGCATGGGTCTTGACCGTCACGGTCTCGACCCCGAAGACCTTCGCGAAGAACCCGGGCGCCGGCCGCTGCCCCGTCACGTTGATGGTGTCGTTCGGATAGACCTTCGAGGAGAAGGAGATCTGCATCGTGCCGCCGCCGTTCTTCGCGGCGTATTGACTCGCGAGCGCGCTCGCTTGTGCGGTGGACTGGGGAAGCGCCTGTGCGCCGGCGAGCGCCGCGGCGTCGACCGTCGCCTGAAGCGAGCGGTGCGCGCGGTACCACGAGCCGACGTCGAGCACCGCGGCGGCCATGCCGAGAAGCACGACCAGGAAGAGAATCGTGATGACGTATGCCTGGCCGCAGCTCGACTTCTGCCGGTTCATTCCACACGCTCCGTAGTCGAACTCGTCAGGGCGCCGGACTTGACAACCCTGCCGAGCAAGTTGATGGAGTACGGATACGAGGCGGTCACAGTCACGTCAGAACCTGGATTCCAGGAATCGGACGCAGCGACGGTGACCTTGAGCTTGCTCGTGTCGAGCCCGCTGGCCGAGGCGTAGACCTTGGCCTTGACCTTCGACTCCCGCTGTCCCGGGGGCAGGTACCGCGCCACAGCTGCCTGGCGGGCGCCGGCGCGGACCGCGTCGGTGACGGCGAGGTAATTGTTGAAAACGATCCCGAACTGGATGACCCCGAAGAGCAGGATCGCGAGCACCGGGAGGACCAGCGTGAATTCCGCCATGGTCTGCCCGTGCTCTGTTCTTCTCCGAAACTTTTTGATCATTTGCGTTTCGTTTTCGTCTTTCCGTGCAGTGCTTTCGGTGTTGCTGTTGGTGAGGGGCGGGCCCCCAGTCGCTTTGAGCGCCCGCCCCTCGCCACTAACTCGAGTTGCGCGTCAGTTGAGGACGTCGACCACCGACATGAGGTTGTCGAAGATGCCGGTGGACAGTGCGACGAGTGCGGCGATGATGGCGACCGTGATGACGGCGAGGATCACGCCGTACTCAGCCATGGTCTGACCCTCTTCGCGCCGGCGGATCGTCGCGATCAGCTCGGTGAAGTAGCCGTAGAACGTCATTTACGTTTCACCTCCCTTCGTCATCCCGGGCACGCCTGGAAGCGCGCAGACACGAAAAAGTTCAGCTGCGAAGGTGAAACAGGTCTGTCGCTCGATAGCCGTTTGAATCTGGCAGCGACTTATGGTCACGTCGGTGAAACCTCCAATGTCCTCGGCGTGACCGCTCCGCCGCGCAACGACTCCGACAAACTGTTCCGAGCATCGTCCAGGTCGGCACGGCCGAGAATCCCCCTCCGTAGGGATTCGCCCCTCGTTGCCCCGGTTGGGGGATGACCCGGGGTCGGATCACCGCTTCTCTGCGTCACGTCCGTCGCGGCAACGGATGGTTAGCAATGTGATCCGCGCCGAAGTGGCGGCCTCGGCGCCCGAAATACGGGAGCAAAGGCAATGCCACAAAGCAATTCCTCGCGGCGGCTCGTCCTCCGCCTCGTTCTCTTCACTCTCGCCGGCTCGCTTCTCTGGGCGATTCGCAGGACCACCGCCAAGCCCGGCGAGAACGTCACCACGACCGATTCGGAAGCCCCTGCGTCCGCGCGCGCACGCGCGAAGACCGGCGGCTTCAACAAGCGTCGTCTGGCGACGACCCTCGCGTTCACCACGCTCTTCTTCGCAGGCGCGGCCTTCTCGGCCGGTGCCGGCGATCTCGTCGTCGGCGCGGTCGAAGGCTCGAGCGACGCTACGGCGACTTCCACGGAGACGGCGCCCGACGAGTCGAGCGACCCCGCCCCCGCAGACGACCAGAGCGCCTCCGACGAGGCACCTCCGGCCGACCCGGCGCCCGCGCCCGCTCCCGAGCCGGCGCCGAGCGGAGACGACCAGGCCGCCGACACGGGGAGTTCCGACGACGGCCAGCCCGCCGACAGTCAGCCCGCCGACAGTCAGCCCGCCGACGATCAGGCCAGTGGCGACCAGGCCGCCGGCGACGACGGCGGATCCGCTGACGACGGATCGGCCGACGCCGGGGAACCTGGATCGGACCCGGCACCCGCCGACGGCGGCGACAGCTCGGGCGCCGACACGGGCCAGGCGCCGGACGGCTCGGATGCTGCCCCAGGCTCGTCCGCACACGCGGGGGATTCCCAGCCGCCCGCACCACCTGCACCTGAGTCACAGCCTGGAGCGAACGGCAGCCTCGTCGCTGCCTCGGACGCACCGAGCGACCTGGAGTTCGACGGCAACGAGTACGGCGTCCTCTGGTTCCACCGGACGCTCGCCGATCCCACGCCCCCTTCCAAGCGACTCGCTCCTGCATTCGCCCGCAAACTCGTGCGCGTTTCGCGCGCGAACCACGTCGAATGGGCGTTCGTGCTGGCGGTTCTCCGCGCCGAGGGTCATCGGGCTCGGACGCCGGCATCCGGCCGCGACCTGCAGAGGCTCGCGGCCCAGCTGCACCGACTGAGGGCCGACCGAAGCGAGTGGTCGGCAGCGCTGGCGCTCAAGGGGCGGACGGCTTTTGCCGACCGTGTCCAGGCGCTGACGCGCTACAACCGGGCCGCCGGGCTACGCGCCCTCGTGCGTGGGTTGGAGGCGGAGAAAGGCGCCCTCGAGCGGCGCGTGCTGAACGACCCCCGTCTGAACATCTACGTCGGGGGCCGCGACGACGTGATCCACCATCGAATCAACGTCCGCGTGCTCGTCCTCATGCTGTACATGGCCGAGTGCCACGGTGAGGTGACCGTCTCTTCGCTCGACAGCGGGCACCGGCTCTACGCCCGTCCGGGCGTCATCTCGGCGCACAAGTTCGGCTTGGCGGTCGACTTCGCCGCGCTCGGCGGTGTGTCGATCCTTGGGCACCAGCAACCGGGCGGCCTCACGGAGCAGGCGGTGCGGAACATCCTCCTGCTCCCCAGCGAGCTGCAGCCGAAGCAGGTCATCTCCCTGCTCGGACTGGGCGGCCCGTCGTTCCCGCTGGCCGACCACTACGACCACATTCACGTTGGTTACTAGTCGCACCTAGGCCTGAACGGCAGACCCCATGTGTGAGCGGTGTCTTCTGGCGGAGACACCGCTCACACGGCTTAAGGGGCCGGCAACAGCACCCGCAGCGCGCGCGGCCTGACCTCAAACTCGAGCGGCGAGCCGAGCACGGCGGGCTCCCCGTCGATCGCGGCGTGCGTACGGGCCCGGTCGGCCTGGAGCCGGAATCGCATCGCCTGCCGCTCCACGAGACCGTCTGCGCGCTCGGCGGCGCCGGCGGCCGTGCGCAGGAGGAGACCCAGGAGCGTGCGCCTGCTGACGGCCTCGATCACGTAGGCGTGGAGAAGCCCCTCGTCCAGGCGCGTGCGCTCGCCGAGGTCGGCCAAGCTGCGCAGGTCGTAGCCGTTGTTGGCGACCAGGACGACGAGGGCGGCGTGTTCTTCGCGCCGGCCCTCGAGCTCGAAGGAGAGGCGAAGGGGCCGCCGTCCCCGCCCGAGCGCGGCCGGCGCCATACGGAGACCGGCCAGCACGCGGTTCCTCGTCTTGCGCCGCGGGTCGTGGACGAAGCTCGCATAGATCCCGAGCGACACGTTGTTCACAAACGTGCGCCCGTCGACTGTGCCCACGTCCACGGCCCGTTCGCGGCCTCGGAAAGCGGCGAGCGCGGCGAGCGGATCGTCGGGATCGAGCCCCAGATCGCGCGCGAAATGGTTCCGCGTTCCGAACGGCACGCAGACGAACGGGATCTCCTGGTCGACGGCGACCGCGGCTACGGGGCCGAGCGACCCGTCGCCGCCCGCCACGCCGAGCGCCGCGGCTCCTGCCGACGCTGCTCGAGCCGCGAGCTCTGCGGGATCCTCGCCCGCGGCGAGCGCGTGCGCTTCGATTCCCGTGCGCTCTGCTTCCGCCTTGAGCTCCGCAGCCGTCGGCGATTGGTCGCCGGCGCGCGGATTGACGACGAGGAAAGGCTTAGACAGCGCCTTCGATGGCGTGCAGCGTCCAGGCGGGCCCGACGCGGACGAGGTGCCCGTCGGGATCGGTCAGATCGTAGACCTCGGTGCCGAAGCGCGTGCGCGTGACCGTCCCGTCTTCGATGCCGTGCGCCCGCAGGCGGTCGACCTCCTGCTCGAGGTCCTCCGCGGCAAGCTCGAGCCGCACTGCGCCGCCCACCTCGCGGCCGCGCTCGGGATCCCACGTGAGGACGAGAAACGTCTGCCGCTCGAGGACGAAGAAGGCGCTGTGCGCGCTCTCGCCCTCGTCGTAGGCGGCCGCCGGACCGTAGCCGAGCAGCCGCGAGTAGAAGTCGACCGAGCGGTCGAGATCGGTGACGTACAGGTGGACGGCGGTGACGACGCTCATGTCGCTACTTCGCCCGTCCGGCGGCCGCCTTGCGCTTGTCGCGCTCCTTCTTCTTCCGCTGGCGGTCGTTCTTCCAGCGGCGGGTGGCCCGCGATCCGCGTCCCATGCAGGGACTTTATAAGCTGGGCCACTGTGGCGCTGGATCCCGCTCGCACCGTCGCCGAGCTTCGCGAGCTACGTGAGCTGACCGGAGATGAGAACGGCGCCCAACGCGTCGCCTGGACGGAGACGTGGGTGCGGGCGAAGGATTGGCTGGCGGAGAAGGTCGCGCCGCTCGACGTCGAGGAGGAGACCGACGCGGCCGGAAACCAATGGTTCACGCTTCGCGGGGGTTCGGAGCGTACGCTCCTGATCGGCGGCCACATCGACTCCGTTCCCGACGGCGGCTGGCTCGACGGAGCGCTCAACGTCGTCGGGGCCGTCGAGGTCCTGCGGCGAATCGCGGCGGACGGCGAGCCGCCGGTCACTGTCCGGCTCGTCAACTGGGCGGACGAGGAGGGCGCTCGTTTCGGTCGGAGCCTCTTCGGCTCGAGCGCGGCGGCGGGCTCGATGGCCGACCAGGATGAGCTGCGCACGCGGCGCGATGCAGAGGGCCACGCGCTCCCGGAGGTGCTTGCACAGCACGGCGTCGATCTCGACCGGGCGCTCGAGGCCCGGTCCGAGCTGAACAACGCGGCCGCGTACCTGGAGCTCCACATCGAGCAGGGGCCTGTGCTGGAATCGCTTGGCCTGCCGCTCGGTGTCGTGCTCGGAACCTTCGGCGTCGAACGGCATCAGATCACGTTCCGCGGGCAGGCGGCTCATGCGGGATCGACGCCGATGGAAAAGCGCCGGGACGCCCTGGCGGCGGCCGCGAAGCTGGCCCTGGAAATTCGGGAAGTGGCCGCGCGCGCAGGCGAAGGGGCAGTTTGCACGATGGGGAGCTGCGTGACGAAGCCGGGGATCGTCACGTCGGTCGTGGAGACCTGCATCGTCCTCCTCGACCAGCGTCACCTGGATGCGGACAAGCTCGCAGCGATGCTGGCGGACGCGAAGGAGGCGAGCGAGCGGTTCGCGCGCGAGGAGAACGTCGACGTCGAGTGGGAGCGCGTCTGGTCGATAGAGCCGATCCTCTTCGACGAGACGCTCATCGAGCTCGCCGACTCCGCGGTCACCGAGGTGGCCGGGCACTCGCACAAGCTGCCCAGCGGACCACTCCACGACGCGGCCGAGGTTGCACGCGCGGGGATTCCGACGGTGATGCTCTTCGTCCAGAGCCTGCGCGGCCTCTCCCACACGAAGCTCGAGGACACCAAGCCCGAGCACCTCGAGCTGGCCGTGCAGGCCCTCGACCGGCTGGCGACCAAAACGATCCAGAAGCTAGTCAGCTAGCTAAGGGATTGGCGAAACCACAAACGCACTAGCTAGCTGTCAGCTAGCTAGCGAGGGGCGGTTATGTGGTGGCCGACCTTGTGGGGGTCACCGCCGCCCTTGCCTTCCTTCTGCACGTGGATGCCGACGCGGCCGTTCTTTCGCTCGAGCTCACGAACGACCCATGGCCGGCCGTCGACGGACGAGCGGCCGAGCTCGTCGCCCACGGCTGGCAAGTCGCCGCGATGCACTCCGCGCCAAAGCTCCTGACCCTTGCTGTTCTCCCGGATCCACACGGCCTCGCCTTCGATCCCCGCGTCCGGCGACGCTGCGCCCCCGCCCGCCCAGACGCGCTGAGGATCGAAGGTCGGCTGCTCGGCCCGCGTGATCTCCCGCAACGCCAGCCGAAGCTCGTCGATCGTCGGATTGCCCCAGTACCAGAACCCGCACCAGATGTTGCAAATGACGCGGTTGGAATCGAGCACGAACGTGTACGGCAGAAACGGCCGATGGAACTCGTCCGTCAGCTCCAGAAGATCCAGCTCCTCCGCGACCTTCCGCTCCTCGTCCGAGAGGAAGGGAAAGTCCGCACCGATTCCGGCACGGAACGCCCCGTTCACGTACGGCTCGTCGACCGTGACGGCGGCGATGCGGCCGTACTCGCGCTGGATCTCCTCCTGCGCGTCGACGAGGTTCCTCACTCTCACCTGTTCCTTCGGGCACCACCACCCTCGCACGAACGCGAGCACGAACGGCTGCTCCTTGGCAATGTCGCTGAGCGAGAGCTCTTTGCCCGTCGTCTCGGGCAGGCTGATGTCGGGAAACTGCTTCCCGGGTACGAGGTCTTCTCTCATCGCTCCCCTCCCTAGGCCGGATGGGTAACCGGTATCCGTACGCGCGCCGTTGTAAGCGCCTCCAGGCCGAGCCAACGACGGCTCATCACGCCGGATTCCCGCTCTCAACCGCCGAGGAAGGTCTCGTAGAGCAGGAACAGGTTCAGGGAGACGATGAGCGTGGCGACAACCCACGCGGCTGCGGCGGTCAGCCTCGTGTTGACGAGCGATCCCATGAGATTCCGCCGGCTCGTGAAGATGACCAAGGGAATCAGCGCGAACGGAATGCCGAAGGAGAGGACGACCTGGCTGATGACGAGGGAGCGGCTGGGGTCGACCCCGACGGCGAGCACGGCGAGCGCGGGCGCGAGCGTGATCGCGCGTCGCAAGAACAGCGGAATCCGCCGGTTGATGAA
>DASQXE010000185.1:0-3140 GCA_035639875.1 Gaiellaceae bacterium | reverse complement strand
CCTGGGACAGTTTCCACCTCGCCGTCATCCTCTTCGTGCTCGGTTGGGCGACGGTCGCGCGGGCTGTCCTCGTATTCGTCCAGAAGCTGCCGCCTACGTGCGGCAACTGCGGGCGCCGCTACGAACGCCGGCACCTGGGCGAGCCCGTCTGTCGCTGCGGTGCCTAGACCGCCGCGCTAGGCCGAAACCGGATAGAGGCTCGGGCCGAGGCGCTCGCTACCGCGCACCAGCTTGCGCGCGTACAGGCGCTCGTCGGCGGCCCGGTACAAGGACAGGGCGTTCTCGCCATCGGCCGGATAGAGGGCCCACCCGAAGGTAATGCTCGAGCCCTGCCCGGTGAGGATCGTCTCGATACGCGCGACGAGCGAGGCGGCTTCTTCGCCGCGGGAAAGCGAGGTGATGACGGCGAACTCGTCGCCGCCCACGCGGGCAATCTCGGCCTCCGGCCGCAAGACGCTCCCGAGCATGTCCGCAAGGCGACGAAGCGCGTCGTTCCCCTCCGCATGTCCCCGCGAGTCGTTGATCTGCTTCAAGCCGTCCATGTCACCGAGCAGGAGGGCGAAGGGACGCGCGCCCTCGAACCGGCGAGCGATCGCGGCCTCGAATGCCCTCGTGTTCGGCAGGCCGGTGAGGAAGTCGCGCTCAGCCAGGAGCTGGAGCCGCTCGACGAGCTCGCGGTCGTGAGCGCCGAACCAGCCGATCAGCGCTCCCATGCTCGTGTAGGTGAGCAGGCGGATCGGGGTCGAGAAGGAGAGGATCTGGGCCGCGGTCGGGATGTTCGCGTTGAGCGCGACGGCGACGGCGAACAGAGCGCACGCGAGCAGGCCGCCTGCGATGCCACGGCGAACGCCGCCCGTCAGGGCGAGCGCCGCCACCGGCAAATAGAAGAAGTGGGCGATTCCGAGACCAGGGACCTCGAACAGGGCCAGCGCCGTGAAAACGATTGCGAAGGCCGACAGGGCGAAGCCCACGACGAGGTTGCGGTGACGATAGGCCGCAGTCACGCTCACCTGACAGTAGGGCCGGCCACTGCCGCCAACGTCCCTCGTTCGAGGGATTTAGGCGACGAGGCGTCGAACCGCGCGCGTCAGGACACGCGCGCCCAGCTCGCAGTGCTCGGGAGCCGTGAATTCGTCGGGTGAGTGGCTCACCCCGCCCCGGCTCGGGACGAAGAGCATCGCCGCCGGCACGCGCTTCGCCAGCACCATCGCGTCGTGGCCGGCGCCGCTCGACATGCGTCTCGAGGACGCTCCCTCCTCGGCCGCGGAAGCCTCCAGGAGCTCTTGCAGCTCGGGATCCAACGGCGTCGGCGGCTTGCGATGGGTCTCAGCCACGTCGAGCTCCAGCTGCTCTTCAGCGGCAACGCGCTCGAGCGTTTCCCGCGCGAACTCCTCGGCGTAGACGAACGCGTCTGAGTCACTGCCGCGGACGTCGATCGTGAACTCGGCCGTCCCTGGAATGACGTTGAAGCCGCCCGGCTCGACCGTGAGTACGCCGACGTTCGCCGTCATGTCCGCGCGTGAGCGTGCCTCCTCGCGCAGGGCAAGCACCACGCGGGCCGCACCCACCAGCGCATCCCGCCGCGACGCCATCGGGGTCGTGCCGGCGTGGTTCGCCTCACCGGTCAGGCGAACGCGAAGTCCGAGTAGCCCTCCGATGCCCGCGACGATGCCGACGTCGACTCCCTCCTGCTCCAGCACGGGCCCCTGCTCGATGTGGAGCTCGAGGTAAGCGCCGACCCGTTCGACCCGGCGCGCAGCCGGCAAGCGGTCGAAGTCAAACCCGGCCGCGCGCATCGCGTCGGCCACCCCGCGGCGGCGCCAGTCGTCGAGCTCGAGATCGCCCACAAAGGCCCGGCTTCCGAGCATGCCGGTCTGGAACCGGCTCCCCTCCTCGTCGTTGAAGGACACGAGCCACAACGGTCGCCGGAGCGTCGCGCCCTCGGACTTGAGCGTGCGCACGGCCTCCAGCGCCGCGAGCACGCCGAGAGCTCCGTCGAACCGCCCACCCCGCGGCACGGTGTCGAGGTGGGAGCCGATAAGAACAGCGGTCCCTTCCCCTTCGTCCCAGCGTCCGAAGACGTTGCCGGCCGCGTCGATCTCGACCGCCAGCCCGAGCCCTTCGAGGCGTCCAACCAGCCATTCGTTCGCGCGCGCGAGCTCGGGCGTCCACGCGAACCGAGAGACGCCGCCGCCGTCGGCGCCGATCTGCGCCGCTTCCGCGAGGTCAGCTGCGAGCGAGGACACCGCGCTTCCTCAGCCAGCGATAGACCTCGACTCCACCAGTGATGGCGAGCGCCACGGCGAAGGCGACGAGAAAACCCTTCCACGGTTGCTCCTCGAAGGCCTTGCCGCCGAAGTACCCGAGGAGAGCTGCGTAGGAAGCCCAGAGAAGCCCCGCGGCCACGTCGAATGCGATGAAACGGTGCCAACGCATCTCGAGCAGCCCGCAGGCGAGAGTCACGACCGTGCGGCCGCCCGGGATGAAGCGTCCCACCAGGATGAGGTACCCCCCGCGCTCCTGCACCTGCCTCTCGGCCCAGTCGACGCGTTTTCGGCGTTCACCGCGGAAGAAGCGGCGGACGATCCACGGGCCAGCGTAGCGCCCGAGCCAGTACGAGACGTTGTCTCCAAGAACTGCCCCTGCGCCTGCCGCCAGGATGACCGCGAACAGCATGAGGTCGCCCGTCGCAGCAAGGACGCCCGCCAGGATGACCGAGGTCTCGCTGGGGACGAGCGGGAAAACGACGTCGAGGGCGGCAAGGCCGAACACCACCCCATACGTCCACGGCGAGCCGGAGACGTAGTCCGTCAGGGACTGGAACACCGAAGCTAGTGGCGGTGCTCGTTCGGGAGACCCAGGCGGCGAGCCGTTCCTTCCTCCCAGTCGAACTCGATGAGCACGGCAGCGTCGTCCCCGACGACCCAGGCATCGTGGCCCGGCTCGATCGTCACCACCTGCGGCGCGACGAACTCGAAGGTGCAGCCGTCAGCGTACTCGCCGCCGATCTGCCCCTGGGCCAGGAAGCCGACGTGCGCGTGCACGCAGAGGTCGCTCTCGACGTTCGAACGCATGTGGGTCGACCAGCGAAAGCCGGGCGGATAGACGGCGCGCTTCACTCGTCCGTTGGCCGCTCTCAC
>DASQXE010000184.1:0-37439 GCA_035639875.1 Gaiellaceae bacterium | reverse complement strand
ACGATTCGGCCGAGCGAGGCTCCGATCGCCTTCGTCACCTCCCAGGTGCGCCCACCCGCGAGCCCGATCGCGGCGAGCGGGCCGTACTTCTCGTATTCGAGATCGAGGGTGAAGCCGAGCCTGTAGGCGCCGTCCAGGAGCTGCGGGGTCGCGCGGACGGTCGTCCGCCGCTGGGCGCGGAGGAGCGTGACCTCCATCGGCTTCCCCTTGCTCGCGCGGATGCGGCTGGAGATCTCGTCGGGGGCCACGGCTTTGCCGTTGATCGCCACGATTCGGTCGCCCGGCTGCAGGGCGCGCGCGGCCGGAGTGCCTGGATCCACCTTGTGCACGATCGGCAGCACCGCCTTCGGCACGCCGAGCATGAAAACAACCGCCAGCAGCGCGATGGCGAAGACGAGATTCGTCCCCGGCCCCGCGACGATGACGGCGACGCGCTTCCAGACGGGGGCGCGCCAGTAGGCGTCGCGCGAGAGGCCGTCGTCGAGCTCGGTCAGAGTGCGGTCAGCGCTCCGGCGTGCCGCGTCGGAAAGCGGTGCGCGCTCCACTGCGGAGCGCAGATCGGGGACTGCGCCGCGGGCATCCTCGAGATGGCCAGCGTCGAGCGCGGCCTTCACAGGCTCGATATGGCCCTCCAGCCACGGCGCCTCGTCGACCGCGCGTCCGAGCCCACCCTCCAGGTCGAGGGCGGCCGGCTTGTGCATCCCCGGAATCTTCACGTAGCCGCCGAGCGGAATCGATCCGATTCCGTACTCGATCCCGTTACGGACGCGCTTCACGAGCGGCGGCGGGAAGAAGATGTAGAAGCGCCGCGGCCGCATGCGCACGGCAAGCGCGACGAGGAAATGGCCGGTCTCGTGGATGAGGATGAGGAACGCGAGCCCGGCGATGGCGACGGCGAGATTCATCAGTGGACGAGCTCCCGGGTCAGCGCGGACGCCACGCGGCGGGCTTCCGCGTCGATCGCGCTCAGCTCCTCGAGATCCTGCGCGCCGACCGCGTCGATCCCGTTGAGGGTGCGCTCGACGACCTCGGGAATGCCGAGGAAGGGAAGTCGCCCGTCCAGGAACGCGGCAACGGCCACCTCGTTGGCCGCGTTGAGCACGCAGGGCGCCGTTCGGCCAGCTTCTCCCGCCGCGCGGGCGAGCGCGAGGGCGGGGAACGCCTCCCCGTCTGGCGCAGAGAACTCTAGGATGAGCCCGGCGGAGAGGTCGAGCGCGGGGATCGGCGTGGCAGCCCGTTCCGGGTAGGTCAGCGCGAAGGAGATGGGCACGCGCATGTCCGGGTAGCCCACGTGCGCGAGTGCGGCACCGTCCCGGAAGCGGACGATTGCGTGGACGATGGAGGTCGGGTGGATGACGACCTCGATCCGGTCGTACGGCAGCCCGAATAGGAAGTGTGCCTCGATCAGCTCGAGGCCCTTGTTCATCAGGGTGGCCGAGTCGACCGTGATCTTCGGCCCCATGCTCCAGGTTGGGTGGGCGAGAGCTTCGGCCGGGGTGACGCCGGTCAGATCGGCGCGTGGTCGCCCTCGGAAGGGCCCGCCGGAGGCGGTCAGCACGAGCGAGTCGACGGTCTCCGGGGCACGGCCTTCGAAGAGCTGGAACGCGGCCGAGTGCTCTGAATCCACGGGCAGGATCCGCCCTCCCCCACGCCGTTGCGCGGCGAGCGCAAGCTCTCCCGCGGCGACGAGGCTTTCCTTGTTGGCGAGCGCGAGGTCGATGCCACGCTCGAGCGCCCAGAGCGTGGCGGGGAGGCCGGCGAAACCAACGACGGCGTTCAGGACGACGTCCGGGTGCGCTTCCTCCAGGAGGGCGGTGAGATCGCCGCCTGTCTGCGTAAGCGGCGCCAAGCCGTCGATCGGTTGGGAGCCCGAGGCGGCGGCGGCGAGCTCGAGCTCCGGGTGGGCGGCGATGATCTCCAGCGCCTGCCTCCCGATCGACCCGGTCGCCCCGAGGAGCGCTACCCGCTTCATGCGACCAAGTCTAGAGAGGCGCTTCCAGCTGTCCTATGCAGACATGACGGGCCTCGCCCCGACGTGGCTCCTTTAGACGTGGCCGAGGGCGAGGAGGGTGAAGTAGGCGGCCGGGGCGGCGAAGAGGAGGGCATCGACGCGGTCGAGGACGCCTCCGTGGGCGAGCAGGATGCGGCCCGCATCCTTCGCGCCGAAGTCCCGCTTCACGAGAGATTCGAAGAGGTCGCCCAGTGTGGCGGCCACCACGACGACTGCGCCCAGCACCAGTGAGCGCCACGTCTGGTCGAAAAGATCCTCCTTGTAGAGGGCGAGAAAGCACGTGAACACACCCGCCACGGCGCCCGCCGCAAACCCTTCCCAGGTCTTGCCCGGCGAGACCACGGGCGTCATGCGGTGTCTCCCTGCGATCCGTCCCGTCAGGTACGCGGCGGAATCGGCCGCGAACACCACGAGCAGGACCGTGATGGCCGCGAGCCGCCCGTTCGGGTCGAAGGCGCGGATGAGCACGAGGTGACCGAGCCCCAACCCGATCCAACCAGCGCCAAAAACGGTCGCGGCTATTGCAACGGTCGTGGACTGACGCGTCTCCGAGACCGCCGCGAAGACGAATGCGAGTACGACGCTGAGCAGATAACCACCCAGCATCCAGGCGGCCCCGTCGACTTCCGCGCCGATCAGCGCGGCTACCGCGCCGCCGTAACCGGCGAGGACGAGCGGGCGCAGCGGCCGCGCCAGCCGATAGAACTCGTGCAGCGCGACGAGTCCACCGACTGCGGCGAGCGCGAGCAGGAACCATCCGCCGAGATACGCGCTGCCCAGAACGATGGGGAGACCGGCCGCCACGACGGCGACCCGCGAGAGAAAGGGGCTCATCTACCGCCGAAGCGGCGGCGGCGGCCCGCATACTCCGCGAGCGCCTGCCGCAGATGGCGCTCGCCGAAGTCAGGCCAGAGCGTGTCGACGAAGACGAGCTCCGTGTAGGCGACCTGCCAGAGGAGAAAGTTGGAGACGCGCAGCTCGCCCGAAGTGCGAATGAGGAGATCCGGCTCCGGCATCTCGGGCGCATAAAGCCGGGACGCGATCGAGTTCTCGTCGATGTCGCGCGGCTCGAGCCCTTCCTCCACGATCCGGCGCGTCGCCTCCACGATCTCGGCGCGCCCCCCGTAGTCGAACGCGATCCAGAGGTCGAGGGCCTCGCTGCCCGCGGTCTCCGCCTCGAGCGCGGACATCTTCGCCTGGAGCTCGGGCGTCGCGCGGTCGCGCCGACCGATGAAACGCGTCCTCACGCCCTGGCGCTTGAGATCCGGCAGCTCCCGCTCGATCGTCTCGACGAAGATCTCCATCAGAGCGTCGACCTCGTCCTCGGGCCGTGACCAGTTCTCGGTTGAGAACGCATACACGCAGAGCGACTGGACGCCGAGGTCGATCGCGGCTTCGACCGTCCGCCGCAGCGCCCTCGTTCCGGCCCGGTGCCCGGCCGCGACGGGAAGTCGCCGGCGCCGTGCCCAGCGCCCGTTGCCATCCATGATGATCGCGATCGACCTCGCGACATCCGGCAGGCCGGGTTCAGCCGGTTTGAGAGCCCCAAGAGTTCTCAGCCTGGTGATGAGGTTCATGGTGTTGGGTCAGCTGTTCGGCAGACGGAAGGCCGAGATTAGACCTCCATGATCTCGGCTTCCTTACGCTTCAGAAGCTCGTCGATTTTCGCCGTGTGCTCGTCCGTCAGCTTCTGAACCTTCTCCTCCGCGCGCCGCTCCTCGTCGTCGCCGACATCGCCGTTGCGAACGAGCTCCTTCAGATGCTGCATGGCGTCCCGGCGCACGTTGCGCACCGCCACGCGCCCCTCTTCGGCGAGCCCCCGCACGACCTTGACGAGCTCCTTGCGCCGCTCCTCGGTCAGCTGCGGAATCGGCAGCCGGATGATCTTGCCGTCGTTCGACGGTGTCAGACCGAGATCGGATTCCTGCAGAGCCCGCTCGATGTTTTTGATCGAGCTCGGGTCGTAGGGCTGGATCGTCAGCAGCCGCGGCTCGGGAACATTGATCGATGCAAGCTGCTGGAGGGGCGTCGCCGTCCCGTAGTAGTCGATCTGGATGCGATCGAGAAGCGCGGCCGAGGCGCGGCCCGTGCGCACCGTGTTGAACTCGTGCGCCGCCGCCTCGACCGACTTGTCCATCTTCCGATTCGCCTCCGTAACGAAATCGTCGATCACGGTCATGCGTTCCTCCGAGGGGTCGAAATGATCGTGCCGACACGCTCGCCGGCGACCACGCGCTCGATGTTCCGCTCGTCGTCGAGGCCGAAGACGTAGATCGGCAGACCGTTGTCCATGCAGAGCGAGAGCGCGGTCGTGTCCATCACCTTCAGGCCGCGCTCGAGCGCCTCGCGATGCGTCAGCTCGGGAAGGAACTCGGCGTCGGGCTTCTCGTCGGGATCGCCGTCGTAGACGCCGTCGACGCCGTTCTTCCCCATGAGGATCGCCTCGGCGCCGATCTCCAGGGCACGCAGGGCCGCGGCGGTGTCCGTGGTGAAGAACGGATTGCCCGTCCCGCCCGCGAAGATCACGACTCTCCCCTTCTCGAGATGGCGGATCGCGCGGCGGCGAATGTACGGCTCGGCCACCTCGCTCACGGTGATCGCGGACAAGACGCGGGTGTGCACGCCTAGCTGTTCGAGACCGTCCTGCAACGCGAGGCAGTTGAGCACCGTGGCGAGCATGCCCGCGTAGTCGGCGGTGGCGCGGTCCATTCCCTCGGCGGCGGCTTCGAGGCCGCGGTAGATGTTGCCCGCCCCGAGAACGATCGCGGTCTGCACGCCCATCCCCTGCACGGTCCGGATCTCCCGCGAGAGCGCCTCGACGCGCGCGAGATCGATCCCGTACTCCTGACGCCCGAGCAGCGCCTCGCCGGAGAGCTTGAGCAGGACGCGGTTGAAGGCCGACCCGCCCTCTGCGGGCGAGGCAGCGACCTCGCTCTCGACCTCGGCCGTCATTATCCGAGGGCGTAGCGGACGAAGTCGCGCACTTCCGCGCCGTGCTCGGCGAGCGCTTGCCCCACGGTCAGGCCCGGATCGTGGATCCAGGGCTGGTCGTCGAGAACGGTCTCGGCGAAGAAGCCTTTGGCCAGGCGGCCCTCGATGATCTTCTCCCGGACCTGCTCTGGCTTGCCCTCGAGGTCGGGAAGCTTCTCGAGGATCGAGCGCTCGGCCTCGACCTCGTCGGCCGGAACCTCGCTCCGCGTCAGGAACCGCGGGCTCGCGAACGAGATATGCATCGCGACGAGGCGTGCGAGCTCCGGCGTGGCTTCCGCCCGCACGAGCACGCCGATCTTCTGCGCGGGAGGATGGACGTACGCTGCGAGAACCTCGTCGTTCTCCGCCTCGAGCCGCGCAGCGCCGACGACCTCGATGTTCTCGCCGATCCGCGCGATCAGGTCGACCCGCTCCTGCTCGAGTTTCGTGACCGCATCGGGCCCCCCGTTCTCGACGGCCGCGATCACGCGCTCGGCGAAGCTGAGGAACTCCTCGTTGGACGAGACGGGTTCGGTCTCGCTGCCGACCGCCACGATGGCGCCCCGCCCGTTGTCGATCCGTGCGAGCACCTTGCCCTCGGGTGTCGTTCTTCCGGCGCGCTTCCTCGCAGCTGCCAGACCTCGTTCGCGAATGATGCGCTCGGCCTCGTCGAGATCACCCTTCGCTTCGACGAGCGCACGCTTGCACTCCATGAAGCCCGCGCCCGTGCTGTCGCGGAGCTCCTTGACGAGCGAGGCCGGAATCTCGGGCACGTCTTGGCTCACTCGGCCGACACCTCCTCCGGAACCTCCTCGACCGCGACGGGCTCCTCGACGGCTTCTGCCTCTTCCTCGGCTGGGGCAGGCCTCGCCCCTACATCTTCGGTTGACCTCGCCATCTCCTCGGCCGTCACCTTGCTCTTGCCGGCCTCGATGGCGTCCGCGAGCACGCGCACGATGAGGCTGCACGAGCGAATCGCGTCGTCGTTGCCGGGAATGACGTAATCGGCGTCGTCGGGGTCGCAGTTCGTATCGACGAGGGCGACCACGGGCAGACCGAGCCGCCGCGCTTCGCGAATTGCGAGCTGCTCCTTGCGGAGGTCGATGACGAAGATCGCATCCGGTAGGCGCTTCATGTCCGTGACGCCGCCGAGATTCGTCTCCAGCTTCTCGAGCTCGCTCATCATCGCCATGCGCTCCTTTGGTGGGAGCAGCTCCAACTGACCCTCGTCGCGGAGCCTTCGGAGCTCGTGGAGGCGCTCGAGGCGCTCGGAGATCGTGCGCCAGTTGGTGAGCAGACCGCCGAGCCAGCGGTGGTTCACGTAGGGCATGCCGACGCGCGTGGCTTCCTCAACGATTGCGTCCTGGCACTGCTTCTTCGTCCCGACGAACAGCACCGAGCCGCCCCGCTCGGCGACGTTGCGGGCGAAGCTCGCAGCCTGCTCGACTAGCTCGAGCGTCTGCTGCAGATCGATGATGTAGATGCCGCCCCGCTCCGTGAAGATGTAGCGGCGCATCTTGGGATTCCAGCGGCGGGTCTGGTGGCCGAAATGGACGCCGGCCTCCAGAAGCTCCCGCATCGAGACGACAGGCAAACTGATCCTCCTCGGTTGAAGTTGTCGTGCTGCCGGCGGATTCGGGTGGAACCGGGTCGGGCCCGGCACCGCCACCCGGTGTCAGCCGCCGGGTCGGGTGCAAAAGTCGCTGCTAGGCAGCGGGCATTCTAGCCGATGGCTTGATTAGCGTCCCCAGCCGTGGCCGGGGTCGTGAACACGTCGGCGTGGGATCTCGCCGTCGAGTGTGTCGAGCGCGCCCTCGAAGAGGGTGTGGTGCCGTCGCTCGAGCGCCTCGGCCGGCTGGGCCAGCTCGGCAGCTTGCCGAGCTTCGTCGCGGCGCTCGGCGGCGCCGATGATCCGTCAGCTCTAGCCGAGGACTTCGCCCGCGAACGCGAAAGCCTCGGCGTCTCTCCCCCCGAGATCGTCGCCATGCTGCTCGTCCTCGGTCGGGTCCTCGATGACGCGCGTCACTCTGAACGCGAACGCGTGCGCTCGACGGTCGACCGCTGCGTGACCGCGTACGTGGCGCGGGTGACCCAGGAACTGGCCGACCGCGCTCGGCGCGATCCGCTTACCGGGCTCCTCAACCACGAGGCGTTTCACGGGCGCCTCGCCGTCGAAGTCGCGCGAGCGCGCCGTTATCGCGGCCGGCTCGCGGTCGTCCTCTTCGATCTCGACCGCTTCAAAGAGACGAACGACGCGGCAGGCCACCAGGAAGGCGACCGCCTCCTGAGGGCTTTTGCGGCCGCGCTCCGTGCGACCGCGCGCGCGACGGACGCCGTCGGCCGCCTCGGCGGCGACGAGTTCGCCGCGCTGCTCGTCGAGGCGCGGCCAAGCGACGTGACGGCCTTCCTCGCCCGTCTACGGATGCGGCTGCCCGAAGGACCCGCCGCGAGCGCCGGCTCGGCGTTCCTGCCGCAGGAGGGGTCGGCACCAGAGCAACTTGTCGCCCTGGCCGACAGGCGGCTCTACGCGGACAAAGCCGCTCGCGCCGCCTGAACGGATCAGGGCGTTTTGCGATCCGTTACCAGCGATACCAGGTCGCCTCGGCGCCGCGGGCGAAGAAGCCGATGAGCCACAGCAGCGCGAGGATCGCGGCAATGATGAACAGCCACTTCGCGACGAAGCCGAGTCCGAAGAACAAGGCTACGAGCAAGAGGACAAGCACAAGTGCCAGCATTAGCTCCTCCTTTGCAGGTTAAAACGATCCAGGGTCTTTCGCGGTACGGCGCTTTCAGCCCCGCGCGCGCTCCAGCGCGGCATGGAGATCGGGCGGTAAGGGCGACTCGAACTCCATGCGCTCATCCGTGAACGGATGGTCGAAGGCGAGTTTCGCCGCATGGAGGAACTGCCGCTCGAGGCCCAAGTCGCCGGCCGCACCGTAGACTGGATCGCCGGCCACCGGGAGCTCGATCGCTCCCAGGTGGACGCGGATCTGATGTGTACGCCCCGTCTGGAGCCGCACGCGGAGTAGCCCGTGACGCGGCAGGACCTCGACAACCTCGAACTCGGTAACCGCTTCCCGCGGCGTCGCCGTGTCGAGCGAGATCCGCGTCGGGTCGAAGCGGTCGCGGCCGATCGCGGCTTCGATCCGACCCCGACGCGAGCCCGGCCGTCCGCGCACGAGGGCTAGGTACTCGCGCTCGATCTTCCGCGCGCGCAGGAGCCGCTGGAGGCGCCGATGGGCCTCGTCGGATCGCGCGACGACGAGGAGGCCCGACGTGTCCCGGTCGAGACGGTGCACGATCCCCGGCCGGTCCGGCTTCTCCCCGCCCGCGATGGCGTGTCCGCGGAGCGCGTCCACGACCGTAGCGCGTGTCTGACTCGACGCGGATGCGTGGACGACGAGTCCGGCGGGCTTGTCGACAACCAGCAGGTGATCGTCTTCGTACGCGACGCGAAGATCGACGTGCTCAGGTGCGAGCGCGGTCGCTCCCGGTTCAGGCACATGCAGCTCGAGTCGCTCCCCGCCGACGAGCCGGTAGCTCTTCGGGCGCACGCCGCCGTCCACAAGCACGCGTCGCTCTCGCAGCAGCCGCTCGGCAGCTGCGCGCGAACCGACGTCTTCGAGCCCTGCGAGGAACCGGTCGAGCCGCTCGCCGGCCGCCGTCCCCGGGACGGCGACCGAAATCTCACGCACTCGTTTTCGGAGCGGGGCGACCGGTGTGCGTGCGGCGGATGCGGGGTTGGCGCTCTGCAGCGACGAGCGCCACGAGGAGAGCAGCCACTCCGACGACGATGAAGGTGTCCGCGAGGTTGAACGCGGGCCAGAACTTCAGATCGAGGAAATCGGTCACGTGGCCGATCCGCAACCGGTCGACGAGGTTTCCGACGCTGCCGCCGACGAGCAGGCCGAGGGCGACCGGAAGGATCGGATGGCGTGCGCCGGACTTCGCGAAATAGAAGAGCATCCAGAGAACGGCGCCGGCGGTCAGGAAGGTGACCGCCGAAGCCCAGCTCGAGAAGAGACCGAACGCGATGCCCGGATTGTTGACGTGGCGGATGTAGAGCGGGCCGACGACGTGAACGGATTCCCCGAGCGCCAGTTGCGTGACCACGATCTGCTTCGTGAGCTGATCCGCGGCGAGGCCTGCGACGGCCACGGAGAGCAGGCCGAGCCAATGAAAGGGTCCGGCCGACAGCGGACGCTCCGCCATCGAGATCGGTACCCGCCCGTCAGTGGCTGAGCCGACGCGAACGTCGATCAGCCGCGGCGCTGGGTTGACTAGCCCCTCTCTTCGAGACGTTTGCAGTCGATACACCTATTCGCGTACGGGATCGCTTCGAGCCGTTCCTCGGCGATCAGCTTGCCGCATCGCCCGCATGTTCCGAAGGTGCCCGCCTCGATCCGTTGCAACGCCGCGTCGATCGCTTGGAGGACGTGCTCGGCGTTCTCCTCGAGCGTGTAGTCGATCTCTCGGTTGAGGGTCGCCGTGGCCGAGTCAGCGAGGTGATTGTCGTAGGTCTCTTCCTCGGTCTCGTCCTCGATCGTGCCGGAGTTGTCCTTGTGGATGTGGTTGATCGACGCGGTCACTCGCGTGCGTTCCTCAAGCAGAATGTCCCGAAAGCGATCCGTGTTCATGTGCCGAGCGGCGCCGGGCGCCACTTTTCTGAGTATATCGGGGGCCCAGGCGGGAACTATGCGGCTTGGCCGGGCGCCTGCCGCTCTTCGGTGTCGCTTTCCAGGCGGTCGAGCGCCGAGACAAGAAACGCCCGGTATTCGGCGCGAACATCGACCTCGAGGTTGCGCAGGCGACGAATCTCGCCGTGGATCCGCTCGCGCTCCGACTCGGCTCCCGCGACGATGTCGCGGGCTGTCGCGCGTGCCTCGGCGACGATCACCTCGGCCTCCCGGCGCGCCTGCGTGCGGACGTCGTCGGCCATGCGCTCTGCCGAAATAAGGGTGTTCCGCAGAGCGCCTTCGATCTCCTTGTGGCGCGAGAGCTCGGCCTCCAGGCTCTCCAGCTCGTCCCGCAGGTCGGCGCGCTCGCGCCAAACCTGCTCGAAGCTGGTGACCACGTCGGCCAACAGCGCGTCGGTGCTGTCTCGGCTGTAGCCGAAGGCGCTCCGGCCGAGCTTCACGTGACGAATTTCGACAGGCGTGAGCGCCATCGTCGGTCGCCCTTCGCTGCCGAGCGCTCTTTTCCTCTAATGGAGATAGTCGAGGAGCCGCTGGATCACGAACTCGATCGCGTACAGGACGACGATCGCGATGATGGGCGAGAGGTCGAGGCCGAGACCTCCGACCGAGAGCTGCGGGAGGAAGCGCCGGAAGAGGCGCAGATACGGGTCGACGACGTCGTACAGGAACCGCTGCACGCGGTTCAGCCACACGTTGTAGGGGAGCGGAATCCACGACGTGATGATGTACGCGAGGATGCAGATCAGGTAGACGAGGAAGAGGACGCTGACGAAGCTCTGGACGGTGTCGACAGCGTCGGCTAGGAGCATCGACGGAACGCTAACGCTCTCGGCGGCCGGAACGCTCTCCGGGCGTAATCCGCGGCGCAGCCGTTGGATTACGCCTGATTAAAGAAGCCGCGGTCGATGAGCCGCGCGCGCTCCTCGGCGGAGACCTCTACGTTACGCGGCGTCAGGAGAAAGACCTTGTCGGCTACGCGCTGCATGCTGCCGTTGAGGGCGTAGGTCAGCCCGCTCGAGAAGTCGATCAGCCGCTTCGAGAGGTCCGTCTCCGTGCTCTGCAGGTTGACGATCACCGGGACCGAGTCCTTGAACTTGTCCGCGATCGACTGCGCGTCGTTGAAGCTGCGCGGGACGACCAGGTGGACGCGCACGGACGCGGAGGCAACGGCTTCGAGGGGCCGCCGTCTCGGCCCCGGACGGATGACGGCTGTCCGAGCGGCGGCATCTTCAGGCTCCGACCAGTCCTCGAACTCGGGCCCGCCGCGCCGCGGCGCGAGACGGCGCACGTTCGCCCGCTCGCGGTCCGCATACGTCCGCTCGAGCTCCTCCTCGGCCGCGTAGGCCTCCTCGTCCCAGTACTCATCTTCCTCGACGATGCCGAAGTAGACGAGCGCGCGGCTCCAGACGTCTCCGACTCCCATGGCGACCGGCGAATCTTACCGGCCGAACAACACGGAACCCACGCGAACCAGGGTCGCCCCCTCCTCCGCTGCGACGGGGTAGTCCTGGGACGTTCCCATGGAAAGCTCGGCGAGGCCGTGCTCGCCGGCGAGCTGGCGGAGCTCCCGGAAAAACGGGCGAGAGCGCTCGGGGTCGTCTGCGAGCGGCGGCATCGTCATCAGTCCTCTCACCTCCACGCCGAGCTCGGCGACCTCCCGGAGGAAAGAAGAAAGCTGCTCGCGCGCGATGCCGGACTTCGTTTCCTCACCGGCGAGGTTGACCTCGACGAGAGCGGGAATCGTTAGCCGCTTGGCTGCAGAGACCGAGTCGAGCGAGTGGACGAGCTCGCAGAGATGCGAGACGTCCTTGGCTTTGCGCGACTGGAGATGCCCGATGAAGTGCCAACGGAAGCGGTCGCCGAAGCGATTGCGCTTGGCGGCGAGATCCTGCGCTCGGTTTTCTCCCACGACGGCCACCCCGGCCTCGGCAAGCAGCTCCATGGTGTCCAGATTCGCGTACTTGGTCGCGGCGACGACGGTGACGTTCGGGCCCACCTCGGCGCGGATCCGCTCGTAGTTCTTGCGGACCTGCTCAGCGGATGTACGCAATGACGCCCTGGCGGCCGGTGCGCCCGCGATCGCGGCGGTGCGAGAAGAAGAGTTCGCGCTCGCAAGCCGTGCAGAGCCAGCTTCGCTCGATGTTCTCGACGCCGGCCTCGCGTAGGGCCAGCTCGGTGGCTAGTCCGAGATCCAGCCGCCCGTCCACGGTGACGTCGTCTCCGAACCGGCCACGGAAGGGCGCCGCCACCTCCTCCCCGACCTCGTAACAGCATGGGCCGATCCCGGGGCCGACGGCGGCCGCGAGTGGCCCGTCGCCGAGCGCTTCGGCACCTGCCGCGATGATCCCCGCGAGGAGCCCGCGCCAGCCGACGTGCAGAACGCATAGGCCCGGCTCGCCGTTCGCCCTCGCCACTGCGACGGGGTGGCAGTCGGCCGTGAGGAGGAGCATCGCCTGTCGGGGGCGGTCGGTCCACAGGCCGTCGCAGCGCTCGTAGATCGTGCGCTCAACGATTCCGCGCGGCTTGGCTTCCGTCACCGCGTTCCCGTGCACCTGCCAGGCCATCGTCGCGGTCTTGGGGTCGGCGTCGACGGAGCCGCAAAGGCGGCGGCGGTTCTCGACGACATTGTGAGGCTCGTCGTCCGTGAGGATTCCGAGGTTGAGCGACCTGAATGCTCCCTCGCTAACGCCGCCCACCCGCGTAGAGAACGCGACGCGGTACGGCCCGGGCGCTTCCCACTCGAAGAGCTTCACGTCGTCACCTGGAGGCCCATGATCCCCGCGATGAGGTCGAGCGTGCGGTCGAAGACCTCTCGGAACTGCTCCCGGCCGAGGAAGATGAGCGCGAACAGAAAGATGAAGCCGTACTGGTCGAGCCTCAGCCAGCGGTTGTAAGTGCTCCTGCTCATCAGCACGCCCACCACACGGGAGCCGTCGAGCGGCGGGATCGGGATCAGGTTGAAGACCCCGAGGACAACGTTGACGACGAACGCCGCGGCCAGGACGTCGTACGCCTCACCGGTCACGCGGAGGAAGCGGATCGGCGCCAGACAGGCGAGGGCGAGGACGAAGTTCGTCGCCGGGCCGGCAACGGCCACGATGGCCATGCCTTCGCGCGCCCGGCGGAAATAGCGTGGCTGCACCTGCACCGGCTTCGCCCACCCGAACGCGAACGGCGATGCGATCAGCGTCACGACGAGCAAAAGCGTGCCGAGCGGGTCCAGGTGAGGAAGAGGATTCAGCGTCAAGCGGCCCTGCTCACGGGGCGTGGGATCCCCGAGGATCGTCGCGGTCACCCCGTGCGCGAGCTCGTGCAGAGTCAGGCTGGCGAGCAAGACCGGCAGCACCAGCAGAAGGGTTTGTAGGTCGATCACGCGCGCAGGAGCTCTTTCGCGGCCTCGATCTCCTCGGCGCGCCCGTCCAGCTCCCCGTTCAGCTTCCGCCGCAAGAGCTCGGCAAGGACCGCGCCGACACGCGGCGACTCTCCCAAGCCGAGCTCGGCGAGATCGCCGCCCGAGATCTCGAGCCGCACCTGCCGAAGCTCCTCGAAGTACCGCTCGAGGCGCTTGCGCGCCCGCCCTTTGGCGCCGGCGAGCGCGAGCAGCGCACCGTCGGGATCGTGCGGCGCCACCCTCGCCCACAGCGCCGCCGGCTCCTTCGTCGCCCCGGCGAGCTTCGTGAGCCTCGGCGCGACGGTCACGGCGTCGGCGATGCGCTCGGCATCACGGCGGCGCAGCTTGAGGCGCTCGCCCCACTCCAGAATCTCCGTCGACCCGAGGCGATGCGCGAGCGCGGCGAGTCGCACGCGCCAGGCAGGCGCGTCGGGGGTGTAGTGCGCACGGAGCACATCGAGCTCTTCGATCAGCCGCACGGTTTCCTCGTCCGCGCCGAGATGGGGATGGATCGCGCGATCGATGCCGAGCTCGCCCATGCGGCGGACCGACTCGGCCACTCGCTCCTCGGACAGGAGCGCTTGCAGCTCGTCGCGCAGGCGCGCGGAGGACAGCTCTCCGACCAGCTCCATCTCGATGCACGCCTTCGCGAGAGCGAGCGTGTGTGCGTCCATGCGGAAGCCGTACCGAGTCTCGTAGCGAATGGCGCGGAAGATCCGCGTGGGGTCGTCGATGAACGACAGGTTGTGGAGGACGCGGACGACGCCGTCCGCGAGGTCGCGGTGACCGCCGAAGTAGTCCACCAGCCGGCCGAAGTCCTCCCCCTTCAGCGACACGGCCATCGCATTGATCGTGAAGTCGCGCCGGTAGAGGTCCTGACGGATCGACGCCTGCTCGACGCTGGGCAGAGCGCCGGGGTAGTCGTAGAACTCGGTTCGAGCGGTGGCCACGTCGATGCGACCGTCGTCTCCGTAGAGGACGATGGCCGTGCCGAACTTGTCGTGCGGGACGACGCGCCCGCCGAGCGCGCGAGCCAGTGCCTTTCCGAGCGCGATGCCGTCACCCTCGACCGCGATGTCGACGTCGAAGTTCGGCTCTCCCATGAGGACGTCGCGGACGGCGCCGCCGACGAGGTAGACACCCTCGAACGGCTCGCTGACCGCCTGGATCGCCTCGAAGACGGGCTGCAGACCCCCGAGGGCGAGCAGCCGTTCGCCGAGATCCGGGCCGCCGGGCTCCTCCTCGACCCCGAGCGGCTCCTCGAATGCGCGGAGGAGGTCGCTGCGGGTGACGACGCCCACGACCTCGCCGTCGCGAACGACCGGCACCCGCCCCGGCTCAGACGACGCCAGCAGCCGCATCACCTCGGGCAGGGGCGTGTCCTCGGAGCAGGTGCGGACGTCAGAGCTCATCACGCTCTTCACGGGCGCGTGCGAGAGCCCGTGGCCGATCGCCTTGTCGAGGTCCTCCCGCGTGACGATGCCGACGAGCTGCTTCGGCTCGCCGACCTGGATCCCACTCTGGCGATGCCGCTGACAGAGGACCATCGCATGCGCGACCGTGTCGGCAGAGGAAACGAAGCGCGCAGGGCGCGACATGATCTCGCCGGCCGTCAAGCGCCGTCGAACCGCCTTGGGCAGCGCGTCGAGGACGACTGACCTCGCCTCCTCGAGCGAACCGCGATGGATCGCGGACGCAGCGCGCGCGTGACCCCCGCCGCCGAGGGCAGCGGCGACGGCCGCCGCGTCGAGCTCGGCAACGCGCGTGCGCACGACGCAGAACACTCGGTCGTCCATCTCGACCAGGCAGACGAGAGCGCGACAGTCGGTCAGATCGACGATCTTGTGCGCGAGGTTCGAGACTCCGTCGACGTACTCGGGCCAGTGCACCGCCGTGAGGAGCACCTCGAAGCCCGCCGCCTCGTGCGTCTCGGCGGCGCCGACGAGGGCGTCGAGCAGGGCACGCTCGCTCTCGGAGAGCGGCGCGTGAAGGAACTGCGCAACCATGTCCTGGCTGGCGCCGTGGCGCAGGCACCACGCGAGGGCCTCCGCGTCGCGCAGCGAGACACCGGCGTAGCTCAGCGACCCGGTGTCCTCGTGGATGCCGAGCGCAAACACGGTGGCCTCGAGCGGGCTTACCTCGATCTCGCGCTCGGCGAGGATCGAGACCATCGTCGTCGTCAGGGCTCCGTCCTCCGAGCGGACCACGTTTTCGGGCCGGACCCAGTCGAGGCCCTGGCCACCGTGATGGTCGAACAGCACGACGTCGACTTTCGGGTCGCGGGCAACACGCTCGAATTCGCCGAGCCGCGCCGGATGTGACGTCTCTACGACGATCAGGCGCTCGATCGCGTCGAGACCCACGCGGGCAGGCTCGGCCACGTCCAACTCGTCGGCATGCAGTCGGTAGAAGTCCCGCACGTTTCGATTCAGGGAGCCCGACAGCGCGACGACTGCACCCGGATACAGCCGCCGCGCGGCGAGCATGGCGGCAAACGCGTCGAAATCGGTGTTCGCGTGCGTGACGATGACGTCCACAGGCCGAAGGTTAGTCGGCGCCCTGGCGGCCACCCGACCAGCTGAAAGCGGGAATCTCGACGGCGGGCCAGGTCGATCTCCACGGTCGGGGGGCGTACGAGTTCCAGTCGTGGACGACTGTTGTGCGAAACGAGGGAGGGAGGAGTGCGAGGTTTCCCGCGCGCCGGGGTCTCTATGGTGCCCAAGCTTCGTATTCTCGCGTTCGCGGCGGCAGTGGCTTTCGCGCTCGTGTCGCCGGCACACGGCGGCCCGGCTGTCCCTGTCCTCACGAGCCCGGTCGAAGGTGACCATGTCGACTCGATGCCGATCTTCGGCTGGCAACCTGCCGGCGGCGCGGACAAGTACGAGTTTCAGCTCTCGGCCGATGCGGGCTTTTCATCGCTCGTCGCATACGACTTCACGAAGAACACGCGAGAAGCGCCGCGGAAGCCGCTCCCGAACGGGACGTACTACTGGCGCGTGCGCGCCTCGACAAACGCCGGAGCCGTCTCCCCGTGGTCGGGGACACAGTCGTTCGACTACCTCTGGGACACGCCGCCGACCGTGGTCTCGCCGCTCGACGGCGACACGATCGTCTACCCGGAGCAGCCGCTCACGCTGCACTGGGACGTGGTGCCGCACGCCTTCAAGTACCGAGTCGCTCTCGCAACCGACCCCGGGCTCAGCTCGCTCATCGGCGGCAAGGAGTTCGAGACGCAAGCGCGCACGCTCGCGCCCCCCGTCGTACTCGCGCAGGGGACGTACTTTTGGGCGGTAACGCCGGTCGACTCCGAGGGGAACCGAGGACAGCAGTCGGAAATTCGCTCATTCGTGTGGGTCTGGCCGTCGGAGACGTCGCTGTCCTGGAGTGACGTCGCGGACGCGGCGGAGCTCTTCGATCCGCAGCTCGGATGGGATCCCGTCCCCGGGGCAGCGCGCTACGAGGTCGAGATCAACCCCAGCTCCGACTTCACCATCGGCTCGAAGGTCTGCTGCACCGACCTGCCGGTCGGCACGACTTACTCCCCCACCGAAGTCCTGCCGAACAACACGTACTACTGGCGCGTTCGGGCGAAGGACGCGAAGGGGAACGCCGGCGTCTGGAACGAGGGACCGCCGTTCGTCAAGACGTTCGACAACGCCGTGCCGAGCATTCAGCACCTGCGCATGATCGACCGGTTCGCGAACGACGTCACCGACCAGGACGGAAGCGGCAGCTATCTCGTCGACGTGCCGATCATCGCGTGGGATCCTGTCCCGGGCGCGGCGAGCTACCTCGTCCAGATCGCCCCGTACGACTCCGGGCTCGGGTACTGCAACTGGACGGCATCGGGGAGCGGCAAGTGGAATTCGATCACCGCGACGACCGCGTGGACACCCCTTGGCTCGGGCTACGGTGGGGCGAAACCGTTCCCGAGCACCGTCGGCGTCTCCGCGGACGGGAGCCACCTCACCCTCGGTTCGATGTACTGCGTCCGGGTCGCCCCGCGCAGCGGCCGCCTGACCACGCAGCCGGTCATCGGCGACTTCACGTACCTGAACGGAAGCGACCAGCCGGGCTTCACCTGGACGGGTTACCCCGCCGGCCATACGTGCGACCCCTCCCCGTGCACGTACCCCTCGAGCGATGACTACCTGCTGCCCACGATGGGCCAGACAACGACCGCGGCGCCCGTCTTCACGTGGCAGCCGCTCGACGGCAAGGCGAGCTACTTCGTCATCGTGGCCAAAGACCCGGAGTTCACGAACGTCGTCGACTACGCCTTCACGCAGGCGCCGGCGTACGCGCCGAGGACAGGCACGCTGGCGCGCACGTACCCGGACGAGCTCACCAGCTACTACTGGGCGGTGCTTCCGGCCGCCGACTCCAACGGCGGCGGAGCCGTGGGCAACCCGCTCTCCGCGTCTCCGTCGAACTTCGAGAAGCAATCCATTCCGCCTGACCTCCTCGAGCCCGCGGACGGCGCCGTCATCCAGGGCACGCCCACGTTCCGCTGGACTTCGGCTGACGGCGCTCGGCGGTATCGCCTCCAGGTCTCGGACAGTCCGACGTTTTCGGTGCTGAAGGACAACGTCGTCACCGTCTCGACTGCGTACACCTCCAGCACCACGTACGCCGCTGACACGGTGCTCTACTGGCGCGTGCGCGCGGACGACGAAAACACGATCGGTCTGAACTGGTCGGCGACGGGCACGTTCGAGAAACAGTTGCCGGCACCCGACCTCGATCCTTCCAACCCAACGGCCGGCTCCGAGATCCCGACTGTGTCATGGTTCTCCGTGCCCGGCGCAATCGGCTACGACGTCGAGGTCCAGGAGCCTGGCAAACCGGCGCCGAGGCTCTATCCGAACTTCCCCTCGACGACGGGCTCGTTCGTGAAGATGACCGGGACGGGCATCTTCGACTGGCGTGTTCGCGCCACCTTCCCGTCGAACGGGACCGCGCGAGTCACCGGGCCCTACTCGGTCTCGTCACCGTATGCCAAGTCGATCCCGCCGCCGACGAACTTCAGCGTCGACGTGGGCACGCACCGTCTGAGCTTCGAGTGGGACTCCCGACCGGCAGCCAAGCGCTACAAGATCCAGGTGTCGACCAGGCTCGACTTCACGACCACGGTCGAGTCGACGACGACGGAGAACACTGTCTACGCCCCCCTGCTAACGGCCGGCGCGTATGCGACCGGTGGGAGGTTCTACTCGCGGGTTGCGATGGTGGACGAGGACGGCAACCCGGGTGAGTACACGGCGGTCCGGTCGTTCGACCTGGCGCCGCCCACCGTCGCCGCACTCAAGCACCTGCGCTTGTCTGCAAGGGGGTATCCCGTTCTGAGACGGCGGGTTCCGATCACGATCACCGTCAAGGACGCCGGAACGCTCACGGCGGTTGAAGGCGCGTCGGTGCGCGTCTCCGGAGCCGGTGTGACGTCGAGGACGAAGCTCACGAACGCCAACGGGCGCGTCCGCTTCTACGTGCGCGCGACCCGCCTCCGCAGGGTCACCTTCAGGGTGACGAAGACGGGTTACGAGAGCGCGTCGCTGTCTCTTCGGGTTCGGCGTCCCTAACGCCGGGACAGTTCGCGGGCACCGCCATGAAGCCCCCCGGGCGGGGGATATGACGGGCGGCAATCCCGACGAATATGAATCGGAACGAGGAATTCGATTCCCGTGGCGGCCGGGGGTCTCGACTTGGGCCGAACACCGTTCTTCAAACTGCGTGTTTTCATCGCCGCCGTCGCGGTCGGCCTCGTCACTGTCGCGCCGGCCGCAAGCGCGCCCGCGGCTCCCAATCCGATTTCACCTCCCGACGGCGACGAAGTCACGTTCCTACCCACGGTGGCCTGGAGTCCGGTCGCCGGCGCCGACCACTACATCGTCGAGTTCGGGGCGGATACGGCCTTCAACCCGGCGCTGTTCACGATCTCGACCAAGAACACGCGCGCCGTGCCGGACAAGACCGTCCCCAACGGGACCTACTACTGGCGCGTCCAGGCATTTGACGCAGACGGAAACGGCTCGGCGTTCTCGGCTCCGATGCAGCTCGTGAAGAACTGGGCCGACAACCCGACCCTCACGGCCCCGGCCGACGGTGCCTCCATCACGTATCCCGACCAGCCCCTCGTGCTGCGGTGGACCGGCGTGGCGGGTGCCGCAAAGTATCGGGTCGAGATCGCCAGCGATCCGAGCCTCGCGTCGCTCATCGGGGACGGAAAGCCGATCGACGTGCAGGCCACCAACCTCGCGCCGGCAGTCCTCCTACCCGTGAACACGTACTACTGGGCTGTAACCCCGCTCGACGCAGAGGGGAATCCCGGAACGCAGTCTCAGGTCCGCTCCTTCAGTTGGGAATGGCCGGCGCAGACCACCGTGGCGATGCAGGACCTGAGGCCGGAGACCGAGCTCTTCGACCCGCAGTTCTCGTGGGATCCCGTGCCGGGCGCCGCACGCTACGAGGTCGAGATCAACTCCTCGTCGGATTTCGCAAGCGGCTCGCGCGTCTGCTGCGACGACCCGACGATCGCGACGGCCATGACTCCGCTCGAGGTATTCGCCAACAACACGTACTACTGGCGTGTGAAGGCGATCGACCGAGCTGGCAACGCGGGCCAGTGGAACTACGGAGACCCGTTCGCGAAGACCTTCGACAACTACCCCGACCTGAGCGAGCTCGCCGTCAAGGATCTCCGGATGCGCGACTACGACGAGGTCGGGACCGACATCGACCCTGGGACTCCGGGGTACCAGACTGAGCTCCCCATCCTGACCTGGGATCCCGTTCCGGGCGCCCCCAGTTACTGGGTGGACGTCGTCCCGTTCGACACCGCCGACGCGCCGGGTGCCTGCGACTGGGGTGTTTCGGGATCCCAGCGCTGGACCGTGAAGACGGCGTCGACATCGTGGACGCCGCTGGGCTGGGGCCTCTTGGCCACCCCGCCGCACCCGAAGCCCCTCAGCATCACGGTGGCGAAGGATCAGGCCGCCCTCGTCGCGGGCCAGTCGTACTGCGCGCGCGTGCGTGCTCGGAGCGGTCGCGTCTCCTTGTCGGACGAGATCTGGGGCGACCTCACCTACCTCGACGACGGCACGGGCGCGGCGTTCACCTTTACGGGCTTCCCCACGGGCGGCGCGTGCTCGCCGAGCTGCAACGCGGGCGGGTACATGGGCGCCGACGACTACCTCCTTCCCCAGCGTGGCGAGGTTGTCACGGGCGATTCCGACCACGGCAACATGCCTTTGTTCACCTGGAATCCGATCGCGGGCAAGGCCGGCTACTGGGTGATCGTCGCCAAGGACCCGACGTTTACCAACATCGTCGACTACGCCTTCACGCGCATCCCTGCCTATGCGGTGCGCGCGGCTACCTCCCCGGTGACCTATCCGGACGAGACGACTTCGTACTACTGGGTCGTCCTTCCGTCGACGGGGACGAACGGAAGCGGCGCGCCGGGCGATGTCACGCAGGGCGCAGCCGCCGATTTCCAGAAGCAAACTGCGCCACCCGAGCTCCTCGGCCCGTCCAACGGATCGACCTTCGCGGGTCAGCCGACGTTCCAGTGGACACCCGCGATCGGCGCGCGCCGCTACCACCTGCAGGTCTCGTACGAGAACACATTCGGGACGCTTGTGGACGACGTGACCACGGCGTCGACCTCGTACACCGCGCTCGCGACCTACGACGCCGCGAAGACGGTCTACTGGCGGGTGCAGGCGGAGGACGAGAAGAACACCGGTCTCAGCTGGTCGGCCACCGGCAACTTCGAGATCTCGCTCGGCGCTCCCGTCATCGATACGTCGGACCTCGCGACGAGCGACGCGCTTCCCGTCGTCTTCTGGTCCGCGGTCCCGGGCGCCGTCGAATACACGCTGCGGGTGCAGGATTCCGACAGCCAGCAGGACTTCGACGGATTCCCGTCCACGGCTGCTTCGTGGGAGAAGTTCACAGGCGCGGGCATTCTCACGCTGCGCGTCAGGGCGGAGTTCCCGAGGTCGAGCGGATCGCTGCTGACGCACGGGCCGTGGTCTGACCCCGCCGAGTTCGTACACACCATCCACGAGCCCCTGAATCCGGCGGAGGACGTCGGGCCGAACAAGCTCGCGCTTTCGTGGTCGGCGAAGGCGGGAATGAAGGCCTACAGGGTGCAGATCTCCACGCGGCAGGACTTCTCGCCGTACATCGAGAGCAAGACCACCGAGAACCCGAGCTTCGCGCCCACCCTGGCATCGCTCTCGTACAAGGACCCGCAGACGCTCTACTGGCGTGTGGCCGCCGTCGACGCCGACAACAACCTGGGCGACTTCACGGCCGTGCATTCCTTCAGCTGGCCGGGGCTTTCCGCCGTGGCGCCGGCGTTGAAGAACTTCTCGCTTTCCACCAGGGGCTACTTCATCAAGGGCCGTTACCGGACGGTCTACGTCTACGCGAAGGACTCGGGCACCCTGGCCCCCGTGTCCGGCGCGAGCGTCCGTGTTACCGGGTGCGGTCTCCTGTCCACGACAGTGACGAACTCGAACGGCGCGGCCAAGTTCTACAAGAAGGCCACGAAGACCGGCACGGCCACGTTCCGCGTTTCCAGGAGTGGCTACGCCACCAAGTACATCTACCGCAAGTGCCGCGCTTCCTAGCGGCTAGGCCGGTGCCCTAGCGGCAGCTTCCGAGATCAGAGGTGGGCGACAACTTCGATCTCGACGAGCGCTCCTGAGGGCAATCCGGCGATCTGAACCGTCGCCCGCGCCGGGAAATCCGGCCCGACGTAGCTCGCGTAGACCTCGTTCATCGCCGAGAAATCGCCGAAGTCGACGAGGAAAATCGAGGTCTTGAGGACATTGGCGAGACTGGATCCCGCCGCTTCCAGAATGGCTGCGAGGTTCTTCATGGCCTGCTCGGTTTGAGCTCTGATGCCTCCCTCGACGACCTCGTTCGTCTGAGGGTCGATCCCGATCTGGCCCGCGACGAAGACCAGATCGTCGTGGACGACGGCCTGGGAATACGGAGCGCCCTGGAACGGAGCCGGAGCTCGCTCGGTGCGGACTACCTGCTTGCTCATTGGACGCTCCGCGGCCAATGAGTATGTGGAAGGTGTGTGAGGGAACCGGGAGGTTCCCTCACTGAATCAAAGAAGGGGGCTCGTGGGAACGCTGACGCGTCCGGAATGACACGGTGAGCGAGCCGGAGGCGAGCGACCGTCACGCGGCTTCGATGCGCTCGATGCTGGCGCCGAGACCGCGCAGGCGCTCGTCGATCCGCTCGTACCCGCGGTCGATCTGCCCCACGTTGCCGATCGTCGATGTTCCTTCCGCGCACAGGCTGGCGATCAGCATCGCCATGCCGGCGCGAATGTCGGGGCTCTCCATGCGATCGCCGTAGAGCCTGCATGGACCGCTGACGACCGCACGGTGGGGGTCGCAGAGGATGATGCGCGCGCCCATGCCGACCAGCTTGTCGACGAAGAACAGGCGGTTCTCGAACATCTTCTCGAAGATGAGGACGGTGCCGCGCGCCTGCGTGGCGACGGCAAGGGCGATGGAAGTCAGGTCGGCGGGGAAGGCGGGCCAGGGCCCATCCTCGATCTTCGGGATCTGAGAGCCGATGTCGTCCTTGATTACGAGCTCCTGGCGGCCGGGAACCCGCACCGAATGCTCGCCGCGCTCCCAGCCGACGCCGAGGCGGGCGAACCCGGGCCAGATCGCCGACATGTGTTCCGCCACCACGTCCTCGATGAGGATCTCGCCGTCCGTGACGGCGGCCAGGCCGATGAAGCTCGCGACCTCGATGTGATCGGGGCAGATGCGCCATTCGCCCCCGTGCAGGCTCTCGACCCCGCGGATCGTGAGCACGTTCGAGCCGATCCCGTCGATCTCGGCGCCGAGCGAGACCAGAAAGCGGCAGAGATCCTGCACGTGCGGCTCGCTCGCGGCGTTGGCGATCCGCGTTTCCCCCTCGGCGAGGACGGCCGCCATGACGGCGTTCTCCGTCCCCGTGACGGACGCCTCGTCGAGGAAGATCCGTGCCCCGCGCAGGCGTTCCGCGCGCATCGTGTACCGGCGGTTCACGTGGATGTCGGCCCCTAGCCGCGTGAGGGCGTGGATGTGCGTGTCGAGCCGCCGGCGGCCGATGACGTCACCGCCGGGCGGCGGCACGATCGCCTCGCCGTACCGGGCGAGGAGCGGCCCGGAGACGAGGATCGACGCTCGAATCCGGCTGCAGAGCTCCTCGTCGAGCTCGCGCTTCCTGAGCGAGCCCGCCTGGATGCGAATCTCCCCCGGGCCCACGTGCTCCACGTCGACGCCCAGGTCGGCGACGAGCTCGACCATTGTCTCGACGTCGCGGATCGTGGGCACGTTCGTGAGGGTCACGGGCTCGTCCGTGAGCAAGCAGGCGGCAACGATCGGCAGGGCAGCGTTCTTGTTGCCGGCGGCGCGGATGGTGCCATTCAGCGGCCGGCCGCCTTCGATGACGAAGGCCTCCACGAGGGCGTCGGAAACGAGGGTTTGCGGCATTGGCGGTATTCCTGACCCCGGACGGAGAAACGGGCGCGGGACGGTATCCTACTCCGCCCGATGGAGGTCACCCGCGAGCGCGCCTGGGAAACCCTCACGGGTTACACCAAGAGCCCGGCGCTCCTGCGTCACGCGCTGGCCGTCGAGGCGGCGGTCGGCTTCTACGCGCGCCAGAACGGCGAAGACGAGGAGTTTTGGCGTGCCGCCGCCCTGTTGCACGACTTCGACTACGAGATTCACCCGACGCTCGACAAGCACCCGCAGGAAGGAGCGCCGATCCTGCGCGAAGAGGGATACCCGGACGAGCTGATCGAGACCGTCCTCTCCCACGCCGAACACCTGGCGATGCCGCGGGACACGAAGCTCAAGAAGACGCTCTTCGCGTGCGACGAGCTCGCGGGCTTCATCCACGCGTGTGGCCTCGTCCGTCCCGACGGGATCGAGACGCTCGAGCCGAAGTCCGTCCGGAAGAAGCTGAAGCAGCCCTCGTTCGCGGCGGGCGTTCACCGGGACGAGGTCTATCGCGGAGCCGAGGAGCTCGGGCTCGACCTCGACGAGCACATTGCCAACGTGACCGCGGCGATGCGTCCCATCGCGGGCGAGCTCGGCCTCCGAACCTCCGCTTAGCCGGCTGCCCGTAGGCGCGCTCGCAGCTTCGGGATGAGGGCGATGACGTCCCTCGGATTCAGCTCGTTGCCTCTTCCGACCGCGGTGACGCTGCCGATGAGGGACCCCGAGCGGACGAGAACCATGACGGCTAGATCCTCGCCCGTCACCACCCGTGGAGCTTTCGGCTCGTCGCCGAGCACACCGCATCCCGCCAGCACAAAGACCGTCAAGACGGGGAGGAGCCGGACCCTCACCTGTTCTTATCGGCCCTCGGACGGGGCTCTAAAGCGCGTCGAGGAGGCCCTGCAAGTCCTCCTCGCTCGTCCAGAAGCCGCACGAGGCGCGGAGCCAGCCGAGCTCCGGCACCTCCCGGACGATCACGTCCGCGTCGGCGAGGCGGGCGACGGCCGCGGTCGCGTCGCCTTCGGCTTTCCAGGTCACCAGGGTCGCCTGATTCGGCTCCGTGAGGACCTCGAAGCGCTCGGCGAGCAGCTCGCGACATCGCTCGGCCATCGCACGGGCGTGATCAAACCGCTCGTCGCCCGCTTCGTCCGCGAACGCAAGCGATTCCAGCAAGCCGACGGCGGACGGCGACGGCGTCCAGCCCGGATCGAAGCGGCCCGCGCCCACGCGAGGCGTGTACAGCTCCTCCGCCTCCCAATCCCAACTTCCGTAGGACGGAAACGTCATGCGCAGCTCTTCGGCGCGCCCAGGTCGCATCCAGAGCCCGCCCGTGACGTCGGGGCCGAGGAGCCATTTTTGGGCGGAGACGGTGTAGAAGTCGCAGTTCAACGCTTCGACGTCCACCGGAATCGCGCCCGCCGCCTGTGCGCCGTCGACGAGCACGGGCACGCCGCGGCCCCCGAGCTCTTCGACGGGGAACACTGCTCCCGTGAGCCAGGAGACGTGCGAGAGCGCGATCAGCCGCGTCCTCTCGGTGACCGCTGCGGCGAGCGCGGCGCCGGCTTCGCGGACGGGAAGGTCGCGGAGCGGAACGACGACGAGGTCGGCGCCCGAGGTCTTCAGGCCTCCGAAGAGGCCCGGGTGCTCGGAATCGGTGGTCACGACCTCGATCCCGGGGCCGATGCCGAGCCCGGTGTAGACGAGGTTGCACCCTTCCGTCGTCGAGCTGGCGAGGGCGACGTCCTCGGGCCGCGCGCCGAGGACCCGCGCGAGCGCGGCGCGCACCTGTTCGCGCCGCTCGAGCATCGTCTCGAAATAGACCTTGCTCGAGCGGCCTTCGCGGAGGTCGCGCTCGACCGCTCGGATCATGGCTTCGGCGCTCCGCGCCGGCAGGGGCCCGTTCGTCCCGGCGTTCAGGTACGCGTAGCGCTCGAGGACGGGCAGCCCGGCGCGTACGGCTTTCAAGTCCACGAGATCAGGGCCTCGACGGGAGCGTGGTCGGAGAGAAGTCGTCCGTCGACGCGGCGCCGAGCCGCCGGCCAGGCCTCGGGACCCGACTCCAGGTGGCCTCCCCGGACGAGGATCTGGTCGATGCCGTCGATCGGCGGCGAGTAATCAGGCACCGTGAAGCGCGGCACGTTGAAGTCTCCGCAGAGAACGCAGCGGTCCGCCGCGGCGACGAACTCGGCGGCGATGCCAACCTCGACGCGCGCGTGCTCCTCGTTGTTCGTCGCGTGCAGGTTCGCCACCACGAACCGCTCGCCGCCCGCGTCCACGCCGGCGGCCTGGCAAACCCGGCGCTGCCGTCCCTGGAAGATCCAGTTCCACCGCGAGACCTCGGGGTTGAGGACGAAGACCCGATGCTCGTCGACCTCGAAGCGCGGGTTGAGGAGAAGGGCGTTCGCCTGGCCTGCGACCGTGAAGCGAACCCGAGCCGGATCGAGGTCGGTGACGAACCGCGCCGCGGGCCCGAGGAATCCGGGGACCGTGATCGCCCACAGCGGGCGCATGCCGCTCCAGCGCTCCAGCCGCCCCAGAGCCCACAGAGGCACTTCCTGCAGCGCCACCACGTCGGGCGCGTCCAGGCTGACGAGCCGCACCATCCGCTCCAGATACGTTCGGTTGGACTTCGGATGAGTGCGCCCGTGATACACGTTCCACGTGCGGACGAGCAGGCGCAAAACGGGAGCAGTCTATTAAGTGGCCGGCGGGCGGTTCGTCGACTTGATCGAGCGCCAGCTCGAGCTGTTCGCAGCCGAGCATGCGGGTTTGATAGCCGATGTGGAGGCGGCCCTGCTCGCCTACAACCGGGCCCCCCGCGGCGAGGCTGAGGAACGCTACGGCGACTTTCTCGACCTCGTCGAGACCGCCACCGACGAGCTCGTCGAGCTCCGTGACAACTACGCGGCGACGCTCGACGAAGAGGCCGCCGACGAATACCGCCTGCTCTTCAACGACAGCGTGCGTCGGCGTCTACCGCGCTTTGGCCTCGAACTCGACTAACCGGCGGGAGCGTGTCACCATGGGGCGTCGTCAAACTTCCGAGGAGAGGAATCGATGGGGCCTCGTCTCTTGCTTGTGCTCGCCGTGTTCACAGCTGCTCTGGGGCTCGCCGGCACCGCGCTCGGCGGGCGCATCCCCGGGCAGTACATCGTCGTCGTGAAGGCCGGCTACGACGGGCGCGCCGTCGCGCGCGACCACGCGCGCTTAGCCGGCGCAGACGTCCTCTACACGTACCGCACGGCTCTGAACGGCTACGCCGCGCGCCTGACTCCGGCGGGGCTCGCCGCCGTGCGCGCCGACCGGCGCGTGGCCTTCGTTTCGGCGGACCGTACGGTCCACGCTTTAACCCAGACCCTGCCGACAGGCGTCAATCGCATCCAGGGGGACGCCTCGAGCACGATCTCGGGCAACGGGAGCGGCACGGTCGGCACGGCGGTGGCCGTGATCGACACAGGGATTGACACGTCGCACCCTGACCTGAACGTCGTCGGCGGCAAGAACTGCTCCACGGGGCAGAGCTACAGGGACGGAAACGGCCACGGCACGCACGTGGCGGGTACCATCGCCGCCAAGGACGACGGCAGCGGCGTGGTCGGAATGGCGCCCGGAGCGCCGCTCTACGCCGTGCGCGTTCTCAACAACTCTGGTTCCGGCTCCTGGTCGAGCGTGATTTGCGGCGTCAACTGGGTGACGGCGAACGCCGCCTCGAACGGGATCAGGGTGGCGAACATGAGTCTCGGCGGCTCGGGTTCCGATGGCTCCTGCGCGTCCAGCACGCTCCACCAGGCGATCTGCAACTCGGTCGCCGCCGGCGTCACGTACGTCGTGGCGGCGGGAAACAGCAACGCGAACTTCAGCAGCTTCGTGCCCGCGGCGTACGACCAGGTACTGACCGTCACTGCAATCGCCGATTTCAACGGCGCGCCGGGCGGCGGGAGCGCAGCGACATGCCGTGCCGACGTCGACGACACCGCCGCGGACTTCTCCAACTTCACGACATCGGGGTCCGCCGACGCCAACCACACGATCGCCGCGCCGGGCGTCTGCATCCTCTCGACGTGGAAGGGCGGCGGCTACAGCACCATCTCGGGCACGAGCATGGCGTCGCCGCATGTCGCGGGGACAGCCGCGCTTTGCATCTGGAGCGGTGCGTGCACCGGGACGCCGTCCCAAATCATCACCAAGCTGCGCAGCGACGCCGCCGCTCAGCCGGCGAGCTACGGCTTTGCCGGAGTCTCCGGCCGCTACTACGGAAGCCTCGTCTACGCCGGCGGTTACTAGCGCGAGACCCTGAAGAAACCCTGTGGCGCGAGCCCGGCCAGGGCTCGCGTCACGGGGTCGACGCCCAGGCCGCGGTCCTCGCGCCCCTCTTTGCGCCGGACGGCGCCGCGAACGACCAGACCGCCGACGAACCGAATCGGCTCCGGCGGAAAGCGCACGCGCGCGCCGCGGTTGATCCCGGCGCCCGCCCACTCGTCGTCGCGCCCGAGGGCGCTCGACGCGAGGATCTTCGCCAGGGTGAGCGACGGCGCGACTCCGTTCCCGGAGTAGCCGGCCGCGTAGACGATCCGGCGCGGGCCCGGTAGCCGGCCGCAAAAGGGCAGTCCATCCGGCGTGCGATCGATGGGACCGCCCCACGCGCTCGTGACGGGAATCCCTTGGGCTGCCGGCACGAGACGCACGAGATCGTCGAGCAGCGTCTTCGTCTGCGCCGCGCTGTAATCGAAGTTCGAGTTCACGCGGCTGTCGTATGCGAGCCGCCCGCCGCCGCGCCCGAAGGCGATTCGTCCGTCGCGCGTCGTTCTGTAGTAGTGGACGAGCAGACGCGCGTTCGAAATCGCCTCGCCGCCGGTCCAGCCACTTTGGTTGAGTCTCTCGGCCATCGGCGCGGTGGCCACCATGTCGCTCGAGACGGCGACGAGCGCCCGCGAAAGCTCGCGGATCTTGATCGCCCACGCGTTGAGGGCGAGCACGATCGCGCCGGCGCGCACGAAACCGAGCTCGGTACGGACGATGCCCTGCTCCCGATCGAGCTCGACCATCTCCGAGTGCTCGTGGATCCGCACGCCGCGCGCCAGCGCGATCCGCCGGAGCCCCCGCGCCAAGAGCGCAGGCTGGACGGTGGCCGCCTTCGGCTCGAAGGCGGCGCCCAGGTGGACGGAAGAGCCGGTGCGCGCCTGCACCTCCTCCGCGCTCAAAATCTCGAACGGACGCTCGCCGCGCGCCTCCGCGATGCGGACGACCGCCTCCCAGGCGCCAACCTGCGCGGGCGAGGTCGCCGTCCAGAGCCAGCCTCCCTGCTGGAAGTGCGCGTCGATTCCCTCTGTGGCGCAAAAGCTCCCGATCTCGGCGATTGCGTCCTCGGAGGCCATCACCAACCGGAACGCTTCCGGTTCCCCGACACGCTTGGCGAACGTCTCGATCTTCGGCCACCACGAGAGGGCGAAGCCGCCGTTTCGCCCCGACGGCCCGCCCCCGCAAATGTCTGCGTCCAGAAGGACGACCGACGCGGCCGGCTCGAGCTCCTTGAGCCGTAGGGCAGTCCAAAGGCCGGTGTAACCCCCGCCCACGATGCAGAAGTCGGCCTCGACGCGGCCGGTCAGCTCCGGAGCAACCTCAGCCTGCTCCTGAGCGAGAGCCTCCTGCAGCCAAAGGGAGCGCGCGGCGGCCACGCGCCCACCCTAACGGTGGCCGAAGTGGTGAGCGGTGGGGAGCGCCGCTACGACCTCCGCTTCGTTGGCGGCTTGCCGGGCGAGCGGGCCGAGGGTCGTGAACTCCTCCACGAGGACGTTGCGGTTGCGCTCGTAGCGCTCGAACCGTCCGCGGGCGAGAAGGAGAGGCTCACCGCGGACGAGACCGCGATAGCGCTCGTACACGGTCGGCGGCACCACGAGGTTCACCTGGCCGTGCTCGTCCTCCAGGAGCAGGAAAACGACGCCGTTGGCGGTCGCCGGGCGCTGGCGGGCGACGACGAGGCCGGCGATGGCGACCGGCGTCTTGTCCTCCAGGTCCGCGAGGTCGAGGCTCGTCACAACCTCGGCCGGGAGGTGCGGGCGCAGGAGATCGAGAGGATGGACGCCGACGGAGAGGCTCGTCGTCCGGTAGTCGGCCAGCATCTTTTCCCACGGGGTCTGCTCGGGAAGCTCCGGGATCTCCGAGGTCGGCTCGAGTGGAAGGGCGAGTTGGCGCTCCGCTCCCTGCGCGCCCACGCTCGTCGAACGCGGAGCGAGCCCGAGCCGCCAGAGGAGCTGACGTCGCGGCCAGCCGAATGAATCGCACGCGCCGGAAGCAACCAGTGCCTCGAGCGCCCGGCGGTCGAGGGGTGAGCGCTGGGCCAGCTCGATGACGGTGCGGAACCGCCCGGCGCGCTCGCGTTCCGCCACGAAGGCTTTCGCAGCGTCCTCTCCCAGGCCTTTGATGTAGCCCAGGCCGACCCGAACGGCGTCGCCCTCGATCCGGCATTTGCCGGCGCTCGTGTTCACGTCGGGCGGGAGCACTTCGACGCCGCGGCGCTGGGCGTCGCGCACAAGGCTCGCAGGCGGATAGAACCCCATCGGCTGCGCGTTGAGAAGGGCGCACAGGAACTCGGCCGGGTAGTAGTGGCGCAGCCACGCCGACTGGTAGGCGAGCAGCGCAAACGCGGCTGCATGCGACTTCGGAAAGCCGAACGAGGCGAAGCCGTTGATCTTCGAGAAGACGAGCTCGGCGATCGCGCGATCGACGCCGTTTGCCGCCGCCCCCGCGTAGAAGCGCTCCCGGTAGGACTCGATGGCGTCGGCGCTGCGCTTGCGGCTCATCGCGCGGCGCAGGCCCTCGGCCTCGCCCACGCTGAAGCCCGCCAGCGCCATCGAGACCTCGAGCACCTGCTCCTGGAAGATGATCGCTCCGAGCGTCTCGGCGAGGCATTCGGCGAGCAAGGGGTGGTCGTGCGGGACGACGTAGTTCGGATCCTCCCGGATGCGCTGGCGCCGCTCGACGTAGGGATGGACGGCCTTTCCCTGGATCGGCCCCGGGCGAACGAGCGCCACCTGGACGGTGAGGTCGTCGAGGTTCTCCGGTCGGGTGCGCAAAAGGCTCTGCATCTGCGCGCGGCTCTCGATCTGAAAGAGGCCGACGGTGTCCGCGTCCTGGATCTCTGCGAACACAGCCTGGTCGTTGAGCGGGATGCGCGAAAGGTCGATCGTCTCGCCGCGCAGGCTGACGATCTGGTCGACGCATTCCTCGACCGCGGAAAGCATCCCGAGACCGAGCAAGTCGATCTTGAGGAACCCCGCATCTGCGCAGGAGTCCTTGTCCCATTGGCAGGTGCGCCTCCCCTCCATCGCCGCCGGCTCGACCGGCACGAGCTCGATCAGCGGGCGGGTCGAGATGACCATGCCGCCCGGATGCTGGGAAAGGTGGCGCGGGAGACCGCCGATCTCGGCGGCGAGCTCGCCGAGCGCTCGCCACCGCGGTGAACGAAGCTTGACCTCCGCTCCCGGGAGATGTTCGATCTCCTCGGCGACGCGACGGGGGTTTCCCTCGGTGAGGCGGGCCAGCCGCTCGAGCTCTCCCGGGGGCAGGCCGAGCGCCTTCCCGACGTCGCGGATGGCGCCGCGGGAGTGGTAGGTCGAGAAGCTGGCCACAAGAGCCGTGTGCTCGGGGCCGTACTTCTCGATCACCGCGACGATCAGCTTCTCGCGGATGTCGCGCGGGAAGTCGAGGTCGATGTCGGGGACGGCGACGAGCTCGCGGTTGAGGAAGCGACCCAGGGCGAGGCCGGCGGCGACCGGGTCGACGTGCGAAAGACCGGTGAGGAAGCAGACGATGGAGCCGACCGAGCTTCCTCGTCCTCTCCCGGGAGGCAGGAGGTGGCGCGGTGAGCCGGGGCCGCGCACTTCCAACGAGACGTCGCGCGCCAGCTCGAGGACCTCCCAGTGAAGGAGGAAGAACCCCGAGAGGCCGAGCTCGGCGATCAGGGCCAGCTCTTCGCGCAAGCGCTCGGCGGCGCGCGTGCGCAAAGCGGTCGACCCGTTCCTGTAGCGCTCCCGAAAAGCGCGGTCGCAGACGCGGGCGAGCTGGATGTCGGCCGGGTCGGCCCGATCGGAGAAGTCCGGATAGCGGTAACCGAGCTCCTGGGTGAGGTCGAACTCGAGCCGCTCGGCAAGATCGACGGTCGCTTGGACGGCGTCCAGGTCGTCGGGGAATCGCGCCGCAGCTTCTCGCGGCGCCAGGAGCACGCTCTCCTCGTTGCCCCGCCGCTCCTCTTCGCAGGCCTCCAGCGGAACCTTGTGCTTCACGGCGACGAGGACGTCCTGGAGGTGGGCGCGCCTCGGGTGGTGGGCGTGAGCGTCGCCGGTGGCGATCGTGCGGACGCCGAGCTCGGCAGCGAGGTCGCGGAGCGCTGCGTTGCGACGGGCGTCGCCGCGGGAGTAAGGCCGCTGGAGCTCGACGAAGAAGCGGTCGCGCCCGAAGGCGCGCGCGAGGCGCGCGGCGGCGTTGGGGTCGCGGACGGCGAGGCCGTGGCGGGCGCAGCCGGCGAGGCAGACCAGCCCGTCGTTGCGCTCGGTGAGGAACGTCGGATCGAGCCGTGGGTTCAGCCGCTCCTGTGCGTGCGCGGCAGTGATGAGGCGGCAGAGGTTGGCGTAACCGCGCGGCGTCTCGACGAGGAGGGTGACGTGCGAGCCGTCGGCCAGCGTGACCTCGGCGCCTGTGATCGACTTGAGACCGACGGCTTTCGCGGCGTGCGCGAACTCGAGCGAGCCGTAGACGCCGTCGTGGTCGGTGAGCGCGAGGGCCGGGTAGCCGAGCTCGGCAGCGCGTACGACGAGCTCCTCGGGCAGCGACGCCCCGTCGAGGAAGCTGTAGGCGCTGTGGCAGTGGAGCTCGACGTAGCTCATTCGTCGCTTTCCGTGACCCACTCGTGTGCTTTTCGGCGGTACGCTCGAAGCGGGTGGAGGCACGGGGTGGCCCCAGGGCCAGCGACTATGCCTTCTGCCGGAACCACCTCTCCTGCTCTAGGTCGTAGAAGACAGCCACGTTTTCCCCCGTCTCGAGCACGAGATCGAAATAGCGGCGCCGCACCGGTTCCTCCGTCCACCACCGATCGGCCACGCGCCACTCCTCGCGCACGGAGGCAACCGCAACGCCACCGACCGCAGCCGGAATTCCCGTCGCCGCCTCGACCTGGGCCGGGCGCGGCTCGTTCAGTCGTCGCGCGGCACGAGAATCGCCCTGGTCTCGGGGATGCGCGACCACGGCGCGACCTCCACGACGGTGTAGACGGCGTCGATCCCCACAGCCGCCCGCACCTGGCGCAGCCCTTCGCGCAAGCGGCTTCGGAGTCGACTGCCGCGCGGGCGGACGAGCTCGGACTGAGTCCCTACGGACTCCGTCAGCTCCCCCAGTTCGAGCCTGAGCTCGACCGCCGGCGCGGGCAGTTCTGAAAGCTTCGGAGCAAGTGCCTGTTGCAGACGCGCAGGCTCGGCCGTCGGCTCACGCAGCGTCGCCGCACGCCACCATGAACCGCCGCCGACGAGCTTCGCCGACACGGAGATCCGCCGTGGGATCCGACCACCTCGCTCCTCCCGCGTCAGCAACCGATCGAGGAGAGCGGCGAGCGCGCGCGAGAGCGTAAGCTCGTTCGCCACGGGCTCCGGAAACTCGAGCGTCTCGCCGATCTCGGCCGGCGGCCGACGCGGCGAAACGCGTCCGTCACCTTCGCCCTGTGCGAGGCGCCACGCCTCGGCTCCTTCCCCGCCCAGCCGGTCTGCGACTGCGGCCCGCGGAAGACGAGCCAGCTCGCCGAGCTTTTGAATCCCGAGCCCCGACAGCTCTTCCCGCCGGTCCGGCCCGAGCGGGAGCAGATGGAGCGGCAGCGGCGCGAGAAAGAGCTCCGTCTCCTCGTCGTCGACGACGAGCGCACGTCCCGCAGGCGCGACGCTCGCGGCTGCGAGAGCGGCGAAGCGCCGATCGGCAACTCCGACGCGCGGTTCCCATGCCTCGCCGACGGCGTCAAGCGCGCGCTGGACGGCCGCCTGCACGCCGCCCGCGAGCCGCTCGATGCCGCGCGTTTCGAAGTACGCGCAGCCGGGCTGAACAGGCTCGACGGCAAGACCCGCATCCTCCACCCGACGCAGGATCCGCTCCCACTCGGCCTCGACGCCGGCGGGATCCTGTTCGACGAGATGAAGCCCGGGACACGTGGCGAGCGCCTCCGAGAGGCGCATTCCCGGCCGCACACCTGCCCGCTCTGCCGCTCCCGTGCACGGGCCCACGAGCGGCTGCGTCCCCGGCACGGGAGCGAGCGCGACCGGCTTTGCCCGTAGCTCCGGCTCTCCTCGGAGTGCCGCCCGCAACGTGAACGCCGGAATCATGAGGCAAGCGACCATGGGAACGTATGTTCTACACGAACACACGTTCTCCTGTCAAGGAGGCAATTAGGCAATCTCTGTAGAAGCGCTCGCATTACGCTTTGGACGATGCTGGAACGAACGCAGGCGCGGATGCTCCCGATTGCGCAACGACTCGCGGATCAAGCGCCCGTTGCGACGGCCTGCTGCAACGCCTGCCGGACGTGCGTTCAAACGAACATCCTCGCTTTAGCTCTTGGCGGAATCGCGGGCACCGGGGCGTTTGTGGCGCGTCTTTGGAAGCGCAATCTCGTCCGACCGCCGCGTAGATAAAGCGAGCGCCGCAAGCAAGAGCGCCCGTTTCACGCGCCCACTATCTCGGCGGCCGGGCCGTGCATTCCGGCAAACCACGGCGCCACGTCCAGGACGCTCTCGCGGGCGCACCACTCGAGGTCGTGCTCGATGACGAACTCGTGCGGAGTCCGGGAGGCGCGCAGCCCTTCCTCCGCGCTCGCGAACGACCAAGCGATCCGGACGGCCGCTTCGGCGGAATCGGTCCGCTCGTCGCCGACGAGCTCCGCGATCCGCCCGGCGCAGTACGCGTCGTCGAGGGTGAACCTCCCGTCGACACCGGCGCAGACGATCGCGACGTCGTCAGCGCGCGCGCGGGCAGCGGCAGCGACCGCGTCCAGGTTGAGGAGGCTCCCAACGAGTACCTCATCGCAGTCGGCCGCGGCGGCCACGATTGCGCGCGTCCCGTTGGTCGTGGTCAGGATCAGCGTCTCGGCCTGCGCCTCGACGAAGTCTCGCGGCGAGTTGCCGAGGTCGAATCCGGGAATGGGGCCCGCCCACCGTTCGCCGGCGAGCACGGAGTCGGGGATCTCCGCGCGGAGGGCACGCGCCTCGTCGATCTCGGCGCAGCAGAGGACGCGGCGGTAGCCGCCGGCAAGAGCCTGCACGATCGAGGACGTCGCGCGAAGAACGTCGACGACGATTCCTGTGGGGGCCCGCGTCGCCTCCGCCGGTGTAAACGCGACGTGCACGCGCACGGCCCGTGACAGTACATGGCGCCGTTACGATGACTGCGATGGCGACGCCCGAGCAGACGCAGACCCAGGTCTGCTACCGCCATCCCCGGACGGAGACGGCCGTCAGCTGCTCGAACTGCGGGCGGCCCATCTGCACTGACTGCATGGTTTTCAGCGCGGTCGGGATCAAGTGTCCCGAGTGCGCGGGCCGTCAGGCGCCGACCAAGCGCGCGGCCACGCGGGTTCGCTCGGTCGCCGGCGAGGGCTCCGGCTTCATCGTCACGAAGGCTTTGATCGCCGTGAACGTGCTCGTCTACTTGGCGCAAGCCACTGAGGGCGGGAACCTCTGGAACCCGACTGGAAAGATCTTCCAGGAGGGCTACCTGCGGGCGTACGAGGTCGCGAGCGGCGACTGGTGGCGCCTCGTCACGGCCGCGTTCCTCCACGCGAATCCGCTCCACATCTTCTTCAACATGCTGATGCTGTGGTGGTTCGGGCGCCCGCTCGAGACTCTTCTCGGCCGCGGTCGCTTCCTCGCCGTCTATTTCCTCTCCATCCTCGCGGGCTCCGCCGGAGCGCTCCTCGTCACGCCGACCGGAGCGACGATCGGCGCCTCCGGCGCCGTCTTCGGGATCCTCGGGGCGGGCCTGATCCTCGAGCGGAATCGCATCGACGTCTTCGGCGGGTCGGCGCTGCTCGTCGTCCTCGTCAACCTGGCTCTCAGCCTGACCCTCAACTACGTCTCGATCGGCGGCCACGTCGGCGGGCTCATCGGCGGCGCATTGACCGTCCTCGTTCTTTCCGGCTGGGGCCGGCGGCACGCCGTCTACGGACGCATCGATGTCCTCGTCGTCGCCGGGCTCGTCGGCATTGCGGTCGCGAGCGTCGGGATCGCCTATATGCGCGCGCGCGGTTACGCCTGACGATCCAGGTACGGACACTAACCGACGGGGGGCAAAGCGCTCTCGAGATCGCCGAGTTCGTCGGCGAGTTCATCGCGGGCGCGAAGAGGACGCTCGACCTCGCCCTCTACGACTTCGATCTCGAGCAGCCGACCGCGCGCCTCGTGGCGAGCGCGCTGACGAACACCGCACACCGCGGCGTCGCCGTACGCCTTGCCTTCAACGTCGACCACGCGCGCCCGATCCCCGTCCCGCCGCCGCCGCGCGGCGAACCGAGCGTGATCGACAGTCTCGACGTTCCGACGAAGGGGATCCCGGGCGTGCCTGACCTCATGCACCACAAGTACGTCGTCCGCGACGGCGAGAGCGTCTGGACCGGATCGACGAACTGGACGGACGACTCGTGGAGCCGCGAAGAGAACGTCATCGTCCTCGTCGACTCGGCGGAGCTAGCGCGCGCGTACAGGACCGACTTCGAGCAGCTCTGGACGACGGGAGACGTAGCTCAGAGTGGGTTCGTCGACCCGAATCCCATTCACGTCGGCCACATCCGCGTGCGGGCGTGGTTCACCCCCGGGCACGGCGAGGCGCTCGCCACCCGGCTGGCGCACCGGGTCGCGCGGGCCAAGAACCGCGTCCGGATCGCGTCCCCCGTGGTCACGTCCGGTCCAGTCCTCGGTGCACTTGCGGAAGCCGTCTCGGACGGAAAGGTCGACCTCGCCGGGGTCGTCGATGCCACTCAGATGAAGGGCGTGTACCACCAGTGGGAGCTGAACGGCAACGCCGAGTGGAAGGTGCCGCTCGTCGCCCGTGTCCTGGGCGGCGCGCCCTTCACGGGCAAGGAGTCGACGCCGTACGGCCAGGGAGACGTGCACGACTACATGCACGCGAAAGTGGCCGTCATGGACGACTACGTGTTCACCGGGAGCTACAACATGTCGCACTCGGGCGAGGTGAACGCCGAGAACGTGCTCGAGATCCGCGATCAGGAGCTCGCCGACCGCCTGGCCGGCTTCGTGGACGAGATTCGCGCCCGCTATCCTCAGGCGCCGCTTCCGAGCGGCTAGGCTCGAACCTTGATCGCCTCCGCGCCGGCCTCCTTGAGCGCAGCCTGCGCAGCCGCGAGCCGTGCGAGCGGCACGCGGTAGGGCGAGCAGGAGACGTAGTCCAGGCCGACCTCGTGGCAAAACGCGATCGACGCGGGATCGCCGCCGTGCTCCCCGCAGATGCCGAGCTTGACCTCCGGCTTGGCACTCCGGGCGCGTTCGACCGCGAGCTGGATGAGCTCCCCCACTCCTTTTTTGTCGAGCGTCTCGAACGGATTCGCCGCGAGGATGCGGTCGTCGAGATAGTGCGTCAGGAACTTCCCCTCGGCGTCGTCGCGCGAGAAGCCGAGCGTCGTCTGCGTGAGGTCGTTCGTGCCGAAGCTGAAGAAGTCCGCCTGCTCGGCGATCTCGTCCGCGCGGAGGCACGCCCGCGGAAGCTCGATCATCGTTCCGCAGAGGTAGGCGACGTCGCCTTCCTCGGTCGCCGTCCGCACCGTCAGTTCGCGCAGCCGGCGTAGCTCCTCTGCAAAGCCCACG
>DASQXE010000183.1:0-10144 GCA_035639875.1 Gaiellaceae bacterium | reverse complement strand
AGCTCCCTCAGCGAGACGTGCCAGCGAGCCACGTCGGCGTTCGTCACGATCATGAAGGAGTCGCGGCGCTGCACGCCGTAAGCGACATGCAGGTTGCCTGGGAAGGGCGTCGACGTCGGCTCTTCGTCGAGGTGGCGGAAGGCGACGGTCGGCTTGAGGACAGGGAGGACGAGCTCGCGGGCGGACGCGAACCGCTCGTCGCGATTTCCCGCAGCCAGGCGTGCTTTCGTGCGCTCGACGAGGCCGTGCAGGAGGGAGTCCAGCCGCTCCGGATGGGCCTTGTACTCGGCGTACTCCTTCGCGAACCCGACGGAGAGGGTATTGAAGCTCGTCTTCGAGCTGACGTCGACCTTGGGTCCGTAGCCAGCCTCGGCCTGCAGGTCGCTCCGCGTGACGATGGCGGCAATCAGCTTGTCCTTGAAACCGCCGGTGGAGAGCTGCGGTGTCGCGCTTCCCTGGTCGCTGCAGCCGGTCGTGGCCGCCATTACGGCAGCGAGAAAGGCGGCGGTGAGCCAGGCGCGCACGGACACAGGATGCCCGCGTCGTGCGAGCCGAGTCGCAGTCGAGCTCGTCTACTAGGCCTTCGCAGCTACGGGCCGGCGCGAGGGCGTCGCTACCTCTTCGAGCACCTCGTCCAGCCAGGCGCCTGCGGAGTCCTCGTCGAGCCCCTTCGCGTACATGAGCTCGCTCGCGAGGATCTTCTTGGCCTTCACGAACATCTGCTTCTCGCCGGTCGAGAGACCCTTCTCCTGGTCCCGCAGCGAGAGGTTCCGTACGACCTCTGCCAGCTCGAAGATGTCTCCAGTCTTCATCTTGTCCCGGTTGTGCTTGAAGCGGCGATTCCAGTTCTTCGGCATCTTGGTGCCGCTGCCGTGCAGCACCTCGAGAACCTGCTCGACCATCTCTTCGTCGATCACCCTGCGGAGCCCGACCTTTTCGGCGTTCTCCGCCGGCACGTTGACGGTCATGTCGTTGTGCAGGATCTTGATCGTCAAATATTCGCGCTCCGTCCCCAAAATGGTGCGCTTTTCCTTCTTCACCACCGTGCCGGCGCCATGGTGGGGATAGACGACCTTATCGCCGACTTTGTACAAACTCTCCTCCTCTTCCCGGGCCCAAAAAAAGCCGCTACACCGCCTGCGGAACCCCGACATTGTAACGAAAGGCGGCTTAAAACGCCAAGTTTCCAGGGGTTTTGTCCCAAAATGCGGGCAATTTCTACTGACTCGGCAGCTCTAGAGCTGCAGGTAGCGGTCGACCAGGTTCACCCCAGGGTTCCCCCGCGAGCCCCTCCTTAAGAACTAAAGCTGCAGGTAGCGGTCGACCAGGTTGTGCTCCTGGAGCCTCCTGAGGCCCTCGCGAATCTCGCGCGCGCGCACGGAGCCGACGCCGTCCACCGCTTCGAGGTCGCGATGGCTCGCGCGGATGACGGCGTCGAGCGAGCGGAAATCGCGCACGACATGGCGGATGACCGAGTCCGGCAGGCGCGGGATGCGCGAGAGAACTCGATAACCGCGAGGTGAGACGGTGAAGTCGAGTGGATTCGTGTCCCGCGGATACCCGAGCACCTCGGCCAGCTCCTCGAACTCGAGCAAACGCTGGTGCGGGAGCCCGGCGAGCCGCTCCAGCACCTCGGACGCCTTGGCCGGATCGCCGGTCTTCTCGTAGTCGTAGACGACGGCCGCCTTCTCGCGCGGCACCTCCTCCATGAGCTCGTCCAGCTGCATGCGGATCAGTCGTCCCTCACCGCCGAGCTCGACGCAGTTGCGCTCGATCTCGTCGGCCATACGTGTCGTCATCTCCGCGCGCTGGAGGACGATCAGGACGTCGTCGAGCATGACCGCGCTCTGGAACTCGAGCGCTGTCAGGCGCGTCAGCCCCTGGTCGAGGCGCACCTTGTACGTCTCCAGCGTGCCCAGCGCCTGGTTCGTCCGCGCGAGGACGTCCGAGATCTCGCCGAGCTGGTAACGCTGGTCGCCCACGAAAAGCGTCACGGTCTCCCGTTGCTGCGAGATGGAGACGACGAGCGCATCCGTCTGCTTCGCGACGCGCTCCGCGGTGCGGTGCCGGGTCCCTGTCTCGTCCGACGGAATGGCCGGATCCGGCATCAGCTGGACGTTCGCGTACACGATCTTCTGCGCCTGCTCGTTCAGGACGATCGCACCGTCCATCTTCGCCAGCTCGTACAGAAGCTGAGACGTGAACGGCAGGTCGAGCCGCATTCCTCCCGAGAAGAGAAAGGCGAGGTGATTCGGATCGCCGATGACGATCAGCGCGCCGAGCTGGGCGCGGATGATGTCGTCTATCCCGGCTCGCAGCGCAGTCGCAGGGGCGACTTGGCTGAGCGCCGTGAGGAAGTTCCTATCCTGCCGGGGATCCCCGCGCACCGAGCCCACCCGCGATCGCTTGCCGTAACGTCGAAGCCGCCGTCAAGCGAATTTTGCCATGGGACTGGGTGCCTTCAGGAACGAGGGCTTCTGCGAGCCCGAGCTTGGCGCACTCGGCGAGGCGGCGCTCGGACTGTGTCGCGGGACGCAACCCGCCGGTCAGGCCGATCTCACCGAAGCACGCGAGCGACGGCCGCAGGCGGGCGTTGCGCGCCGCCGAGGCGATGGCGAGCGCGATCCCGAGGTCGGCACCGGGCTCGTCGATGCGCACGCCGCCGGCAACGTTGACGAACACGTCCGCGGAGCCGAGCGAGACGCCGGCATGGCGGCCGAGCACTGCAACGATCATGGAGAGGCGCTTCGGATCGACGCCCGTGCCGACTCGCCGCGGCATGGCGAGATCCGATTTCGAGACGAGCGCCTGGATCTCGAGCAGGAGCGGCCGCGTCCCTTCGAGCGCGCACGCAAGCGCAGACCCCGGCTGATCCTCGTCGATGCGGCCGAAGATCTCCGATGGATCGGCCACGCCGACGAGGCCCTCGCCCGTCATCTCGAAGACGCCGAGTTCGTTCGTCGAGCCGAAGCGGTTCTTGACTGTGCGCAGGACGCGGTGGGCGCGGTAGCGGTCGCCCTCGAAATGGAGCGCGCAGTCGACGAGATGCTCGAGGACGCGCGGGCCGGCGATCGCACCCTCCTTCGTCACATGGCCCACGAGAAAGACGGCGATGCCGCTCTCTTTCGCGACCCGTAAGAGGCGGGCAGCCGATTCGCGCACCTGCGCGACCGATCCGGGGGCGGAGCCGAGCTCGGGCGCGTAGAGCGTCTGCACGGAGTCGACGACCGCGAGCTCGGGGCGCTCGCGCTCGAGCGTTGCACACACGTCGTCGAGATTCGTTTCCGCGAGGATGTGGACGTCTTGGGCTCCTCCAAGCCGGTCGGCGCGGAGCTTCACCTGCGCGGGTGACTCCTCGCCGGTGACCAGAAGCGTCTTCTTGCTCTTGCTCATGGCAGAAAGCGCCATGAGCAAGAGGGTTGACTTGCCGATTCCCGGATCTCCGGAAACGAGGACGACTGAGGCAGGAACGAGACCGCCGCCGAGAACGCGATCGAGCTCCGGGACGCCGGTCGGAATGCGGTCGGCTTCGGCCGCCTCCACTTCGACGAGCCGCAAGAGAGGTCGCGCTGTTCCCGCCGCTCCTCCCGGCGACGCAGGGGCGGCACGTTCCTCCACGAGGCTGCTCCAGCTCGCGCATGACGGACAGCGGCCGAGCCATTTGCCGGTGGCGTAACCGCACTCCGAGCAGGAGAACTGGACAGCAGCAGCCTTCGCCATGCGGCGATCCTACGGATCGGACCCGACGCCCTCGGGAGGCCGTGTGAGAATCGGCCGCGATGGCGCCGAGAACGTTCACGATCGCCGAACGACCCGAGCTCGAGAATCGGCTCGAGGAGATCGCGGACCCGTGGCCGGAGTTCTTGCACCACGATCCCGTCGTCCGGCGCTGGTGGTCTCGGCTGTACGAGCGCTTCCGCGACTTCCAGCTGGTGCTCTATGACGAAGACGCAGACGTCGTCCTCGGAGAAGGCTGCTCGATCCCCATCCGCTGGGACGGGAGCGTGGAAACGCTGCCCGAAGGGGTCACCGTCCTCGAGTCCGGCTTTTCGGAGTCCGAGCCCAACGTGCTGTCGGCCCTCCTGGCCGTCGTCGACGCGGGCCACCGCGGCGAGGGACTCTCCGGCCTGATCGTCGCCGCGATGGCCGAGGCAGCCCGCTCAGCCGGCCTCGAGTGCCTGCTCGCCCCGGTGCGACCGACGTGGAAGGAGCGCTATCCGCTCACACCGGTCGAGCGCTACATGCGCTGGCAACGCGGCGACGGCCTCCCGTTCGATCCCTGGATCCGGCTGCACCACCGACTGGGCGCCGAGATTCTGGCCGTCGCGCCGCGGTCGCTGGACGTGCGCGGAACCGTCGCCGAGTGGGAGGAGTGGACCGGGATGGCGTTCCCTGAGACGGGCGAATACGTGGTGCCGGGCGCGCTCGTCCCGGTGACGATCGATCGCGAGCGGGACGAGGGACGCTACGTCGAGCCCAACGTCTGGATGCGGCACGCGCTCTGAGAGATGGGAACTTAGGAGCCTCTCGAATCGTCAAAGCGACGTGAGACCGTTTCTCACTACGGCCGCGGTCGTGCTCACGCTCACCGCGTGCGGCAGCGTCGCGGGAGCGCCGGGCGGGGCCAAAACGGAGTCCACGCCCCCGCCGCCTGTTGCGAGCGACGTGGCCACCGCGACCTCAGGGGGACGAACCGTAAGGGTGGAGCTGCGCCTCGAACCGAGCGTCGTCCAAAGCGGAGAATCGCCGCGGGCGACCCTGACGAACACGGGCAAGGTCGACCTTGCCTACGGCGTCCCTTTCAAGCTCGAGCGGAAGACCGAGAGCGGCTGGCGCTGGGTCAACCGCCGGCAGGCCTTCATCTTGCCGCTGTTACTGCTGCATCCAGGCGAGGCGAGCGATCCGCAGCCGATCGAGCTCTACGGCGACGAGTCGGCCCCGGTCAAGCTCGAGCCAGGCCTCTATCGGGTCACGAAGGACGCAGGGCCCCAGGACTCGTATCCGGCTGGGCCGACGTTGGTCGTGCGCGCCGAGTTTCGAGTCGTCTAGTTCGTCAAGCCGGTACGAAGCTGATTGACCGGTCGGCAATCGTGTCGAGAACATGCGGAAGGGCCCCGACGGTGTGCCGCCACGAGCCGCGCGCGGAATACCAGTCCGCGTCATGGAGGAGGACGATGTCGCCGGCCCGCACTCGGCGCGTGATGAGGCTTGCGATCGAACTGCTCGTCGCATCGACCCGCCAGTCCCGTCCGTCGCAGGACCACAACACCGGGGTGAGACGGTTTTTCCAGGCGAAGGCGAGACCGGCGACGGTGAAGATCCCGTGCGGAGGGCGGTAGAGTCGCGGTGATTCTCCCGTGGCCTCGGCGATAGCCGCGGACCCGCGACGCAGGTCATCGCGCACCTGCATCGGCGTCAGGCGGAGAAGGCTGCGGTGGCGATAGCAATGGAGGCCGATCTCGTGGCCTGCTGCGACGATCTCGCGCGCCTGGGCAGCCCTCCGCTCGACCTGCTCGCCCACGAGGAAGAAGGTGGCGAAGACGCGGGACGCGGCGAGAACCTCCAGGACCGCCGCCGTGCCTTGCGGATGCGGGCCATCGTCGAAGCTCAGCGCCACTCCTTCGTCATCTGCGACGCGGTCGCGAATCCCGAGCGGTCGGCGCAGCGGAGGCACCGCCGTCCCGACGCTTGGAAGCCAGTAGGCCGCGACTGCCCCGACCCCGCTGGCCGTGACCAGGGGAACCCCACGGTCAAGCCGCATTAGGACTTGCCCGCGGCGGCGGAGGAGGCGAGCTCGGACATCGAGACGGCCGAGAGCCCCTGCCGGCCGAGGGCCGTGAGAAGTCTGTCGACGGCGCGGGTTGCAGAGCGCGGGTCCGCCCCAACGGTCATTGCCACGACCTGACCGGAGCGCACGGGCGCGCCGTTCGGCTCGGATCCCACCTCGAGCGCCGGTGCGACGGGAAATGCACCGATCGCACGCGCGAAAACGTACTGGCCGAGCGAAAGACCGTCGTTGGGGACGAGGTAGTAGAAGTGTCCCGTGAGACCGAGGGACGCTGCTATGCGGCGCAGTCTGTCTCGCGTGTCCAGCCAGTCCGTGAGCCCTGCCGCGCCGAGCTCTGGGAGGAGCTCGTCGCCGAATTCCTGGACGGCCCGCATCGTCGACGGGCGGACCGGACCCACGACTGCGAAGGACGCGTTCGTGCCGCGGTCGTGGAGCTCTGTGCCGATGCTCGAGATCGAGACCGCTGGCGCCCGGATGACCAGGGCAACCTTCGGCTGCGAGACGGACATGCTCGACAGAGGACTGAGGTCGAGCGTGCGAGCGACCAGGGGGAAGGGCTCGTCGCTTGAAAACGTCCAGCCCACCGAGAGGATGGTCGCGCCGACCACTGCGGCGGCACGCGGAGCGATTCGGCGCCAGCCGGGCAGTGGGTTGACGCGGCGCCGGGCGGACATGACGAGCGACGCGGCCGTCGGAGCAGCCGGTAGCCGCGCCTGCGCAGCTTTAGCGCCTGTGAGGACGCGCTTGACGGCGTCGCGCAAGGCTGGTGGCGAGAGGGTCAAATCCGCGAGGCCAAACTGAGCCATCGCCTCGGCGTTGGCGCGCATGTGGCCGGGGGGAGGGCGATGGGCGATGATCGGGCGGCCGCAGACGAGTGCTTCCAGGCACGTGACGCCGCCGGTCGAGTGCACGACCGCGTCCGCCGCGGCGAGCAGCTCACGCATCCGCGCGGTGAATCCGAGGGCGAGCGCGCGCGGGTTCTCGGCCCACAGAGCCTGCAGGCGGCGTCGGGCGCGCTCGTTGTGGCCGCATACACAAACGACCGTCGCCGTCGGATGAGCCAGTAACGAGCGGGCCGCTCCCTCCAGGTCCCCGACGCCCCAACCGCCGCCCGAGACGAGAATGACCGGGCCCTCTTCAGGCAGACCGAGGGCGCGCCTGGCCTCTACCCGCGACGACGCTCGGCGAAATGACGGCGCCACCAGCGGGCGGACGCGTCGAGCGCTGTCCTTCCCCGCAACGCGCTCGACCGCTGCGATCGATTCCTCGTACATGACCAGATGGAGGTCGACGCCGCGGTCCGCCCAGAAGGCATGGGCGTTCAAATCCGTGATGGTCGCGCAGGTTGGTACATCGAGGTGGCCACGGCGCCGGAGATGCCCGAGAACGACGGTGACACCCGGATACGTCGAGACAACGATGTCGGGCTTATGGGCGCGGATCAGCTTCAGCAGCGGGCGGGAGGCGAGCGCGGCGAGACCTGCCCTACCCAGCCCGCGCGCCGGGGGAAGACGCGTGAAGAATCCGTACAGAAGGCCGTAGCCTGCGGGCAGCCAGCGGAGCTGAGCGCGGTAGCCGCCTCGAATTGCCCAGGAGAGGAGCGCACCTAACCCGGCGAGGCCGTCGCGAATGACCACCTCGACGTGTGGATCCGCTGCGGTGAGCTCCAGGGCGAGGGCTCTAGCCGCCGCGTTGTGGCCTTCCCCGACACCGGCGGCAAGAATCAGGACACGCGGCGAAGAAGGAGCTCGCGCGCCGCGCCCACGCGGCGCCGGCCTCCGGTCGCCGTCGGCGTCCATCCTCGCGAGAGGATACGGGTCCGGGATTAGGCTTGCGTCGGGAGCTGCGATGGGAGCCGTTGCGATACGTGCTGTCCGCCTCGCTCGAGCAGACGTGGTCACGACGGCACTCCTCGCCACCGTTTCCGGAGCCCTCCTAATCCTCCTCGTGCCCGTCGGCGGCGATGCGCCTGCCCATCTCTACAGGACGTTGCTCGTCCGCGACGGCGTGCACATCTGGGACAACCTCTGGTACGAAGGCCAGTACCCGCTCGCCTCCTACAGCCTCCTCTACTACCTGCCCGCCGCGTTCGTCGGGAACGTTCCGCTCGTGTTCGGCTCGGTGATCGCATCGGCCGCGCTCTTCGCGTCGCTCGCTCTGCGTGAATGGGGCCGGCCGGCACGATGGCCCGCTCGAGCCTTCGGTGTGCTTGCGAGCGCCCCCCTTTTCACCGGCACGTACGCGTATGCCCTCGGCCTCGCCAGCTTGCTCGCGGTGCTGCGCGCGCTCCAAGCCGGCAACGTCTGGCTCGCAGTGCTGGCCGCGGCGCTGACATTGGGATTCAGTCCGCTCGCCTTCGTTTTCCTCTGTCTCGTGCTCGTCGCCGTCGCGCTGGCGCGACGGCCCATCAGTCTGCGTCCCCTCGGAATCGGCCTCGCCCTCCTCCTCCTCACAGGGCTCGAAGCCGCCGCGCTGGCCATCTTCCCCGACCAGGGCATCTACCCGTTCAACGGTTGGGACCTTTGGGCCGTGCTCACCGTCTGCGCGTTCGGGGCTGGACTCGCGCGGCGCGTGCCCCGTGCCAACGCGATTGTCGCCTTTTTCGCGTTGTGGGCGCTTCTCAGCCTCACCGCGTTTCTAGCGCCGTCGCCGTTCGGTGACAACGTGACGCGTTTGCGCCAGCTCGTGTTTCCGCTCATGCTGCTCGTCGCTTTCCTTGCCCGCTTCCGCCCGCGGTGGCTGGCTGCGACCGCGGTTTTTCTTGCTTTCGCCTACAACGTCGTGCCGTACATCGCCACCGTGCCGTTCGAAACTGACGCGCGCGCGGCGAAGCTCTCGTTCTGGGCGCCCGCGATCGCCTTCCTGCGTCAGCGCGAACCCATCGACTTCCGCGTGGAGGTCGTCCCGACGAGCGAGCACTGGGAAGCATACTGGCTGCCGCGAGCCGGTTTCGCTCTCGCGCGTGGTTGGTACCGCCAGCTCGACTTCGCGGAGAATCCACTTTTCTACGGCCCGGTCTCGCCGCCCGCCTACCGGGCGTGGCTCCGAGCGATGGGCGTGCGTTACGTGCTGCTTCCGCGCACGGACCTCGATCCGATGGGCGCACAGGACGAAGCGAAACTCCTCCGCTCAGGCCACTCCGGCCTCACGCCGGTCCTCACCACCGGCGACGGGACGATCTACGGAGTGCCGAGAGCCGTACCGATCTTGACCGGCCCAGCCCGAGCAGGCATCACGGCGTTCGAGCACGAACGAATCGCCGGCTGGATCGGGACGGCCGGAAGCTATCTCTTACGGGTTCGGTATACCCCCTACTGGCAGGTGCGGCAAGGTGCTGTTTGCCTCGCCCCGGGACCTGCGGGGATGACGCGCCTCGAAGCCCGCGACGGGGGTCCGTTCCTGCTCGTGCTGCCCGAGGAGGCCGAGGCGATCGTCCGAGATCTCGTCGGCGAGGGTGGCCAGCGCTGTCCGCAGGGCTGAGCGCCGCCATCGTCGTTTGCCCCGCCGCCGAAGCCGCTACTCGTCAGACGAGGAGTCCTCGTCCGACTCGCCTGCATCCTGCGGCTCCTCGGGCGGGACGGTGACCTTCTCGCGGGCCTCTTCGGCCGGCTCGACGACGGAGATGTCGACCTCTTCGGACTCGTCGTCCTTGCGGCCGACCAGGATCGTCGATCCGGGCTTGAGCGAGCGCCCAAGGACGAAGTCCGCAAGCGGATCCTCGATGAAGCGCTGGATCGCGCGCCGCAGGGGCCGTGCGCCCATCGCCGGGTCGTAGCCCTTCTCGACGAGGAGCTCCTTCGCCGAATCCGTGAGCTCGATCGCGGTCTCGTGCGCGACCATCTGCTCGCGAACCCGCTTCATCATCAGGTCGACGATCGTCTTGATCTCGTCCTTCGTCAGCTTGTGGAAGACGATCACCTCGTCGATGCGGTTGAGGAGCTCGGGCCGGAAGACCTTCTTGAGCTCACCCATGATGCGGTCCTTCATCTCCTCGTAGGAGAGGCCGGTCTCGTCGCCCATCGCGAAGCCGAGCGACTGGTTCTTGGAGATCGTCGCCGCGCCGATGTTCGACGTCATGATCACGATCGTGTTCCGGAAGTCGACCTTGCGCCCCTGCGCGTCGGTCAGCTTCCCGTCCTCGAGGATCTGCAGGAGGATGTTGAACACGTCGGGATGCGCCTTCTCGATCTCGTCCAGGAGGACGACCGAGTACGGCTTGCGGCGGACGGCCTCGGTGAGCTGGCCGCCCTCGTCGTAGCCGATGTAGCCGGGCGGCGAGCCGACGAGCCGGGACACGGAGTGCTTCTCCATGTACTCCGACATGTCGACCTGGATCATCGCGTCCTCGTCGCCGAA
>DASQXE010000182.1:0-17038 GCA_035639875.1 Gaiellaceae bacterium | reverse complement strand
ACCGGAAATCATCAGCGATTGGAACGGAGCGCCCGAAACCGCCGGCGCCGAAAACTGCACGGTCGCATTCGACGGGATCTTGTTCAACGCTGCCGATTTGACGAGAGATCTCCCAGGGTCAAACGGAACGGGCAATAAGGCAGAAATCCTCCTGGCGTCATACCTGCGCGACGGCGCTCGCTTCATCGAGCGCGTCAAAGGCACGTTCTCGCTCGTCGTCTGGGATGGCCGCACCGGGACGGTTCTCGGCATCCGCGACCGCATGGGCAACCATCCGCTTTTTTTCGCCCGCGCCGGCGCAGACCTGCTTTTCTCCAACGCCATCGACACCCTCCTCGGCGATGACCGCGTGCCGTCGGAGCTGAACCTCCCTCTCCTCGCCCAGCACGTGGTTCCGCGGTGGGTCGAGGAGAAGGACGAGACCTTTTTCCTCGCCGTCCGTCGCGTCGTGGCCGGCAACGTCCTCCGTGCCGACGGGCGCTCGGAGACGCAGGAGCGTTACTGGACACCGGTCCCGGACAAAGAGTCGGGCTGGATCCCGGAGGACGAAGCAGCCGAGCGGTTCGAGCAAGCCCTCGAGGAGGCTGTCCGGCGCTGCATCGCCCAGGGGCCGACGGCGCTCGCGCTGAGCGGCGGGCTCGATTCGATCAGCATCGCGAGCTTTGCGGCCGAGCTCGCGGAGCGCGAGGCGTACGAGATCCCGTGGGCGCTATCCATCGAGTTCCCGGACCCGGACAACACGCAGGAAGCCCTCGTGCAGAAGGCGGTGGCCGCCCACCTCGGAATGCCGCAGGTGATGATGCGCCTCGACGAAGCCCTCGGCGGGCGCGGCCTCTTACCTTCGGCGCTCGAGCTGAGCGCCGCCTGGCCCGCGCCACTTCTGGGGATCTTCAGCCCCGTGTACTTCACCCTCATCGAGCGGGCGAAGGAGAACGGGTGCCAAGCCGTGATGACCGGGAGCGGCGGCGACAACTGGCTCTCGGTCGCGCTCGAGTATGGCGCCGACCTGATGGCGCGCTTCGACCTCGTCGGTCTCTTCCGGCTCTGGCACACCTACCAGCGCTCCTACCGCGTTCGGCGAGGCCTCCTGACTCGGAGGATCATCTGGAAGTACGGGCTGCGCAACATCCTGCTCTCCTTCGAGCACCGAATGGTCTTGCGGGTCGCGCCCGAGTTGCTGCGGTCGCAAGCCCGTGCCCGTGTGAAGCAAAAGACGCCGCGATGGATCGCGCCCGATCCCGAAATCAGGCGGCAAATCGACGAGCGCGCCGCATTCGTGCGCGCACAGCCGAAACCGAAGCCGGGAGATTTCTATCGCAATGAGATTCGACGTTCGTTGGACCACCCGCTTTTGTCAGTCGAATTGGAAGAGGCATTCGAAAAAGGGCGCCGGCTGGGCGTTCCCGTGCTCATGCCGTATTACGACGCCGACCTCGTTGACCTTCTCTGCAGGACGCCGCCGACCGTGCTCAATCGAGGGCAGCGGAGCAAGTCGATGGTCCGCGGCATCATGAGCCGAAGGCTTGCCGGTCTCGGAATCGAACGGCAGAAAAAGATCACGACCGGGAACTTCTGGCCTCAGAAGACGAAAGAGGCGATCGAAGCGTGGGAGGCGATGGGCGGCACGCGAGTCCTCGGCGAATTAGGGATAGTCGATGCCCCACGTTTGGATAGGCACGTCCGCGAAATGCTTGCAGCCAATCGGCAAACCTTTGTACCTTATGTGTGGGAGATACTCGATCATGAGGCCTGGGTGCGAGCACGCCTCGAAGGGGATCCAGGGAGGAGGTGAGCGGATGTCTAGCGAGAAGGAAGCTTGGGAGTCGATGAAGGTCACTCGGGCCGGCAACGTCGGCGACGTGCTGCAGGTGAGCACGGGCGGTGGGAAGTCGCCCGTCCAGGTCCAACCGGACGAGGGCATGGAGACGCCCAACAGCCCTCCGGGCCAGGAGTAGTGGCGAACGCACGGGCGAGCCGGGGCGCGGCCGACGCGTCCGCCCCGGGCTCGCACGTCCCGGAACTCGTGGTTTCGGGACCCGACTCGGCGTCTTCGGTAACGCTGGCCGAAGACGCCGAGTCGCAGTTTTGGCGCGACAAGTGGGGGCACGTCGTGGGACGTGCCTTCGTCGAAAGCGACGTTCACTTCGTCGAGTTCGAACGAATCGGCCGCTTCAGCTTCCGCCCCGGCTCCGCCCAGGTCTGGGTCGAACCGCATCCAGGGGCACCGGAGCAACTCATCGTCGAGGTCTATCACCGTTGGGTCCTTCCCGTTGCGGTGCAGGTCCTCGGCCCCGAGGTGCTCCATGCGAGCGGAGTTCTGACCCCGGATGGAGTGGTCGGCTTCTGCGCGGCCTCGGAGTCCGGGAAGTCGACGCTCGCATATGGGCTTTCGCAACGGGGCTTTCGCCTCTACGCCGACGACGCCCTCGCCTTCGAGATCGAGGGAGAACGAGCTCGGGCGCTTCCACTTCCGTTTTCGCTTCGGCTACGACCCTCGTCGGCGGCATACTTCGATCTCGGTCACGATCGCTACGAAGCTGCACACGAGACCGTTGGGCAGGAGGCGCCGATCCAGACCATCTTCCTGCTCAGACGCGGCGAAGGCTCGAAAGCCACCGCGAGGCGCGTCGAGCCCCTCGAAGCTCTACCCGACCTCCTCGCGCAGTCCTATCACTTCGGCGGCGAGCCGCCCGCGCGCAAGCGGCGGATGCTCGAATCGTATCTGGCTCTCGTGACCGCGACGCCGCTCTACGATCTCCACTTGCCCACGGGCGTCGAGAATCTGCCGGCGATCCTCGACGAGGCGACAAGCGTGCTCGCCGACCTGCGAGGAGCGTAGTGCGGGAGCGCTGGGCCACGCTGCGGGCGGCGATCTCCTCGCCCGCCGACGTCTGGCTGGCGATGCGCATGGCGGGCTGGACGCCCTTTCTTCCGCTTCTCAAGCGTTTCGTTTCGCTGCCCCGGCTCGTCCGGATCGTCTCGGTCCGGCCGGGCAGCGGGCCGCGGGTGCCCGAGCGCGAGCGTCGGATTGCGAGAATCGGCCGCCTGCTCTACCGCTCGCGCACGGTGAGCGTGCGCGACAACTGCCTCGAACGGAGCCTCATCCTGTACCGATTCCTCTCGCGTGCCGGCGCCGGGCCCGAGCTCGTCGTCGGAGTCGGGAAAGACGACGTCTCTGCGGTGCGCGGTCACGTCTGGGTCGTGGTCGATGGCGCGGCGCTCTACGAGACGGACGAGGACCTGGCGGACTTCGTTCCGGTGCTGACCTTCCGAGCCGGCGAAATGACGTCAGTTGGTAGTCCTGCGGGCGCGCTGCCACGCACGCAGGGCGGGGCCGACGCGCAGGAGGAGCCAGATCGGCCGCCACAGATACGCCGCGGTCAGTCCTACGGGGCCCCGACGGGCGACCGGCGACCACGCCCGCATGAAGGCGACTGAGGGAAAAAGCTCGCCCGCGAGCAGGCTCGCTTTCGCGCGGACCCCGGGCGTCGTCACGAAGCGGTAGACGCCGAGCGCCGTCGGCGGAGGAGTACCCGCTCGGAGCGCCATCTCCACCGAGCGCTCCTGCGGAAGGTCGAGCCGTTCTGCGATCTCTCGTCCTTTGGGCAGAAGCCGGAGGCCCGTTCCGAAGGCCGCAGAAGCGTGGAGGCGGCCCGCCAGCGCCGCAGCGCCCTCCCAGACCGACTCGGGGAGGCGGTCGAGCGCAATGGCTAGATCGTCGAGCGGCTTCGAATCGTGCGCGCCGTGCTGCGCCGCATGCAGCGCCAGGTGAAGCGCGCGCGCGGGCTCAGGGAGAATCTCGACTTCCCGTCCCTGAAGCGCGAAGGCTTGGGTTGAATCGATGAGGACGCTCCAAGCCTCCTCGGGACGTGCTTGGACGCCAACCAGCACGCGGTGGAGGTCGACTGTCACCTGGTCGCGGGCGCGGCGCAGGAGTTCCGCGTGGGCGTCGCTGTGCACGCGGTCGAAGCCAAGGCCTGTCAATGTACGAACGGCCCGCCGCACGTCCGCCGGCGCGACGAGCAAATCGAGGTCCGAGTACGAGCGGAACTCGCCGTCCTCGTACACCCATCGGGAGATGGACGGCCCTTTGAGGAGAACAGTTCGCACGCCGCTTTGCGCGAGGGCGTCGATGACCTCGACGGCGGCCGCATCGAGAACGAGCATGCGAGCCACGTGACCGGCCCGGCTGACAGCGAAATCCGGTCGGGGCATCGTTCTTAGTACTGCCCGAGAGTGCCGCTTCGACGCCCGTAGGCCAGCGCCTTGGCGAAGAAGGCGATCGCGATCGGCAGCCCAACGAGCGCGATAAGGGCGAGCGTCACGGTGTCCGCTTCCCACCCGGCTCCCTCGAAGACCGCGGCGCGCAGACCGTCGAACGCAAAGCGGGTGGGGACAACTCGTCCGATGACTTCGAGCCAGCCCGGCAACACGGAGACGGGAAAGAATGCCCCACTTAGCAGACCCATCGCGAACGGGATCATTCCTGCTAGCAACTCTCCACGCTTGATCACGAGTACGAGGCTGCCGACCAGTACGCCGAGCGCCGATAGGGCGACGCCGGCGACGGTCAGGCAAAGGACGAAGCCGAGCCAGTCTGCTTCTCCGAGTGGAAGGCCGAACACGGTCCCAGCGATGAGGATGTAAAGCGCCGCGCGGACGACGGCGAAGAGGAACGGGAAGCCGGCGAGGCCGAGGGCGACCTCGGTGGCCGTCAGCGGTTGAGCCATCAGAGCTTCGAGCGTCCCCGTCAGCTGCTCTTCGCGGATGCGCGCGGCCAGTCCCGAGCTGGCCGCGCCGATCACCACTGTGATCGCGATGCCGACCGTCACGAAGGCGAAGTAGGACGGCGCGGCGCCGAGATTCGCCGTCCGTGCGCCCTCGAACGTCTTCGAGATGAAGAAGTAGACGAGCAGGTTGATGAACCCGTACACGAGGTCCAGCGCGAAGGGCAGCCGGTACGAGCGCGTGACCTGAAAGTCACGCCGCACGAGCGCGAGCATCACCCGCCCTCGCGGAAGGCTAAACGGGAAAGGAAAGACGCTCGTCACAGTGCTCGAGGTCGGAATCGAGATGCGTGGCGAACAGCACCGCCGCATTTGGCCGGCGGTCGATGGCAGCCCAGAGCCGGCCGCGGGCGTCGGCGTCGAGCGATTTCGTGGGCTCGTCGAGGAGGATGACCGCCGGATCGCCGAGCAGAGCTCGTGCGATGGCGAGTTGCTGGATCATCCCGGAGGAACAGCGATCTGCGCGCTGGCGTGCGATCTCCCCCAGCTCGAGCTCGTCCTCGAGTGCGGCAACGCCCGCGGCAGCCTCCCGCTCGCTGTCGTAGCGGAGGCGTGCGAAGAACATGAGATTCGCGTGACCGGAGAGCCGGAGGTAGAAGGAACGCTCCTGCGCGAGCGACGCGCCCACGAGCCGGCGCGCTTGAAGCGCCCCTGCTGGGTGCCCGACGATCTCGACGCGACCGGCCGTCGGAGTCAACGTGCCGGCCACGCAGCGAAGCACCGTCGTCTTTCCAGACCCGTTGGGACCCCAGAGGGCTATCCGTTCACCTCGCGCCATGCTGAGGTCGAGCGAGCGAACGACTTCGCGCGAGCCGAAGCGGCGGCTCAAGCCCTGGATGGAGAGGACGGCCCCGTCGTTCGTCATGTGGCTTCGCATTAAAGAGCGTCGTCCTGCCGTTCCCCGGGCCGACGACGTGGCGGGACTAGAAGACCGGGGTCTTTCTCCAAACGCTCCATGAGGGGGGCAAAGCCCCCCTCATCCATCCCCGTCTTCAAAAGACGGGGGTCTCACTCCATACGCCCCAAACCTCTCGAAGAGCGTCGCACATCTCCCCCATGGTCACGTACGCCTTCGCGGCGTCGATGATCGCCGGCATGAGGTTCACATCGTCCGCCGCCGCGTCGCGCTTGAGCCGCGCGATGGTCTGCTCGACGGCGGCGGGGTCGCGCCGCCCGCGTAACGCACGCACACGCCCGACCTGCTTGCGCTCGAGCGCCTCGTCGATGGCGAGGAGCTCGACCTCCTTTTCCTCCGGCTCCTCGTAGCGGTTGACGCCGACGACTACGCGTTTACCGGACTCGACCTCTCTCTGGTAACGGAAAGAGGCCTCCGCGATCTCGCGCTGGAAGAAGTTGTCCTTAATCGCAGGGATGACGCCGCCGAGCGCGCGGATCCGGCCGAAGTACTCATAGGCCTCCGCCTCGAGCCGATTCGTCAGCTCCTCCACGTAATACGAGCCGCCGAGCGGGTCGATCGTATTGACCACGCCCGTCTCGTGCGCGATCACCTGCTGCGTGCGGAGGGCGATCTTCACCGCGTGCTCGGTCGGCAGTGCGAGGGCCTCGTCGAAGGAGTTGGTGTGGAGGGACTGCGTGCCGCCCAGCACGGCCGCGAGCGCCTCGAGCGCCGTCCGCACGATGTTGACCTCGGGCTGCTGCGCGGTGAGCGAGACGCCCGCGGTCTGCGTGTGGAACCGCATCAGCCACGAGCGCGGATTGCGCGCGCCGAAGCGGTCGCGGAGCTCCTTCGCCCAGATGCGCCGCGCGGCCCGGTACTTGGCGATCTCCTCGAAGAAATCGATGTGCGCGTTGAAGAAGAAGGACAGGCGGGGGGCGAAGTCGTCCACCTCGAGGCCGCGATCCACCGCCGCCTCCACGTATGCGAAGCCGTCCGCGAGCGTGAACGCGAGCTCCTGGGCCGCGGTCGAGCCGGCCTCGCGGATGTGGTAGCCGGAGATGGAGACCGGGTGCCAGAGCGGAACCTCCCGCGCGCAAAACTCGATCATGTCGACGCACAGCCGCATGGACGGCTCGGGCGGAAAGATCCACTCCTTCTGCGCGATGTACTCCTTGAGGATGTCCGTCTGGATCGTCCCGCGGAGGCGCTCGCGCGGAACTCCCTGCTCCTCGCCCACGCAGATGTAGAAGGCAAGGAGCATGGCCGCCGGGGCGTTGATCGTCATCGAAGTGGAGACCTCGGCCAGCGGGATGGCCGCGAACAGCTGCTCCATGTCCTCGAGCGAGTCGACGGCGACACCCTCGCGCCCGACCTCGCCCAGCGACTTGGGATGGTCGGAGTCGTAGCCCATGAGCGTCGGCATGTCGAAGGCAGTCGAGAGGCCCGTCTGGCCGTGATTCAGGAGGTAGCGGAAGCGCGCGTTCGTCTCCTCCGCCGTCCCGAAGCCCGCAAACTGGCGCATGGTCCACAACCGGCCGCGGTACATCGAGGGATAGACGCCGCGCGTGTACGGAAAGACGCCCGGATACCCGAGGTCGCGCTCGTAGTCGAGCTCGACGTTGTCAGGGGTGTACAGCGGCTCGTTCTCGAGCCCCGAGGTGGTCGTGAAGAGGGCGTCCCGCTCGGGTTTTTGCTCGTAGAGCTCGCGCCGCCACTCGCGGGTTGCGTCCGTCCCCGGCCGATCCTCGGTAGTGGCCATGGCCGCGTTTCATTCTACGCGGGCACCGGCAGATCCCCGGGGTGGCAAGTTCTGCCGTCATCTGTCATCAATTCCGTGACAGTAGGAAAGGGACACATGCGAAGAAGGCCCCTCCGCGTCGGCGCTCTCGCCCTCAGCGTCCTCGCAGCGCTCTACTGGAGCGGCTTGGCGAGCGCCAGCCATGCCCCGCCCGGAACTAAGTTGTGGGGCTACCAGGCGAACGTTCCGCCGACGGCGCAGATCTTTCAGTACGACATCGGCACCGATACGTTCGAGGCGGAGTGCGTCCCGATGCCGTCGGGCAACGGGCGCGCCATCGCCTTCGATCCCGCGGACCGCAATCTCTGGTACGCGTTCGTCGGCCCGCCGGACGGTTTCATCCACAAGACGACCCGTCCCCCCGCGTGCTCTCCGATGGGCCAGATCCCGTTCGGGGAGGGGCCGGGCCCGCCGACGCAGGATGACATCGGCGCGCTCGACGTCGACCCCGACGACGGCCACCTCTGGGCGGCGGGGTATACCCCCGACGCAGGCCGGCAGATTCTCTACAAGGTGAACAAAGCAAGCGGTGCGATCCTCGCAGCCTGCTGGGTCCCCAAGGCGGCCTTCGACCCGGGCGGCAACGACACGCTCGCGGTCACGCGCCACATCGCGGGACTTCCGGCGGGCAAATATCTCGTGACCGATGCCGGTGAGTTCAGCCCGCTCGATCCGCTCCTCGTCGTCGACGCGGCGAGCGCAGCGCCGTACACCGCCCCCGCCGCGGTGCCGCCGTGCGACATCGTGACCACGTTCGACCCGCCGGTCGGACTCACCGGCGTCGACTTCGAGGATCCTCCCTTCAACGACCTGATCGGCACCGATCTCGAGTTCATCTACGACTTCGGGAACGCGCCCTACGCGACGATCACGGCCGTCATGTCGGCCGCGCCGGGCAACTCGCTCGAGGACATCGCGGTCAGCTCGCCACCGGCCGTGACCCAGGAGCCCTTCTCGCTCGAGCTAACGCCCGCCGAAGCCGTCAACGAGGTCGGCACGCAGCATTGCCTGACCGCGACAGTTCGTGACGTGGCCATGCAGCCGGTGTCGGGCGTGACCGTCGTCTTCGACGTCGAGGGCGCCTCAGAGCTCGACCAGGATCCGGCCGACGAAGACGGGACGGCGACGACGAACAGCGAGGGCGAGGCGACCTTCTGCTACACGGGTCCGGACCTTCCCGGGCAAGACGTCATCAGGGCGTTTGCGGACACGGACGGCGACGGCGTGCAGGACGCCCCGCCTCCCGCGGGAAACGAGCCTGCCGCCACGGCGTCGAAAACCTGGGTTCCGCCGGCGTCCACGCCGGGCTGCGAGGTGAGGATCACCCAGGGTGCCTGGATCACCGCGCTCGACGGCGATCGGGCGACGTTCGGAGGGAATGCGAGCGTCGACCTGAGCGGCTCCACGCAGGGTGCAGAGGAGTACCAGGACCATGGCCCGGCGCAGTCGTTCGACTTCCACTCGGACGAGATCCTCGCCGTGGTCTGCAGCAGCGACGGCCGCGAGGCGGCCATCTTCGGTGAGGGCGAGGTCGACGGCGTCGGCCCGTTCGCGTTCCGGATCCGGGTGCGCGACCAGGCGGAGCCGGGTGCCGGCGCAGACGTCTACGGGATCCTGATCGGGAACGGCTACGCCTCGGGCGACCGGACGCTCGCAGGCGGCAACGTCCAGATTCACACGCTCGGCTGATCGAGCACGCGCGGCCGCTCGGCCGTTACGACGCCTGTTTCACCGCGCGGGCAGCGAAGCGGTGGCGCAAGCGTCCCTCGAACGAGGGTTTTTCGAGCCCAGCTGACCGTTTTCATACCGTTTCCCGGCCCTTTCGGAAGCCGCAGCCGTCGATACCGAGGCCGTAAGGCGGCAACGGCAAGTCCAATGGCAACTGCGGCAAGAAAGGACATCTCATGTACACGTTCGTAGCTCGCCACCCGCTGCGGCTACTGGGCGCACTTGCTGCGCTCACAACTGCAGTGGCGGTGGCCGTAGGATCGAGCGCGAGCTTCACGGCGACGTCCGCGAACCCGAGCAACACGTTCGCAGCCGGAACGCTCTCGATCCTCAACTCGAAGGAGGGCCTCGCGGTCCTCACTGCGAGCAACATGAAGCCCGGCGACTCCGCGAACGGCACGGTCGACGTGCAGAACACGGGCTCGCTCTCCGGTGCCTTCACGCTCTCGCGGTCGAACATCAGCGACTCCGACGGTTCGAACCCGATGTCGGCCAAGCTCGATCTCGTCGTCAAGGACTGCGGCGACTTCTCGAGCGGCACGCCGACTTGTGACGCGGGCGATCCCGTGAAGTACAGCGGGACGATCGCGGCCATGGGCTCGGTCGCCCTCGGCACCTTCGCGGCGAATGAGAAGCACCGCTACGAGTTCGCGGTGACCTTCAACTCGAGCGCGGGGAACGCCTACCAGGGCGATTCGTCGAGCGTCCAGTTCGACTGGAACGCCTCCTAAGGGCCAAGCGAACGCCTGAGCGCTAGGCGCCGGGGTCGCAATCTCGCGGCCCCGGCCGGGACAAACGCTCAGCTGTCGACCGCTCGAAAGGAGACGTCGATGACGACCAGAACAGCGTACGACTACTACCGCTGGCAGCCGAGGAGTTCGCGGCGGCGGGCGGGCACGGTCCTCGCAAGCGTGCTTTGCGCAGCTTGCCTGGCTCTCGCCGGCCTGATGATCCTGCCCGGACTTCTCGGCTACCAGCGGTACGTCATCACGAGCGGCTCGATGACGGGTACGTACGATCGTGGTTCCGTCGTCTTCGACAGCGTCGCCCCGGTCTCCGACCTGAAGGTGGGCGACGTCATCACCTACACGCCTCCTCCGGGCTCCGGCCCGACGGGGCTCGTAACACATCGAATCGCCTGGATCGGCTCCGACCAGTTCGGCCGGCGCGTCCTGCGCACGAAGGGCGACGCCAACGAGGCAGTCGATCCATGGACGTTCACTCTTGACGGACAGACTCAAGCGCGAGTCTCGTTCCACGTTCCCTACGTCGGCTACGCGCTCGCCGCCCTCTCCATTCGGAAGGTGCGGATGCTCGTAGTCGCCCTTCCCGCGCTCCTCATCGCCGTCGCGCTCGTGGCGAGCCTTCGCCGCGACGTGCGGAAGGAGCGCATCGCCCCGGAGGTGCGCTCGTGAAGCTCCGCGCCCTTGCGAGCTTCCTGGCCGTCGCGGCTCTGATCGCGGCCGGCGTCACGTTCTCCGGCGCGGTCTTCACCGCGGCCGGAGCCAACCCCGGCAACTCCTTCGGGGCCTCGAACGCTTTCAATCTCACCGCAACGATGATCGACCCCGGCCAGTATCTGCGGGGCACGGTCACGCTGCAGGCGAACGTCGGCGACGGCGAGGACGGATCCTCCGTCTCGTCCGTCAGGATCCAGCGGTCTCCGGCCGGCGCAGGCACCTGGACCGACGTCTGCACCGATACGACGAGCCCGTACTCCTGCTCGTTCAACACGACGAGCGTCTCCGACGGGCTCTTCGACTTCCGCGCGATCGCCCAGAACAATCTCGGCGCGACCGTGACTTCCTCCGCGGTCACGAACCGGCGCGTCGACAACACGGCTCCGACGGCCGGCATCACAGACCCCGGCACGCCGCTGCGGCAGACGGTCACGGTGAGCGCGAGCGCCACCGACGGCGGCTCGGGAGTCGCCAATGTCAAGGTGCAGCGGTCGCCGGCGGGTGCAGGCACGTGGACGGACATCTGCACCGATACGACAAGCCCCTACTCGTGCTCCTGGAATACGACCGGCGTCTCCGACGGGCTCTACGACCTGCGCGCCGTCTCGACCGACAATGCGGGGAACTCGACCAACTCGGCCACGATCGCGAACCGGCGCGTCGACAACACGGCGCCGACCGTCTCGATGACGAACCCGGGCTCGCCGATCGGCGGCACGAAGACCTTCGACGGCAGCGCGAGCGACGGCGGCTCGGGTGTCTCCGCCGTCACCTTCCAGGTTTCCCCCGTGGGTGCGAACACCTGGAGTGACATGTGCTCCGACTCGACCTCCCCCTACTCCTGCTCGTACGACACGAGCGCCCTCTCCGACGGCCAGTACGACTTCCGCGCGCTCGGCACCGACGTCGCCGGCAACTCGGCCATCTCGACCGTCTACTCCGGCGCGTTCGTCGACAACACGGCGCCCTCGGTCAGCATGACCGACCCCGGCGCGTATCTCGCCGGCACGAAGCAGCTCGACGCGACCGCCTCCGACGGCTCCGGGATCGCGAACGTGAAGATTCAGCGCTCGCCGGCCGGTGGGGGCAGCTGGACAGATGTCTGCACCGACACGACCTCCCCGTACTCGTGCTCGTTCGACACGACGACCGTCTCCGACGGCCTCTACGACTTCCGCGCGATCGCCACCGACAACGCCTCCAAGACGTCAACGTCGACGGTCACGAATCGCCGCGTCGACAACACGGCGCCGACGGCGGGCATCACCGACCCGGGCTCGCCCCTGCGCCTAACCGTGACCGTGAGCATGACGGGCACCGACGGAGGCTCCGGAGTCGCGAGCGTCAAGCTGCAGCGCACGCCGGCCGGCGGCAGCACGTGGACGGACGTCTGCACGGACACGACGTCGCCGTACTCCTGCTCCTGGGATACGACGGGCGTCTCCGACGGCCTCTACGACCTGCGCGCCGTCACGACCGACAACGCAGGCAATGCGACCAGCTCCTCGACCGTCACGAGCCGGCGCGTCGACAACACCGCGCCCACTTCCAGCCTCACCGACCCCGGCTCGCCGCTCCGCCAGACGGTCACCCTGAACGCGTCGAGCACCGACACCGGCGGCTCGGGCGTCGCCAACGTCCAGATCCAGCGCGCGCCGACGGGCACCTCGACCTGGACGACGATCTGCACCGACGCCACGAGCCCGTACTCCTGCTCGTGGAACACGACGCTCGTCGCTGACGGCGGCTACGACCTGCGAGCGGTCGCCACCGACAACGCGGGCAATGTGACGAACTCGTCGACCATCGCGAACCGGGTCGTCGACAACACGGCGCCGACCGCCACGGACATCCAGTCGGCGAACAAGGTCGGCGGCACGGCGGGCCTGGCGGAGCAGGGCGACACCATGACGTTCACGTTCAGCGAGCAGATCGCTCCTGGGACGATCGTCGCCGGCTGGAACGGCACCGGCACCCAGACCGTCACCGTCACGCTCGATACGGGCAACCACCTCACGATCACGGGTGCCACGCTCGTGAACGGCTTCGTCACCCTCGGCGGCGCGGGCTACGTGCAGGCGGGCAAGACGGTCGTCCTCTCCAACTCGACGATCTCGCAGAGCGGTGCGACCATCACGCTCACCCTGGGCACCCCGGATAAGCCCCAGTTCCTCCAGACGGGGTCGGCGGGCAACTCGAGCTGGCCCGTCGCCGCAGGCCTCACCGACATCGCCCAAAACACGCTCGTCACTCCGGTGACGAAGACCGAGACCGGCGCGAGCGACGCGGAGTTCTAGACAATGCGCTCCCGCTACGACCCCACGCGCACCCGGGCCCGGCAGAGCTGGGCCCGCCGTGCATTCCTGCGGCTCGAGGTGCTGGTCGTCGTGATCGCGGCGGTCTGCCTCGCCGTGATCTCGACGTCGCAGAAGCCGGAGCGCATCCACGTGCAGCTAACAGGTGGAGGCGGCGGCTCCCTCACGCTCTCGAACACGAAGGAAGGCGCAGCGATCCTCTCGCTCGGCGGAATGCGACCCGGTGATTCCGTTACCGACACCGTCACGCTCGGAAACACCGGCACGGTGGCCGGCGACCTGTCGCTTTCCACCTCGAATCTCGTCGACACGCCGGGCTCCGGCGGAGGCTCGCTCTCAGGTGAGCTCGATCTCCGCGTCAGAGACGTCACGAACGCCGGCTCGCCGGCCGTCGTCTACGACGGCAAGATTGCGGCCCTGACGCCGACGGCGCTCGGGACGCTCGCGGCGGGCGACTCGCGCGTCTACGAGTTCCGCGTCAGCTTCCCCGACGCGGGCGCGGGCGCCGAGAACGCGTATCAGGGCTCGACGATGAGCGTCCAGTTCGACTGGACGGCGGTTTCCACGATCGACCTCGATCCGCCCGAAACCTCCATCACCTCGGCCCCGCCTGCGCTCTCTGCCAGCCCCGACGCGACCTTCTCGTTCGACTCCGACGAGGCCGGAAGCACGTTCGAATGCTCCCTCGACGGCGCAGCGTTCACCGCCTGCACCAGCCCCGCCTCCTACGCGGGGCTGGCGGATGGCGCGCACACGTTCGCCGCGCAGGCGACGGATCCGGCCGGCAACACGGACGCGACTCCCGCCAACCGAGCCTGGACGATCGACGCCACTTCTCCCACCGTGTCGTTCGCCGACCCGGGCACGTATCTGCGCGGCACCGTCGGGCTGAACGCATCTGCCGACGACGGCAGCGGATCCGGGATCGCGAGCCTCGTCATCGAGCGCTCGTCCGCGGGCGGTGGCGCCTGGACGTCCATCCCGGCGAACTGGAACACGAGCGCAGTCGCGGACGGCGCGTATCGCCTCCGCGCGCGCGCGACCGACAACGCCGGCAACTCGGCCATCTCGGCGGTCCGCGATGTGATCGTCGACAACACGGCGCCGTCGTTCGCTTCGGCGACTCCTCCCGATGGAGCCGTCGTCGGCGCGGCCGCGACGTGGACGATCACCGGCGACGAGAACTTGGCGGCGATCGCCAATCCGGAGATCGACGGCTCGCCCGTCGCGGCTCCCACGATTGCGGGCGCGACCGCCACCTTCGCTGGCCCATTCGACGAAGGTCCTCATACCCTCGCCGGCGACCTCGTCGACCTCGCCGGGAACTCACAGCCGATCCGCGTCCACTTCACGGTCTGGAGCCTCGCGGCGGCGGACTATCCGTGGGTCGAGGAGAACTCCTTCGCGGGCGTGCCGGCGACGCTCGTCGCGGCCGACAACATCGGCGAGGTCTTCGTTCCGGCCGGGGCTTGGAGCGGTGCCCCCGCCGGTGACTGGCTCGTCGTCCGGATCGACCCACGGCCGCCGGCAGCGGTTCCGGGAGGATTCCAGGTCGCGGGCGACATCTACGACGTCTCCGCGTACTGGGCGCTCAGCGAAGGCGCCGTTCATACCTTCTCCAAGCCTCTCGACATCGAGCTCGGCGTGGCGGCGGCGAACGCCATCCCGGCGACGCTCGAAACCGGATCCTGGCGGTCGATCGCACCCGTGCCGAGCGGGCAAACGCTCCCGGCCGGTTGGCAGGACGGGTACTACAAGGCGGCTTCGCACGTCCACGTGCTGACCAGGCACCTCTCGTCCTTTAGCCTCCTGAAGGACGTCCAAGCGCCGTCGAAGCCGAACAGCTTCTCGGGCGCGAACTCGAGTGGCCACCTCGTCCTCAAGTGGAAGGCGGCGACGGACAATAGCGGCCTCGTGACCGCCTACCTCGTCTATTCCAAGGGCGTGCTCCTGAAGACGCTAGCCGGCTCCGCGCGCTCGGCCGACCTGGGCGTCTACAAGACCTCCGACACGCGCGCGTTCCAGGTGGCGGCGCGCGACGCGGCCGGAAACCTTGGGCCCAAGACGAGGACGCTCGTCGTCGTCCCGGCGGTGAAGAACGTCATCCTCGGCCAGGCGCAGGCACGGCTCGTGGCCCACGGTCTGAGCTCGGGCACTCTCACCTATGCCTACTCCTCGAGCATCGCATCCGGACGCGTCATCAGCGCCGGCCGCTCCGGCCTCGTCACCAAGGGCACGGCGGTCCCGCTCAAGATCTCCCGAGGCGTCTACCGGAGCGGCTCGTACGTCCCGGTTCCCCCCGACGGCGGCTCCGGCAGCTCCGGCGGGTCGTCCTCGCCCACCACGTCCCCGACGTACCTCGGTGGATCGACCGGCGGTGTGGTGACGACGTCGACGGGATCGACCGATCCGTCCTCCCCGGGCGCCGAAGGCGACAACGGAGAGCCTGGCGGCGTCGCACCGCAGAGCTTCGTACCCGCGGTCGGCGCAGAAGAAGATGCCGGATCGGGTTGGCGCCGCGTCCTCGGCTTTCTGCTCTTGGGCGGCGCATTTGCCGCTGCCGCCGCGACCGCGCTTCGGTCTCGCAAATCTCGCAACCGCGCGGCAGACCGGGCGGCCTCGGGTCCCGAGACGCTTCGCTTCTGGGACCAGCGCCTGCTGAACGCAGTCGGCGCGGGCGTTCGCCGCCTCGTCGGCCGAACCTAGACAACCGCCTCGATCACGATCGCGACGGCGATCGCCACGAGAACGGCGCCGATCGCGCGTTTGAGGAGCTCCTCGGAGAGCCTTCCCGTGAAAAGGGCACCGAGCCACGCTCCCGGCACGGCGGCCGCGAGGCTGACTGCGAGGACGACCCACTCCACCTCGAGCCTGGCGGCGTGCCCCGCAAAGCCGGCCACGCCGAGGAAGAAGCCGACGACGAGATTGGTCCCCACGGCGCGAGGGGCATCGAGCCCGACTGTCCCGAGAAGCGCCGGCATGCGTAGCGTGCCGAGGATCAGGCCGACGGCTCCCCCGATGAGACCGATCACGGCTCCTGCGGCCACTGCCGCAAGACGCGGGCGACGAACGCGCCGCGGCGTGCGCAGGGCGACCAGGAGCTGGAGTCCATTCCAGGCGAGGACGACCGAGACTGCAAGGAGCAGCACCCGCTTGGGGACGAGTCCCCCGAAGTAGCCGCCGAGAAAAGCGGCCGCCACCGACGGAGGGGTCATCCAGGCGGCGATCGGCCAGTCGACGCGTCGGGCCCGCGCGTGCATGGCCCCGGCGGTCAAAGCCGCTGCGGCACTGATCGCAATGTTCGTCCCCGCGGCCGCGGCCGGGCTTCCGGAGACGAGGAGGATCGCGGGCAGGCGCAGGCTGCCGAGCACGAGCCCGAGCGCGCCCCCGAGGAGACCGGCCGCGAACGACGCAGCCGCCGCAAGCGCGAGCTCCCAGGCCACGGGTTTACCAGCCCCGCGGCTCTAGCCGCCCGGTTTCCAGAGCCGCTCGCCCCCGGCCGCGGCTGCGCGGGCGAGGATGAAGAGGAGATCGGAGAGGCGGTTGAGGTACGCGAGCGCGACGGGATTGGCGTCGGCCTGCTCGGCCAACGCGACCGTCAGCCGCTCGGCACGGCGGCAGACGGCACGCGCCAGGTGGACGCGCGCCGCGGCTTCGCCGCCCGCCGGGAGGACGAAGCTCTTGAGCGGCTCGAGGCGAGCGTTGACGAGGTCGCAGCGCTCCTCCAGCCACTCGACCTGCGAGGTGCGGACCCGTAGGCGCTCCCTCTGGTCGCCCAGCGGCACGGAAAGGTCGGCGCCGAGATCGAACAGATCGTTCTGGATCTGCTCGAGCCACGGGCGAAACTCTGCGGGCAGGCCTTCGTGCGCGAGTGCGAAGCCGAGGAAGGAGTTCAGCTCGTCCACCGTCCCGTACGCCTCGATCCGCAGGTCCGTCTTGGAAACGCGGCTCCCGTCTCCCAGGCTGGTCTGGCCGGCGTCGCCCGCGCGCGTGTAGATGCGGGTCAGGCGGACCGGCTCGTCCCGCTTCCTCGTCACACGCGCACCCTCGCC